>NZ_JBMDJJ010000002.1:0-308336 GCF_057809135.1 Chryseobacterium sp. FG46 | reverse complement strand
TTTAAAGATATAGCCAAAGCTTACAAAATCTTTAAAGATGTGTCCACACGATAGTCCGAGGGAGGGGAATTGCCCTGACCCATATGAGTCGTTATTCAACATAAAAAACCTTACTGAAATTCAATAAGGCTTGTTTTTGTATCGTCAAATTTTAGGTTAAAACATCATCATTTTCTTCTTCATGGTCATCTTCATTATCACTGAGACTCCAGTAATTGTTTTCTTCATCTTCTGCTCCTATTTCTTCCATTTCATCATCGTCCTCAGCTCCGGGGATGTCTAAGCCTTTATCTATTTTATCTTTATCAAAATCTTCATTCAGAATAGGATTTCCGTCCCCATCAAGCGGAATATGTTTTTCTTTCTGAAAAATATCTTCATCAGGATTATAATCCATCTGTTCCAGCTTTCTGTTTTGTTCATTAATATTGTCTTCCGGTATCATGATAGTGTTATTTAAGGGTTTACATACTTAAAACAAAAATAATTCCAAGTTATGCTGAATAATCAGAATATACTTCAGGATTTGCACAATGCGGCATTTTCTCATTTTCTTTCAATAGCGATAATACTTCCTTCGGTCATCCCCGCCATCCCGTTTCGGGCTTCAGCAGCAGAAAATCCAAAAAAAAGATTCTCCTCAGATATGAGTTCCGGGTGGGCAACATCCAGACCCGTTTCTTTCAGCATTTCAATTCCTGTTTCCGGAATTCTTTTATTGATAAAAACTTTCATTGTACTGTTATTTAATGATTTTAAATAAAAAAACCTCACTCGCAAAAAGTAAGGTTATTGAACTTTAATATTAAAAAAATTATCTCTTTTCATCTGAATGTTTGATTCAAGATCTATTTATTTTTTGTGATGGTGATTTATACAGAGGGCTTTAATTCCATCAATTTTCATTCCGAAATGGATTAAAAGATTTTAAATTTTGATTAAAACAGATGAATTTTATTTTTGAAAATAGGTTCTCTAAAAGTCAAATTATCTGGCTTTTGCCGTTCTGACTGAGAAAGAATCTTATTGACTAAGCTGTATGAGATTCTTCATTACATTGCATTCAGAATAACACACTCTTTAGAAATCTTCTTACTATTGATTCGTATTACCAAGCATCGGAACAAATTTATACGCTCCAAATTCTTCTTTTTCAAATTCTGTAGGGCCTACTTTGGTAAATCTGTATAAAACCTGCTCATCCGTTGGTCCTAATGGAATCACCATTATTCCTCCTATATTCAGCTGTTTTAAAAGTTCTGTAGGCAGTGTGGAAGCACCACAGGTTACGATGATTTTATCGAAAGGAGCAAAAGTGGGAAGTCCCGCAAAACCATCTCCAAAACTCTGAAATTTTGGAAACAGATGAAGTTCTCTGAGTTTCTTTTTGGAAAAATCAAACAGATCTTTCTGCCTTTCTACAGTATATACGTGAGCTTTCATCGCCATTAAAACGGCAGTCTGGTATCCGCATCCTGTTCCGATTTCCAATACTTTTTCACCTGGTTTTACCTTCAGCAGTTCAGACTGTTCCGCTACCGTGGAAGGATGGGAAATGGTCTGATGTGCCAGAATGGGAAATGCTCTGTCTTCATAGGCAAAATCTTCAAAAATACTTTCGATAAAAAGGTGTCTCGGAACTTCACTCATTGCCGAAAGTACATTCTCGTCTGAAATTCCAATCCTGTTTCGAAGATACTCAACTAAAATCTTTCTTTTTCCTTTATGTACAAACGAATCCTGCATTTGACAAAAGTAAGAAATTAGAAATTAGATTTCAGAAATTGCAGCAAAGAATTATCCACAAAAAAGAAGCAATCAAAAAGTGACAGCTTTATTCTTGTTACTTAATTCCATTTTATAGGATAAGGTCCGTAAAACGCGCTAAAGGTATTATCAGCACATCTTTTTCTGACAAAAAAGTTATAGGTCTGGGTTTTACTTAATCCCGTGTAGACGGCTTTTTGGCCTGTCATTGCTAATTGTCCACTCGCAGGTGGCGCAGAACTTATCGTCAAAACAGTTTCATACGCAGAAACGCCATCGTTATCCCAGGATACCGCAGCATCAAAAGTAGAAGAAAGCGCGGAGGAAGTTGTTTTGGTATAAGTTGCATACGCTGGCTGTACACAAGTTGTCGTATTACCCGCCAAAACAGTAATAGGTCCCGCCCAGTTACTTCGTCCATTGTCTATTCCACAATTTTTCCTCACATAAAGATCATATTTATTATTCTGATAGAGCGGGAGGCTATAGGAATTTTTGTAGGTAACCACTGTAGTTCCCTTTCCCAAAGTGAAACCTTGCTCTCCATACTGCACTTCGTAATATCCTTCGCCCTGGCTGATAAAGCTCCAGGAAAGCTGGTTATTCCCTTTTTCAAATATCAGATTTGTTGGTGTTCCACATTGAGCCTGCGGGTCATACGGACTATCTCCTATACATGCTGCAGTAGATAATCCAGCAATGAGTACAATCGAAATTATTCTTTTCATCGTTATTTTTCAGACCGTTAATTTACTGTAATTTCTTTAATGAATGGATGACTTTAATCTAGTGCATTTCCAAGTAAAAAGTCATGTATTTTATAAATGTACATTCACTATATTTACAAAAATTTAATACAGCTATGTTAAAAGCAGGTTTGGTAGGTGCCGGACACTTGGGAAAAATACATTTAAAACTTCTTAATCAGTCAGATAGATATGAATTTGTAGGTTTTCATGATAAAGATGTTGAAAACGGAAAGAAATTAGAAGCCGAATTCGGATATCAATATTTTGAAAATTTTGATGAATTGCTTGAGCAGATTGACATGCTTGATATTGTCACTCCAACTGTTTATCATTATGACTATGCTTTAAAAGCCATTGAAAAAGGCCTTCATTTCTTTATTGAAAAACCGGTAACCCAGACTCTTGAACAGGCAGAAGAAATTCTTCGTTTGTGCCAGGAAAAAGGAATCAAAGCACAGGTAGGACACGTTGAAAGATACAATCCGGCTTTTATTGCTACCAAGGAATATATCAGCAATCCGATGTTTATTGAAATCCACAGACTGGCAGAATTTAATCCACGTGGTACGGATGTTTCCGTAGTATTGGATCTTATGATTCACGATCTTGACATTTTATTAAGCATTGCTAAATCTAAAGTAAAAAATATTCATGCAAGCGGCGTTTGCGTAGTAAGCAAAACTCCGGATATTGCCAATGCGAGAATAGAGTTTGAAAACGGATGCGTTGCCAACCTTACGACTTCCAGAATTTCTATGAAGGCGATGAGAAAAAGCAGATTCTTCCAGAAAGACGCTTACATTTCCGTTGATTTCCTTGAGAAAAAGGCTGAAGTAATCAGAATGAAGGATGCTCCTGAAACCCCTACTCCATTTGATATGATTATTGAAAATGCAGAGGGAGAAAAGAACCAGATTCTGTTTGAATATCCGAATATCCAGCCTAACAATGCTATTCTGGATGAATTAAACTCTTTTGCAGATGCCATTACGGGCAACAAAAATGTAGAAGTTTCCCTTGAAGACGGAACTGAAGCGTTGAAGGTGGCTTTAGAGATTATGAAACTGATCAGTTAACATGAAAATAAAGTCTGCACTATTTTTGGCAGCAATCACAATGCTATCTTGTAATCAAAAAAAAAATGGTTATGAGATAGATTGTGATGATCAAAAAAAGCAGGCACAAAATGATTTCAATTATAAAAAGTATACCTGGACCAATTTTTCAGGCTTAGGCTATGATTATCTGGGTGAAAAGGAATTTATAGAGCTTCTGAACAAGAATCATATAAAAACGCAGCAAATTCCCATATCTTGCGTAAGATTTCCGAATGATCAGTATGAAAACTGCCGGGAAATCGAGATGAACAGACTTATTTTAAAAAGATTTGGAAAGAAATTTATAGACTCATTGCGTTTTACGGCGAAACAATTATTTATAAAAAATAATCCCGATGAAATATTTTCATATGAACAATGCGATAATATTTCGCGCTATCCTAACTCAACCACAGACAATCAGTTTGAAAAGCTGCAAACTGATTACCTAAAAAAATTTCCTACTCCCCAAGGATATAGTACAAAAAAGGAAAAGTTTTATTCCTATACTTCAGCTTCTTTTATTATTACTAAAAACGGAGAAATTAAGGATTTATCAGTAAAAAGTGAATTTCAAAACAAAAAAAACAATATATTTGAAAAACAATTCAATAAACAATTGAAAGATTTTGTTTTACATACGCAATGGATTCCTGGCAGAATAAATGGTCTGAATGTAGACTCTTACTATGATGCCAACATTCAGTATGACTAATTTCTAAAAAATTCCTATTATTTTAAGCCATTGAAACTACTATGAAAAGAGCCATTTTATTATCCGCACTTTTATTGTCTCAATTCGGGACATCACAATTACTGAAGACTTCGGGACAGAAAATCGTTAATGATAAAGGTGAAGATATTCAGTTGAAAGGCCTTGGGCTGGGTGGCTGGATGCTTCAGGAAGGATATATGCTGAAAACTGCTGATTTTGCTGGTCCTCAGTATAAGATTAAGGAGAAAATTGCGGAGTTGATTGGTGAAGACGGAATGAATGAGTTCTACAAAGCGTATCTGAAAAACGGAATCACAAAGCAGGATATCGGCTTTCTGGCCAAAGCAGGATTCAATTCTATAAGATTGCCGATGCATTACAATCTTTATACCCTGCCTATTGAAAAAGAGCCTGTAAAAGGAAAAGATACGTGGCTGGAGGAAGGTTTTAAAATGACAGATGATCTTCTTCAATGGTGCACCGATAACAAAATATATTTGATACTGGATCTTCATGCCGCTCCCGGAGGTCAGGGAAATGACGCTAACATTTCTGATAATGATAAATCCAAGCCTTCACTTTGGGCCAATGAAGAGAATCAGAGAAAAACTGTAGCGCTGTGGAAAAAACTGGCGGAAAGGTATAAAGACAATCCATGGATTGGAGGGTATGATCTTATTAATGAACCTAATATTAATTTCACAGGAAAGAACCCCAATGGTACGGATGAAATGTCCAATGCTCCGCTCTGGAAGCTTCAGAAAGATATTACAGCAGCCATCAGAGAGGTGGATAAAAAACATATTATTTTCATTGAAGGAAACGGATGGGGAAATAATTATAACGGACTTCCGGCAATCTGGGATAACAATATGGCTTTCAGCTTTCATAAATACTGGAATTACAATGATGATCAAACCCTTCAATTTGCCCTGGATCTGAGAGAGAAGCACAATATGCCGATATGGCTTGGGGAAACCGGTGAGAATTCCAATGTATGGTTTACTGAGCTGATTCAGCTTTTGGGCAAACACAACATTGGGTACGCCTTCTGGCCAATGAAAAAGATTGATAATATTGCAGGAGTTACCAATGTAAAAATCACGCCTGAATATGAAAAATTATTGGATTACTGGAAAAACGGAGGTGAAAAGCCTTCTAAAGAGTATGCTAAAAAAGCTTTACTACAGATTGCTGATAATTATAAACTAAATAACACGGAGATTAAAAGAGATGTGATTGATGCCATGTTCAGGCAGATTACGGATGCTTCTACAAAACCGTTCAGAAACCATCAGGCACCGGGAAGAATATTCGCTTCGGAATATGATCTGGGAAGAATGGGGTCTGCCTATCTTGATAAGGATTTCATTGATCTCTGGGTAAGTGATCCGGCTAAAAGATCAGAATGGAACTCCGGACAGCAGATGAGAAATGACGGTGTAGATATCTACAAATGTAACGACAAGGTTACGAACCAATATTATGTAGGAAAAACAGAAACCGGAGAATGGCTTCAGTACACGGTTCAGTCCAAAGGAGACAGAAATTATGCAGCAGACATCAGATATTCGGCGGCTAATCCTTCTAAAATAAGAATTGAAACAGCTTCCGGAAAAGTTTTAGCGACGGTTTCACTTGCATCAACAGGAGGAAATGAAAACTGGAAAACGGTTTCAGCTCAAAATATCACCTTACAGAAAGGAGAAAACAAAATCAGAATTGTCTTCGAAAATGATGGGGCGAACCTTAATTATTTTGAGTTGAAATAACAAGAATTTATCTTAAATTGCAAATCCCTTTTAGGCTTCTAAAAGGGATTTATTTTAACTGCATTTCTATGAAAAAAATAACATTTGTTCTTCTTTTGGTTTCGGCATTTGCTTCTGCTCAGAAATCAGCTCTGGATCAAAAAATAAATTCAATAATAAAGGATAAAAAAGCTACCGTAGGAGTATCTGTTCTGAGTTTTGAAAGTAACTTTAAATACAGCAAAAACGGTGATAAAAAACTCCCTTTGCTAAGTGTATTCAAATTCCACCTGGTCAGTACTGTGCTGGATATGGCAGACAAAGGCAAATTTTCAACAGATCAGAAATTTTTAATAAAAAAATCCGACTTACTTGAAAATACGTGGTCTCCTTTACGCGAAAAATATCCGGAAGGGAATATTGAGCTTTCTTTAGGAGAAATTATTAAGTATACAGTAGCTCAGAGTGATAATAACACTTGTGATTTTCTTTTAAGACTTATAGGAGGCCCCAAGGTTGTTCAGCAATTTATGGATTCTAAAGGGGTGAAAGACCTTCAAATTAAGTATACTGAGGATGATATGCATAAAGACTGGAAAAATCAATATGGAAATGAAAGCAGCACCAACTCCACAGTAGCACTTTTAAAAAAATTCTATGACGGAAAATTACTTTCCAAAAAATCCACAGATTTCTTAATGCAAATTATGCTCGCTACCACAACAGGAACTAATAAAATTGTGGAACAGCTGCCCAAAAGAACACCTGTTGCCCATAAAACAGGCTCTTCCGGAAAGCCCGATAACATTCTTACAGTAGCAGAAAACGATATGGGAATCATTACCCTACCCAACGGAAAACATTACGCAATTGCCGTATTTGTAAGCAATTCCATAGAAACAGAAAGGGTAAATACGAGAATGGTTTCCGATATTTCGAAGATCGTTTGGGATAATTTTAATAAATAAAATATTAAGCTTATTTTTAAAGCGATTTAACATGAAAAAAATAATAATAACAACGGCTCTTTTTGCTTTTACATTCTTTTATTCGCAGAAGAATCAGAATTATTTAGAGATCAGCTACGGAAGTGTATGCTGTGGCCCTGCATCTGATAAGCCTGTGATGAGCTTTCTGAAAGAATTCAAAAATAAAAGCCAGATAAAAAGCCTGGAAGTCCTGATCCAAAAAGGGATGGGAAAAGAAGGTGAATATACATTATATGTTGGCACCGACTTTCTTACAAAGAATCAAAAAAAACGACTGATAAGAGGTTTAACGGCTACTGTTTCCAACCAGAACAACAGTAAAAAAAGTCAGAGTGTAGGAAATGTTTCTTTTGATTCAACAGCTGTTGTCACACAATCTGACCTTACGGAGGTAAAAAATTTAACTATCTATAAAAAATAAAGGAAAAATGATCAAAAACATTGTAGTTATCGGAGCGGGAACCATGGGGAATGGTATTGCACATACTTTCGCACAAAGCGGTTTCAAAGTAAATCTTGTAGACGTATCCCAGGAAGCTTTGGACAGAGGTTTAAAAACCATTACTACCAATCTTGACAGAATCATTGCAAAAGGAAATCTTACAGAGGAGCAAAAAGCTGAAACTTTAGGCAACATCACTACTTTCACAGCATTGAACGATGCTGCAGGATCTGCTGATCTTATTGTAGAAGCTGCTACTGAAAACCTTGATCTTAAACTGAAGATCTTCGGTCAGATGGATGAGCTGGCTCCTGCCAACTGTATCCTTGCAACCAATACTTCTTCTATTTCTATCACAAAAATTGCTGCAGCTACTAAAAGAGCTGATAAAGTAATCGGTATGCACTTCATGAACCCGGTTCCTATTATGAAACTGGTAGAAATCATCAAAGGATATTCTACGTCTAAAGAGACTTTTGATGCCATTTATGAAATGAGTAAAACTTTGGGTAAAGTTCCTGTAGAGGTGAATGACTATCCTGGTTTTGTGGCGAACAGAATTTTAATGCCAATGATTAACGAATCTATCGAGACACTTTACAACGGAGTGGCTGGTGTAGAAGAAATTGATACGGTAATGAAACTGGGGATGGCTCACCCAATGGGTCCGCTTCAGCTGGCAGACTTTATTGGTCTTGATGTATGTCTTGCTATTCTGAACGTTATGTATGACGGTTTCAAAAATCCTAAGTACGCTCCGAACCCATTGCTTGTCAATATGGTGACAGCCGGAAAACTGGGTGTAAAATCAGGAGAAGGGTTCTATGATTATTCTGAAAGCAAAAAAGCTGAAAAAGTTTCAAAAATGTTTTTGAAGTCATCTTAAATCAATAATTTTAATTATCTTTGAGAAAGTTAAAACATTAAAAAAATGAAATTACCAAAGTTTTTATTAGCAGATAATTCGGAATTTCCAGAGGATCTATTCGTGGTTCATACAGAATATCCAAGATTTATCTTAAACGTTGAGGAAGAAGAAGTTGAGTGGTTAGATGATCTTGAAGGTGATGATGAAGAAACGATGGCAGACGAGGCTACTAAAGTAGTTGAAGCAGCGTTCAAATGGTGCGATGAAGAGTTGGCTAAGTACGACGAAGAAGAGGAAGATTAATAACACTCTAAACATAAAAAAGGAACTCAATAGAGTTCCTTTTGTTTTTTTATTCTGATTTAGTAAATTTCAATAGTAAAAGATTGTCTTTGTACAATTCTAAAGTATTTCCGGAAACCACATATTTATTAGCTTTTCCCATCATATCCATAAAATTCTGCTCTACTCCGATGTTGCTGCACATCATTTTTGTGGATCCCATTTGTCCGGCTGTAAAACTTCCTGTAGACGGATCAATTGTAGCCGTTCCGAAATAGTTATTACATCCTGCATTTCCAGTGATCTTTTCTCCTTCAATATTCAATGTTGGAACTTTACCTTTTACCGTTTCAGCCAAAGTCCATTTTGTGCTGGCAAGAGCAGGCTGAGCTTTTCCCACTTTAGATGCAGACGGGCTTGTCATAGATCCACATGAAGCCAAAACTGCAGCTGTACATATACTTAAAAAAAGATTTTTCATTTTTTTCTTTTTGAATTAACCCAAATTTACGGAAATTATATTATTTAAACGGGTTACCATGAATTTTATTATTCTTTAACAGTTGATATTTTGAATAATTTTCCGGGCAAAAGATCTTATTATACGGTCATAAGTTGGAAAACGCAAAGACGCAAATTTCTTAATATGCAGCAGGTTTAAGACCCAAAGATTTTATCTCCGATAAAATTTTAATACTATCCCCTTGTCATTCCGAGCAAAGCAAGGAATCTATACTATAATTGGTTTATAAAATATAGTGAGACTCCTACGGAGTGACAAAGACTGTGGATAGATTGTTTTTATACAAGATTTCCATTTTAACACGAATAACACTAATATTTTCACTAATATCACTAATGCGATTCAATATGAACGGGCTTCAGCCCGTTTGTTTAAAACACAAACATACCAATGGCTTTAACCCAAGCCTGACAACAAAGCAATAAAACAAAAAAACGGACTTAAAAAAGTCCGTTCCTATTATTAATAAAATGTATTTTCAAATATTAAGATCTCAACTCCGCGTTGAATTCTTTCTGGAAAGCTTTGATCAGAGAATCCATTACTTCTGTAATCTCTTTTTCTTCAAGAGTTTTTTCTTCATTTAACAGCTCAAAACTCATTGCATAAGATTTTTTACCTTCAGGAAGATTTTTACCTTCATACACATCGAACAGATTAATATTCTTAATGAATGGAGATTTGTTCTTTTTAGCCGCCTGATATAAGTCCTGATAGTTTACCGTTTTATCAATCAGTAAAGCTAAGTCTCTTCTTATTTTATTGAATTTCGGAATGTCTTTGAATTTCAATTGATTTTTAGAACGAAGTTCCTGAGCATATTCCAGTTCAATTTCTGCATAGAAACATTCCTGATCAATATCAAAGTCTTTTAATAAAGCCGGAGATACTTTTCCAATTCTCACCAATGCTTTACCATCAACTTCATATGCCAGTGCATCAGAGAATCTTTCATCAGACAAAGCAACTTCTTTATAATCGACAGCAAGTCTTTCCAATAAAACTTTTACATAGGCTTTAAGATTATAGAAGCTTACCGCAGATTTTGGCTGAAGCCAGTTTTCGGCAACATCTCTTCCTGAAACCAATAAAGCTAATTGTTTTCTTTCTTCGTATTTATCTTTTTTGTGATAAATTTTTCCTGATTCGAAGAACTTGATATCCTGATTCTTTCTGTTGATATTGTATACTGTATTCTGAAGAAGTCCTTCTAATAAAGACTTTCTCATGAATGCCAGATCACCGCTTAAAGGATTCAATAGCTTTACAGCATCTGTTTCATCTTTTACAGAAGTTAATGAGTTGTTCATCACTTCATTGAAACCAAGCCCCTGTAAAGTTCTTGCCCAGCTGTTTTCCAGCTCATCCTGATCGTTAGTACTCAGTTTAACCGGCGTAAATGAAAACTTCTGTGGAGCATCAATTTTATTGTATCCGTAGATTCTTAAGATCTCTTCAATCACATCAATTTCTCTTGTTACATCTGCTCTGTAAGCAGGAACAGAGATTTCAAAACCGTTTGGAATTTCATTTAAAACCTGAATTTCCAATGCTTTTAAGATTTCTTTTACTTTCTCTCTGTGAATTTTTGTGCCTAAAATCTGCTCAATTTTAGAGAATCTAAGGATCACATAGTTGTCCTCTATTTTCTTAGGATATTCCTCCAGTAACTCCCCTATTAATTTTCCTTCAGCAATTTCCTGAATCATTTTGATAGCATGAGTGATCGCTGTTCTTGTAAGATTCGGGTCTACTCCTCTTTCAAATCTGAAAGAAGCATCGGTATTCAAGCTGTGCGCTTTAGCTCCTTTTCTTACAGCAACCGGGTTGAAGTAAGCACTTTCAAGGAATATTGTTTTTGTAGTTTCAGATACTCCTGAGTTCTCACCTCCGAATACTCCTGCAATACACATTGGCTTATCTTTACCGTCTTTGATCATGATTTCAGAACCATTCAATGTTCTTTCAACACCATCTAAAGTCGTAAATTTCGTTCCCGGTTTTACCACACCAACTTTCACTTTCTTATCTGCAATTTTATCTGCATCAAATGCGTGAAGCGGCTGTCCGTATCCGTGAAGAATATAATTCGTAATATCTACAACATTATTGATCGGGCTTAATCCGATCGCTTTCAGTCTGTCTTTTAACCAGGATGGTGATTCTGCAACTTTTACATCTTCAATCACAGCTCCGATATATCTTGGACACAATTCTGCATCTTCAATTTCGAGTTTAAAATCATGAGTTCCCTCGTTATTCAAAACTTCAGAAGCTACTTTATTAAATTGTGACTTCAATTGGTTTGTAGAAAGATAGGCATGTAAATCTCTGGCAACACCATAGTGAGACATAGCATCTGTTCTGTTCGGCGTTAATCCGATTTCAAATACTTCATCATTGGTAAGTTCAAAATAGTCAGCAAAATTTTTTCCTACTTCATATTGGGTTTCATCCAGTACCATGATTCCTCCGTGATCTTCACTAAGACCTAGTTCATCTTCTGCACAGATCATTCCCTGAGAAACCTCTCCTCTGATTTTGGCTTCTTTAATTTCAAAAAAGTTTCCTGTTTTGTCATAGATTTTAGTTCCGACAACGGCTACCGGAACAGTTTGTCCAGCTTCTACATTAGGAGCTCCGCAAACAATGTTCAACACCTTTCCGTTTCCTATGTCTACAGTTGTCTTCTTCAGTTTGTCAGCATTAGGATGTTTTTCGCAAGTTAAAACTTTACCTACAATAATTCCTTCCAGGCTGCCTCTTACACTTTCAAATTTATCTATCCCTTCAACCTCAAGACCAATATCTGTAAGGAATTCACCGATTCTTTCAGTTTTTGATTCCGTTTTTACAAAGTCCTTCAGCCAGTTGTTTGATATTTTCATTTGTTAATCTATCTACTTATTTAATTCGTCAGATGAGTTTTAAGATTTCACCTGTTCTATTTTGAAACTTTTATTTGAAATTCCACGCCTTATTCCGGTATGATTTTTCGAGCTACAAATGTCGTGTTTTTTTGAGAAATAGAGAAATTTAGAAGCGATTTTAAGATAATAAATTTTCGTTAATCTTTCAGCTGCTGATTTGGGAATCTAATGCCTCAACGGTCTTACTGCCTTCTTCAGGCTGTCTGAAAATAACACCAACCCTCCGGCCATCATGATAATATCTTTCAAAACCAAACGTCCTGCTCCTGACAGATATGGAAACCCAGACTGAGGTGTTGCATAATCTCCACCAAGATGGGGTACATATACTTCCGGCGTTGTTATCAGGAATGATAGCGTGACGAATGACATTAAAAATGTTAAAGCACCTCCAACAGCTCCGATTTTAGGAAACCAAATCCCCAGTAATACCATAACTCCTATTACAACGATCATTATCCCTAAACCGTAGGAAAAGACATATGTTCCGTTTTCCTGATGCCAGTCAATATTTTTCTGAACCACTTTTCCTTCCGGATTTTTATACAGAGTATATTCTGCAACAAGCTTTTTATCTTCATTGAAAACTTTATGATCTGCATTTTTGTAGAAAAAACTCATCAAAGGGCTATTGGCAACGAAAGGGACAATTCCGTCGGCTTCGTAATGAAATACCTTCAGGCCTCCAATCCAGGCCATAACGATGAAAATTGAAATTCTGAGAAAGTTGAAAAGATAGGCATCCAGTTGCAAGAGGTGCTGGTAAAGTCTGTTGTTTTTCATGTGATTTATTTTTCACCAAAGGTATTCACATGGTTACAGCGCCAACATAGATATTTCAGGACATTACATGGACATTTTCGCCACTACAGAGATCCCTACTTTTTCTCTGTAATTTTTTGGAGAACACCCTACCGCTTTTTTGAAATACCTGCTGAAGTAGAATTCATCTGCAAATCCCAGTTCTGAGGCAATTTCCTTGACAGACCGATAGGTTAAATGAAGCAGTTTCTTAGATTCAAGAATGATTCTCTCATTGATAAGCTGTGTGGGTGTTTTGGCAAATTCTTTCTTTACTGCCTTGCTTAAGGTATTATTTGTAATGCTCAGTTTATCACTGTAAAATGACAGTTCTTTTTCATCTTTAAAATGGGATTCCAGCAGTTTCTGAAATTCTGCCGCATTTTTATTGGGAAGCTTTTCGCTAGAAACCAAGGTATTTTCAATAGTGCTTTTCTGTTTGCTTCCAATAGCCAGAATTAACTGGATATAAGTCTTGATAATGGATTCAGAAAAAGGATGTTTCTCAGATTCTTCTTTTTTGATATGATTAAAAAGTTCAAGAATATAATGGTAGTTTTTCTCTGACAACCCAACTCCAGGATTCAGATAAATATTATTGAAGAGAAGCCCGTTGCATGCCACTTCTTCCTTGTGATACTCTATACAATAATAATCCCCATGAAAGAAAAGTATATGGATGTTTTCCTCCGATTCCGAAGCCAGTTTCAACTTCTGATAAGGAGAAAGAAACAGAATATTATATCCGCCATAAGAATAATTAATAGCATCTACAGAAAAAATACCAGCTCCTTTCCACAGAATGACACTGTAGTTTTCCGTAGTCAATTCTGAGGGAAAATCTGAGGTATGATAAGACTGTATTTTTATTTCCATGATGAGTTAATTTAAACACTAATGACGCTAATGATTCACAATTGTATCAACATTTTTTTCTTATTATACTTTTACCTTGAAGCAAAAGTATACAAAAGTTCAAGACGGGAATCATCCGCTAAAAATTGGAATGTATTCCTAAAATTTCCAAACTCGCATGGATCATTTGGTTCTTCTTCGGTTCAAAGTCTCGTCCAATGCTCAGACAGAGGACATTTTTTGACGGATTACATTCAAATTTTCTTAACGCTCCTGATTCCTAAGTCGATTCAGATATTTACAACTATGAGTCGGATGGTAGAATTACAAAAAAGCCGGAAAATTCCGGCTTTTTTGTATATGTTATGTTAATGTTACAATCCGATTACCGGCATTGACAACATTAAGATATTTTCATTTTCTTCAAGACCGTCAAGAGGCTCAATGATCCCTGGTCTATTAGGTTGAGACATTTTCATCGTGATATCATCTGATCCTAAGATCGTCAGCATTTCCGTTAAGAATTTTGAACTGAATCCGATATTGATATCTTCTCCGTTGTAGTCGCAAGGGATCTGCATGTCTGCTTTGTTTGCATATTCAGTATCTTCTGCATGAAGGTGAAGAATATTACCGGAAAGCTTGAATCTAACCTGGTTGGTAGATTTATTAGACATGATAGATGCTCTTTTAATAGCTCCTAACAATAGATTTCTGTTGATGGTTAATACATTCGGGTTTTCTTTTGGAATTACCGCTGTATAGTTCGGATATTTTCCGTCTATCAGTCTGCAGATCCAGATATGCTTACCAAAAGTAAATTTAGCCATATTCTCATTGAAGTCGATGGTAACGTCTTCGTTGGAACTTGCCAGAATATTTTTGAAAATGTTAAGAGGCTTTTTAGGCATGATAAACTCCATCGGCTCGGCATTCATAAGGTCTGCTCTTTTGTACACCACCAATCTGTGGGAGTCTGTAGAAACGAAATTGGTTTCGTTTTCTCCAAACTGGAAAAGAACTCCTGTCATTACCGGACGAAGGGAGTCGTTACTTGTAGCGAATAGTGTGTTTGTCAACGCTTCAGACAAAACTCCTGCCGGCATTGTTACACTTTGGGAAGCGTCGAATTCAGGCAATTCAGGATAGTCATCAGCATTGTCTAATGCTACTGCGAAATTATCTTTTTCATCTAAAATCTCAAGCTGGCTTCCAGTACCTTCGGCATTGTCTTTTACAACAAATGTGAGAGGCTGTTCACCATATGTCTTGATAAAATCCTGAAAAATTTTAGCAGGAACAGCAAATTTACCTGTATCATCAGACTTTACTTCTAGAGAAGTAACAAGAGTTGTCTCGCCGTCAGATGCTGTAATGGTAACATTATTTCCGTCTAATTCAAAAAGATAGTTTTCTAAAATCGGTCTCGATTGAGAGCTTGATATTACGCCACTTACAGTTTGCAAAGCCTTCTGCAGTTCACCACTTGAAATAATAAATTTCATAGATTTATAAAATAAGTTTCTACAAATATAATAAATAGATACAACAAAGAAAAGAATAATATGGAGGAGTTTTTCACAAAGATCCTTAATTTGTTTTGAGCCTTGACATTATGCCTGTATTTCTTCAGAGATTCATTTTTTTATCAAAATACAAAGACTATCTTTGTGTTAAAAGTTCAAAATCATGCAAAAACCTCCTATCCATAAAAGTTTTCTCATTGCTTTCCGGGGTGTTTTCATGATGATAAAGACGGAACGAAATTTCCAGATTGAGCTTCTGATATTCTTCATCAACCTTTTCTTTATTTTTTATTTCGATTTAAGTTATACGGATGCAGCATTAGTTCTTATGGCCTCATTTGCTGTCCTAAGTGCTGAAATTTTCAATACTGCTATTGAAAAGATCTGTGATATCGTTCAACCTGATTTCGACAAAAGAATTGGGTTTATTAAAGACATTGCAGCGGGTGCTGTAGTTCTTACGGCTATTGCATCGGTGATTGTTGGGATTCTGGTGTATGGGAAATATGTTTTCAGCTGAGCTGGAAGAAAGAAAAGAAGCTGGGAGCTGGGAGTTTTAGAGCACCCCGTCAAAAATTCAAATAATTTTTGACACCCTCCGGAGGAGGGGACTGTTTAGTCCTTCGGTTCTAAATTTGTGAAGATTAGAGATATTTTATTTTTTCATCTTTTATTTCACAGCGATGAAAATGTCAATTTCTGCGTCTGACGGATTTTGTGCTTTTTCTCCATACACTTCAAAATCGGCAGTAAATATTCTGTCCAAGTCCATATTCCAGATTTTTAACCATTCATTGATTACTAAGTCTTTTGAAAGATCTCCTTTTGTAGTAAATTTCAGATAATCTCCGCCATCAAAAGAATAACCTGTCATTCCTTCCGGAATATAGTTAAGGTTTTCTACTTTACATCCTAGCACTGTTGTATAAGGCTTTGTGTGGTCTTTTTCGTAATCCGTGTAGATAGAATAAATGGTATTGTCTATTTTATTTGGAATTGAATTGATAATATTCCCGCTGATCATTTTTTCCCATAATACCGGAATATCTTTTCCTGCCTGTCCGTTTTCATTGGTAGTTCTTACTGAAATACCGATAACCTTAAAAGGTTCCACTTTCACGTTATTCATTTCTTGATTTTTGTTGTAGTACAAATATAAGGACAGGTTGTGACAAGGGTATGTCAGTAGTTTTTTTAAATTTGGGCTAAAGCCAATGGATTTATTTATAAGATAAGTGGGCTAAAGCCCACTTCTATTGAATATTAAATTGGTCATATTAGCGAAATCTGCGAGAGAACATTCAAGCGTAGATTCCTTGCTTTGCTCGGAATGACAAAGAGACCGTTGGAATTATATCCCTCATAAAATCATTTGAGTCATATTTCTAACTCTTATTTGAGATTGCTTCGCTTTGCTCGGAATGACTATTTCCCGACATATATAAACCCTTTTTTTCCAGATTTAAAAACGGTTTCGATTCTTTTGTAATCATCCACTTCGTATTCATCTGCCTGAAGGATTTCTTCTTCTGTCACCTCAAAAAGCACTCCTTCTACCTCATCATTATCATTTCCTGAAAATTCAAGTACGGGATGGTATTGCTGACCACTTTTCCGAAGGACTTCAGGATCTGTAATTTCAAGCATACTTAATTTGTAGCCTGATAAAGTGTCTTTTTCACCCTGCAAATGTCTTCCGAAGGTTTCCATTTGAACCTGCTCTTTCTGCAGGGTTCCGTAAGAAAATAAATTAGGCATTATAAATATTTTTCAATGATTGGAATTGCGATTTCGGCCATCATTCCATAGCCTTTTTCGTTGGGGTGTACACCGTCTGCGGAAAGCAGAATCTCTTTATCCATCAGAAAAGCAGAATAAAAATCAATATATCCCAATGAGTCTTCAGCTGCAATATCTTTCAGAATCTGATTATAAAGCACTACATCTTCATTGATTCTCTTTTTCCCGGAGCTTACCACTACTCCATCTATCTCTTGAGAAAAAGGGAGAATACTTACTAGATAAATCTCATTGGAAAACTGTCTGGCATGTGCTACAGCTTCTTTAATATTATTTTTAAATTTTTCAGGATCTACGACCTGTGCTCCATCTTTTACCGCAAGATCATTGGCTCCGTAACTTAGAAAAACAATATTTCCATCAGCTGAATTTCTTGCTTTTAATTCGTGAGGCATTCTTTTCAGTAATCCTTCTGTGGTTTCTCCTCCTATTCCAAGATTGAACAGGATCAGTTCATCTCCGTTTCCTTCATGAAATTTCTGCAGGGCATATCTTTTCAGAATATCTACCCAACCTCCAAAAACGCCGTCATATTCTCCATAGGTAATGCTGTCACCGAAGAACAGCCCGTACATAATTTTCTTCATTCAACTTCTATTGTTTCCTTTTTGTTGAAGTAAAAATAGAAAGAAAAATTATTACTATCTCTCAACTTGCATAGTTTTAACGCAAAAGGTGCAAAGTATTTATATTAATTTTATTTTTTCGTTCGCAAGGGACGTTTCACTCAGCAATAGGTCAATTTATACTCTAGTTAAACAAAGTGATTTGAACCAATAAGGTTTTTGATTAAGATAAAAGCTAAAGCTATTATGAAGCAGCCTACCTTATTCATCATTGATGAATCTTAACTTTTATTACAATCTTTATTCTTCTTAATGGTTAAATAATGTATTCTTTTTTTGACGCAAAGGTTTTATTGTGAGTATGTTGATTCAAGGAAGCAAAGAATGAATCAACAAGTTGATTGATGAAGCTAGCTGTAAAATATCAACATTTAAAAATCTCCACTCATTACTCATTACTCATCATTCCAGTTTCAGCGTAATATTCGTATGTGATTCTATAATTTCAATCAGGATTTCAAAAAGCGTTTGTCCTTTTCCTTCAATCAATTCGTCTAATTTCTGCTGAATTAATTCTATGTTGAAAGGTTTTCCCTCTCTGATTTTATTTTCATAGAATTCACGGGTGGCAGTAAAGCCCAGATCTTCTTTTGATTTCTGTGATTCTTTCCAGATGATTTCAATTTCTTCTTTGTTTTCAAATACTCCGAAACCTCCGTAGAGAATATCATCGAAACCATCCAACGTTCCTACTTTCCAATCCACATCTTTCATCAGAACATTGGAAACTTCTTCATAGAAACCTCCTAAAGACGAAAAATGACCGCCATGGATGACGATCATTTTTCTTGTATTATTATTTGAAGTATTCAACACCGTTTTTGAATATATTGTGATAATTCGCGGTTGGTATGTTCTTCATGAGACCTTCAGCAAAACGTTCCGGGTGTCCCATTCTTCCGTAGATCTTTCCACATGGACTGGTAACTCCTTCGATTCCGAATAATGAGTTATTCGGGTTGAACGGCATTCCGTGAGCAATGTTTTCATCAAGATCAATGTATTGGGTGGCAATCTGTCCGTTTTCATACAATTTCCTGATTTCTTCTTCTGAAGCCATGAAACGTCCTTCTCCGTGGGAAATCGGGATGGTGAAAGTTTGTCCTTTCATTCCTTTTAACCAAGGGCTTTCGTCATTCACTACTTTTACGGTAACCATCTGAGAGATGTGTCTTCTGATGGCATTGTGAGCTAACGTTGGAGAATTTTCATCAAGATCCTTGATTCTTCCGTACGGTAGTAATCCTGATTTCACCAATGCCTGGAATCCGTTACAGATCCCGATGATCATCCCGTCTCTGTCTAATAATTCGTGTACTGCATTTTTCATCTTCTCGTTTTTCAGAACGTTAACAATGAATTTTGCAGAACCATCCGGCTCGTCTCCTGCGGAGAAACCTCCGGAGAATGCCAGAATCTGGGAAGTTCTGATCTCTTCTACCCATGCATCAATGCTTTCATCCAGTAACTGGTGATTGATATTGATTAAAGGTAAGCTGCTTACTACAGCGCCTTCTTTCTGGAATGCATTCAGCGTGTCATACTCACAGTTAGTTCCCGGGAATACCGGAGCAAAAACTTTCGGCTGTGCAATTCCGTGTTTTTTAATGATGATATTTCTTGGGTTGACAGAGTTGTGTTTTGCATCAATTTCAACCGTAATCTTTTCTTTTTCTACTGTCGGGAAAAGGTTTTCGAATGTACCAGTAAAACTGGATTCGAGATTTGAAATTTGAAATTTGAAATTATTGATGATCAAAATTTCATCCTCAATTACATTTCCAATCAACTGAAGATTTACAGAGCTTAGTTCTTCGTTGGCTTCAATAATCAAGCTACCGATATTTTTCGCCAATAAAACAGTTTCGTCAGCAGTGATTTCTGCACCTAATCTGTTTCCGAAGCTCATTTTGGCTAAAGCTACGGCAAGACCTCCTTCTTTCACTGTTTTCACAGAAACAATTTTTCCTGCTTTGATGTTTTCGAAAATGAATTCAAAAATTTCTTTTAAAGCAGTATAGTTTGGAAGTCCGCTCTCCTGAGCAGTATGATTGAAGAAATATAATTTGTTTCCTGCATTTTTCAATTCAGGAGAGATGATATTTTCTTTGTCCCCGTTAGCACATGCAAAGGAAATCAGGGTTGGCGGAACATTCAGATCCTGATAGGTTCCACTCATCGAATCTTTCCCTCCGATCGCTGCAAGACCTAAATTGATCTGTGCATCATAAGCTCCTAAAAGTGAAGCTAAAGGTTTCCCCCATTTTTCAGGATTTTGTCCTAATTTTTCGAAGTATTCCTGGAAGCTAAGTCTGATGTTTTTATAATCACCTCCCATCGCTACAATCTTTGCAACACTCTCTACTACAGCATAAGATGATCCTAACAGTGAGTTTTGTTTTGAGATTTCAGCATCGAATCCCCAGCTTGCCAGAGAAACGGTTTTAATGTCTTTTGCTCCTAAAACTGGTAGTGTCTGCACACTTCCTTCCATTAAGGTTTGCTGATATTTTCCACCTAAAGGCATTGCTACTGTTGTTGCTCCAATTGAAGAGTCGAACATTTCAAGCAATCCTTTCTGGGAAGCTACGTTTTTATCTTTTAAGATATTCAGGAAGTTTTCTGCTGTGAAAGCTTTTGTTTCTTCTTTTACTTCTTCAAGGTGAGTGATTTTCACTTCCTGAGATTTTGAACATCCGTTGGTATCTAAGAAAGCTCTTGAAAGGTCTACAATTTTGTCTCCTTTCCAGAACATCTGCATTCTTCCGGAATCTGTCACTTTTGCTACTTCTACGGCAACAATGTTTTCAGCTTCACAGAATTTGATGAATTTTTCTTTATCCTGAGGATCTACTACCACAGCCATTCTTTCCTGAGACTCAGAAATAGCCAGCTCGGTTCCGTTTAATCCTTCATATTTTAATGGTAATACATCCAGGTTTACTTCTAAAGAGTCTGCAATTTCACCAATTGCTACAGAAACTCCTCCTGCTCCGAAGTCGTTTGATTTTTTGATCAGCTTCGTTACTTCAGGATTTCTGAATAGTCTCTGGATTTTACGCTCTTCCACCGCATTTCCTTTCTGAACTTCAGAACTCATGGTATGGATTGAAGTCTCGTCCTGTTCTTTTGAACTTCCGCTTGCTCCTCCTACTCCGTCACGGCCTGTTGCTCCTCCTAAGATAATGATTGAGTCCCCATTTTCAGGCTTCTCACGTCTTACCCAGTCTACAGGAACTGCTCCGGTAACGAAACCTACTTCCATTCTTTTGGCTTTGTAGCCTTCGTCATAGATTTCAGAAACCATTGTAGTCGCAAGACCAATCTGGTTACCATAAGATGAATATCCGTTGGCAGCCTGTTTTGTAATGGTTTTCTGAGGCAATTTTCCTGGTAAAGTTTTGTCAACAGATTCTAAAACATCTGCGGCACCTGTTAATCTCATCGCCTGGAAAACGAAAGATCTTCCGGATAACGGGTCTCTGATCGCACCTCCCAAACAAGTGGATGCTCCTCCGAAAGGTTCAATTTCTGTTGGGTGGTTATGCGTTTCATTTTTGAATAATAAATACCAAGGCTCTTTTTTACCGTCGTATTCTGCTTCAATCTGAATGGTACATGCATTGATCTCGTCAGAAATAACAAGATTATCCAGTTTTCCTGTCTTATGGAAATATTTACCGCATACTGTTGCCAGATCCATTAATGAAATGGGCTTCAGCTCACGGCCTAAGAATTTTCTTTTTTCGATATAATCATTGAAGATCGTTTCCAATGTGTGTTTGAACTGACCTTCAAACTGAATGTCTGACAACTGTGTTTCGAAAGTGGTGTGACGGCAGTGGTCGCTCCAATACGTGTCTAATACTTTTAATTCTGTTTCCGTAGGATTTCTCTCTTCAGTTTTGAAGTAATCCTGAATGAATTTCAAGTCGTCTAATCCTAATGCAAAACCATGATTATTGTAGAAATTTTCAAGTTCCGCATCATTGAAATTGATGAAGTTTTCATGGATGATTACTTTTGACGGTGCTTCTTCTGCAGGAATATCCAGAATTGATAAGTCTTTTTCCTGAGATTCTACTTTGTTGATCAGAAGGTCTTTGATTTTAACCAGATCTGATTCAGAAACTCCTTCAAATTCGATCAGCTTTCCACTTCTTACTTTTGATTTTTCATTTTCTGTCAGCAAAGCGATACACTGTTGTGCAGAATCTGCTCTCTGATCATACTGACCAGGCAAAAATTCCATTCCGAAATGAATAGCTTTTGCAGGGTTTTCTGTGTGTAAAATATCAGTAACAGGGTCAACGAAAGTATTGTTCACCACTTTTTCAAATTCTCCGTCATTCAGGTTGAAAATATCATATACATTGTATACTTTCACGCTTTGAACTGCCGGGACAACCGCTTTTACTTCATCAAAAATTTTTGGACTTTCAACATCGAAAATTCCTCTTTTTTCTACGAAAATTCTTTTGTTATTAGACATTAGATGTCAGATTTTTAATATTAGATTTATTTTTTATTTTCATTTTTTATATCCATTGCATGACAACCATCTTCAGAAACAGAGGAAAGCATTAAAAAAATCCTTCTATAATTGTCACATCGCTGATGCGACAATCTCAAATTAATAAAGACAGAATCAGGTTACATCATTCTTCAGATATTTTTCAGAGTACCAGTGTCAGTTTTTATCTTCTTTTCCATCCACATTGGCTACTCTTTTTGGTGTTATTTATCTCCCTATACTATTGAGTGCAAATTTACTCTTTTACTTTCTTTTTCTTCTATCTTTTTCTTATAATAGCAATGTCAGATTATTATCTTTGGTACCGTCATTATTGGATGCATTTTTAGAAGCTCCAATCCATTCTTCTTTATTCAGTACAAACTTAAAGGAATAGGACTTTCCTTTTTCAAATCGAGAGACAGGAACTTCCAATTCATAAAGGTTTTTACCCTTCTTTATCATCTGATATTCTTTATTCTCTGCATCCCAGTTATTGAAACTTCCTGCTACAGCCATGGTATTAATAAGGTTTCCATTCATATTTTTCGGATGTGCGTAAGAAAAAACGATTTTATCCTTCTTTATGGAATATCCATACACCTGCTTTTTATCTGAAGTGGAAACAAGATCAGCTACCAAACTTGTTGTACCATTATAAAGTGCGGAAAATGTTTCAGGTCCATTAATGTTTACAATGATGCATACTCCAATATTCAATTCTGGAAACACTGTAAACAGGCTATTTATCCCATAAGATCCACCATGCTTAAAACCTCTTTTACCATGTTCGGTAATGCAATATCTGTCCCAAAAATATCCATACCAGGCTTCTTTACTATTTTCAATATTTCTTTGAGATTCCTGTACCGTTTTGTTTTGTAAATCGAGTTCTTCTTTTAAAAACTTCACCATATCACCCATTGTAGATTCGGTTTTCGCCCCCCCTGAACCCCACAGAAGGCTTCGTGAAACGGGCATTAAACGATAATTCTCATGATATCCATTAGCCTGAATTTCATTTTTATCAAGCTCCAGTTTGGTATGGTTCATTCCATTTTTTGAAAAGATATTTTCTTTCAAAAGGGTTTCATAACTTTTCCCATAAATATTTTCCAGCATAAGACCGGTTAATTCCAGACTTGTATTGCTGTATTTATATTTTGTACCTGGTTGTGCATCTAATTTTACAGCAGCCAGCTCTTTTTTAAAGTCTTCTTTTGTATATCCGTCATTAAGCTTTTCGTATAGAAAAGCTGTTTCATCTGTCATGTTTTTTCTCAGCTCATCATCAATAGGGAGATTTCTAGGTAAGGCGGTTTCATAAGAAATTACATTCCTGACTTTTATGGGAACACCATTGTATTCTAAGTTGGGATAAGGTTCTTTCAGATACTTGCGTACATCATCATCAAGGCTTACTTTCCCATCCAGGACTGCCTGTGCCAGCAATTGCCCTGTAAAAAGTTTGGTAATGGAAGCTATAGCAAAATAAGTATTATCATCCGCTTTATTCCCTTTTCCTTTGTCTATTTCTCCAAAGTGTCTGGTATAGATTTTTCCATCTTTTATAATTCCGACAGAAACAGAGTATGCTTTTGATTCTTCTGCAACTTTCTTAGCAGCTGCATCTATGACTGAATAAACTGCTTTATCTGTTTGTGCATAATTTTTCACAAATCCCAAAGCCAACATCAATACTATTATATGTTTTGTCATCTGCTAAGTAAGTTCTGCTATTTGTTTATGAATTTATTAGGGTTATCCTTATGCTTTCTCTGAAAATCTTCTGCACTTTCTATTTCTTCCTTTAACCAGTTTTCAAAAGGAATCTTCTTTTCATTAAAATCTCCTATTGCATAATTTTTTTTTCCATCTTCTGAAACCAGGAATTTGAAACGGTACAGCATATCCAAATCCTTTTTTCTCCAATTATAAGTATTCACCTGATAATAGGGAAAGTTTTCTTTTGGCCTCTCTACGATTTCAAAAAACAGATTCTTTTCTTTTTCAGACAGTTTATTGTAAAAATTTACATAATAAAGATCTGAAAGTTTTTTCTTCTGTTTTTCAAAGAACTGAAGGATATCCTTGTCTTTTTCATTGTATTGAAACGGATTCGGGTAGTATTTCCCGTCTATTTCAACATCCTGCTCTGTTGGTTTCGCCAATGGCTGAACAGTTTGTCCTTTGACGTTCATCACACCCCATTTTCCACCTACGATAGATCTGTGCTCGTCATTTGTTTTTTCCCAGTCACAGCCGTCACAAAAGGTGGCGTATCCGTAATTAAAAGGAAATGCAAAGTCATGCTCAGCTCCAATAACAGTATTCCCGTTTCGGTCTGCAAATCCTACTCTACCATTTTCAACCAATCTTCTTACTCCTTCAGAGAAATAATCTGCGCCATTATCATAAAGAAAAGGTTGATACAGAAATTTCCCTTCTCTGTCGTACACATATCCCCATGCATTTTTTTCCGGTTTCTCACCTTCTTTACTACCATCAAAAAGAATAGTTTCTCCTTCTACAGGATCTCCGTCTTTAAGGAATGAAAAGATTTTGAACTGCGCCGGAACAATTATTTTCCCTGCTTTATCTTTTACTCCAACTAAAGAATCTTTGGATTTAAAATAATGTAAATCCACCTTACTTTGAGAAAAGGAAATAATTGGTGTTAATAAAATGGCTACCAGTAGTTTTTTCATAAACGGGGTTGGAAATAAAATATGCAGCCCAAAAGACTGCATATTGTTTTATACTTTAAGATCAGCTTCCAATCCTATTAAGTCTTTGTTTTGGTCTATAATCGGCTGTACTTCATTTTTGATGAATTCTTCCGTCTGGATCGGCGCGAAACCAATAAAGTTTTTAGGATCTAAAACTTCTTTCAGTTTTGATTTGTCCAGTTTTAAAGAATCATCGTTTAAGATTCTTTCGATAAGGTCGTTTTCTTTTCCTTCCTCTTTCACTTTCTTGGAAGCTTCCATAGAGTGAACTCTGATCACTTCGTGGATTTCCTGACGGTCACCACCAGCTTTTACTTCTTCCATGATGATGTATTCTGTTGCCATGAAAGGAAGTTCCTCCATAATATGTTTGTTGATTCTGTTTGGATAAACAACGATTCCGTTCATGATGTTGTTCCAGATCAATAGAATAGCATCAACTGCTAAAAATGCCTGTGGAATTGTTAATCTCTTGTTCGCAGAGTCATCCAATGTTCTTTCAAACCATTGTGTAGAAGCTACCATTGCAGAACTTGTTGTAAGAGACATTACATATTTTGCCAACGCTCCGATTCTCTCGCTTCTCATTGGGTTACGCTTGTAAGCCATTGCCGATGAACCGATCTGGTTTTTCTCGAATGGCTCTTCAATCTCCTTAAGGTTTTGAAGTAGGCGTAAATCGTTTGTAAATTTATGTGCAGATTGTGCAATATTTCCTAATAAAGCGACAACTTTCGCATCAATTTTTCTATCGTAAGTCTGTCCGGAAACTCCGAACACTTTTTCGAAACCGAATCTTTTTGAAAGTTCTTTATCTAAATGTTTTACTTTAGAATAATCTCCGTTGAAAAGCTCAAGGAAGCTGGCAGCAGTTCCTGTAGTTCCTTTTACTCCTCTGAAACGTAGGGTTTCAAGGAAGAAATCCAATTCTTCGATGTCAAGAACCAAACTCTGTAACCAAAGTGTAGCTCTTTTTCCAACTGTTGTTAACTGAGCCGGCTGGAAATGGGTGAATCCTAAAGTAGGAAGGTCTTTATATTGAATCGCAAAATCCGAAAGGTTTTTCATCACGTTCACCAACTTTTTCTTCAAGATTAAAAGTCCGTCACGGATCTGAATTAAGTCTGTATTGTCTCCTACAAAAGCCGAAGTTGCACCCAGGTGAATAATTCCTTTTGCTGAAGGCGCCACATCACCATAGGCGTGAACGTGAGCCATTACATCATGACGGAATTTTTTTTCGTACTCTGCAGCTTTTACGTAATCGATGTTTTCAGCATTAGCTTTTAACTCAGCAATCTGCTCGTCTGTAATATCAAGTCCGAGGCCTTTTTCGATTTCAGCAAGAGCTATCCAAAGCTTTCTCCAATTCTGGAATTTGTTATTGTGTGAGAAGTTAAATAACATTTCTTCACTGGAGTAGCGCTCTTCCAATGGATTTTTGTAGGAATTCATTCGTTCTTTTACTTTTTAGATGCACAAAAATACGGTTTTTCAGTGAGAGATAAAAATTCTGATTTTATGATTTTTCAACCCTATTCTGAATCAAATAAAAGATTTTCATTTATACTTTTGCCTTGAAGCAAAAGTATACAAAAGTTCAAGACGGGAATCATCCGCTAAAAATTTGAATGTACTCCTAAAATTTCCAAACTCGCATGGATCATAAGTTTCTGCTTCGGTTCTGAACAAGTCCCATGCTCAGACAGTGGAAATTTTTTAACGGATTACATTGAAATTTTCTTAACGCTCCTGATTCCTAAGTCGATTGATAAGCAGCACATCCTATTCAAGCATGTTTTTTTCTAAGCTTAACATTGAATTGTTGACATTGCATAGATTAAATAAACTATCGATATTGCAACCAACAATCCAAGAACGTTTAAAATCAACAGGGCTATCTTTTTACTGCGTCCTTTAAAGAAAGTCATAATTGCAGGGATTAACGATAAATTCCCAACGGTTAAGAAAAGAACAATATCCATCCCCGATTGGAATAATGATTTACTATCCATAATCATGATAATATTTATGGGTAGAATAACAAGATTTAAAGCAATGATAAGAATTGCGAGTGTATAGTTTATTTTGGAGAGAATCATGGTTATTTTGATATGCTCACAAAAGTAAGGATTTCTCGTTTATACTTTTACCATGAAGAAAAGAGACAGAAGTTCAGGACGGGAATTAGCCGCTAAAAATTTTAATGTACTCCTAAAATTTCCAAACTCGCATGGATCATAAGTTTCTGCTTCGGTTCTGAATAAGTCCCATGCTCAGACAGTGGAAATTTTTTAACGGATTTGAAATTTTCTTAACGCTCCTGATTGCTAAGTAGATTGGTGAGAGCAAATAAAACAGGCTATTCCATTTCTGAGACAGCCTGTTTTATACTATTTTTAATTAATTAGTCAATAATAAGTCCGCATGGCGATCCTACCGGAATACATTTTCTTTCCAATGAGCACCAGAAGTACCCTGCCAGACACATCGGGATACCTCCCTGAACAGTTTTCAATTCTCTTTTTGAAAGTTTTCTTAAGTTTTTCATAGTAACATTTTTTGATTTTTCTCCTACTCTCTATGCTTTTCGGATTACGCTTTAATTTGGCAGATCCAATATACATTTTTTTCGGAACAAAAACATAACTTATTCGTTTTATTCAACTTACAACGATAATTTGTTTATTATTTCGAATAATCATTATTGTATATCCATATAGTTTCTTAAAACAAGGAAGGTAAAAAAACTCTATTTAGAACGAGTTTAATACTTTTTAAGACACGGAAATCACTTTAATGTGGTATCCTGTAAATCACGCTATTTATAAGTAAATTCTTTGTATATTTTCATTCTATTATGATGCAAAAATATCTACCTAAAGTGACAAAACCTGCCATATTAAAATCTAATTAAATTAATACCACAAAAAAACCACTCTTCCGAGTGGCTATATATTTTTTAAAGTTTGAACTTATTGATAGATGACAACATTATTTTTCTTAATTTGATACCCTTTTTTATAAGGAGTCAGAACATAGCTGTCTTTAATGTGAGATCCGCTTTTCCAGACTTTTTCTCTTCCTTTTTTATCCAAAATGATACTTTTTGCATTTCCATCCTGAATAAAAATTTCAGCCTTTTTCTGATTTTTAGTAAAGATAACTGCCGTCATTGTAGTATAACTTTTATCTGAATTTACTTCTTTGAGTTTTATTTTCTGATTGAAAGTTTGTATACAATCATTTTTTAACTGTGAATAGGTATATCCTGCGGAACCAATACAACCATGAACATCTCTGTCGCCTCCCAAAACGTGAGTGCTTTTTTGTGCAAAAACTAATGACCCAAGGAATAATGTACTAAATAAAATTATTTTTTTCATATGTAAAATTTTTGTTTTTTGATAGATTAAAAATATCCTAAAATGTGATATTAATTAATTTCCCTAAGTTACAAAAAAAACCACTCTTGCGAATGGCTTTTCTTTTTTGAAATCGGATTTTATTGATAGATCACGATATTATCCTTTTTAAGCTGATATCCGTTCTTTTTGTAAGGAACCAATACATAGCCATCCTTTTTCCAGACTTTAGTTTTACGTCCTGTTCTGGTAAGGATAATGCTTCTTTCACCGGCATCTTTTACAAAAACCTCAGCTTTTTTCATGTCTTTACTGAAAATAACGGCGGCTATCGAAGTATAACTGTCTTTCGGAGCAACTTCTGTTAGCTTAATTTTTTGTTCAAAAGTTCTTATACAGTCTTTCTTAATTTGAGAATAAGTATACCCTGCTGAACCAATACATCCGTGTACATCTTTGTCACCACCTTTTATTGCTCCTTTTTGGGCAAACACTAAAGAACCAAGGAACATTGTGCTTAATAAAATTGTTTTTTTCATGTCAATGTGTATATAATAATTACACATCTATTATTAAAAATCATGCCAAAGAATAGAAAATATACAATTCCGGAGGAACTTTTCAAATCTTACTTAGTCCAGTTAATCTTTGAATGCTGTACATTGTCAGAACTTGTTCCGATCATGATATCGAATTCACCTGATTCCCAGTCGTATTTCAAATCTCCGTTGTAAAACTTCAGGTTTTCAGGAGTGATATCAAAAGTTACTTTTTTAGATTCTCCTTTCTTCAAAAATATTTTCTGGAAGCCTTTCAATTCTTTTACCGGTCTTGTGATACTTCCAACTATATCTCTGATATATAACTGAACCACTTCTGCTCCATCAAAGTTTCCTGTATTGGTTACTGTAACGGATGCCTGAACGGTCTGATTTCCTTTCGCGGTATTAGCGGAAACTGTCATATCAGAGTAATTGAATTTCGTATAGCTCAATCCGTACCCGAAAGCATATAATGGTGTATTACATTCGTCCATATAGTTGGAACGGAATCTTTCATAAGTACATTTGTCTACTTTGTCCTGACTTAGCGGACGACCTGTATTTTTAGCATTATAATAGATAGGCACCTGTCCAAGGCTTCTTGGGAAAGTCATCGGAAGTTTTCCGGACGGGTTTACTTTTCCAAACAGAACATCTGCAATGGCATTTCCTGCTTCAGATCCTGCAAACCAGGCATTCAAGATAGAATCCGGAGTATCTTTTACATTGGTTAATGCTAACGGACGGCCTGTGAAAAGAACCATTGCAATCGGTTTTCCGGTTTTCTTTAATTCATTTAATAAATCAACCTGAGACTGAGGAATGGTAATTTCCGTTCTGGAAGAAGATTCTCCGCTCATTTCTGCAGATTCTCCGATAGCCAGGACAATCACATCTGCTTTGCTGGCAACATCCACAGCTTCTCTTAGCAATTCTTCTCTGGAGCGGTTATCTCTGTCTGTTTTTTTACCGTGAGCTGCATAAATTTCTTCTAATTTGGCATCATAATCTATATTGGCTCCTTTTGCTGATAAAAACTTAACTTCCTTTCCGTAGTTTGCCTGCAATCCCTGCATCAAAGAAACTGAGGCAGCATGTTTTGTAGCAACACTCCATGTTCCGGCCATATTCATTGAGTTATTCACCAATGGGCCAATTACAGCCACTGTTCCTGATTTCTTTAAAGGCAATACCTGATTGTCATTTTTCAATAACACCATAGATTGAGCAGCCGTATTTCTTGCTATATTACGGTTTTCCATATTATAGACTTCTTTTGCCGCTAACTTTGCATCTCCATGTTTGTATGGATTATCAAATAAACCAAGATCATATTTTGCTTCAAGAATTCTTCTTGCTGCCATATCAATTTCAGCTTGTGTCACTTTTCCTTCCTGAAGGGATTTTTTTAATGTTGTTAAAAAACCTTCTCCTACCATATCCATATCAACTCCAGCTTTTAAAGCCAAAGCAGACACCTGCTGAAGATCTCCCATACCGTGGTCTACCATTTCATTGATACCGGTATAGTCTGTTACTACGAAGCCTTTAAACTTCCATAGATTTCTTAATACTTCCGTTTGAAGCCATCTGTTTCCTGTTGCCGGTACTCCATCCACTTCATTGAAAGAAGCCATTACTGAAGCTACACCGGCATCCACTGCTGCTTTGTAAGGAGGAAAATACTCATTAAACATTCTTACATGGCTCATGTCAACCGTATTGTAATCTCTTCCTGCTTCTCCGGCTCCGTATAATGCAAAGTGTTTTACGCAGGCTAAGATATTGGTTCCGTTAGCAAGGTCTTTCCCCTGATAACCATATACCATGTTTTTAGAAATTTCACTTCCCAAATAAGGGTCTTCACCAGATCCTTCTGATACTCTTCCCCATCTTGGTTCGCGGGAAATATCCACCATGGGAGAGAATGTCCAGTTGATTCCGTCCGAAGCAGCTTCTCTGGCTGCTACTCTTGCAGACTGCTGGATAAGATTCATATCCCATGACGCGGCCAATCCTAATGGAATCGGGAAAGTAGTTTCATAGCCATGGATCACATCCATCCCGAAAATCATAGGAATTTTCAGACGGCTTTTTTCTACTGCTACTTTCTGAACAGCTTTGATCTTATCTGCTCCTTTTATATTGAATAATCCTCCAACTAATCCTTGTTCTACTTTCTTTCCGATATCAGAACTCTGTGCCTGTCCTGTAGTGAAATCTCCGGAAGTGGGAAGGTTCATCTGGCCAATTTTTTCATCCAATGTCATTTTAGATAAAAGATTATCCACAAATGCTTTCTTTTTAGCCTGATACTGAGCTGTCTGATAAGACTGAACGGGCTTCGTTATCATTTCCTGAGCGGAAAATACAGGAGCCAATGCTAAAGTGGCGATTACAATTAACTTTTTCATAAATCTATCTTCTTAAATTATTGTTTTTATATTTTTTGCTTTAATTTGATGGGGTTATTTTTCAATCATTGGGGGTCGGATTACTTTTCTTTCTTTTTTGACAGCATCCATTCATACAAAGCAGGGTTGGAATAGGTAGAATCCCATGAGTTATGATTATCATTCGGGAAGATAACTAATTCTGCCGTAGGGTTTACAGGATGCAGCTTCTGATAAAAATTAAAAGCATTGGCAGGCAGGACAATATCATCCATTCCGCCATGAAATATTTTCATATTCAAATCTTTAAACTGATGAATATTGGCGGTCATTACCTGATCTGTCGGCGCACAGACTGAAGCCACTGCAGCAAACATTTCCGGATGTTCCATGGCCAGTTTCAAAGTTCCCCAGCCTCCCATAGAAAGTCCTGTAAGATAAATGCGGGAAGCATCAATTGTATATTTTTTCTGAATTTCTTTGATCAGATTATACACGGTAACCGTATCCCACCATGTTCCTTGCGGACATTGAGGTGCCAGAATGGCTACAGGTTCTTTGATCAGATTTTTATAGGTAAACGGACTGTGTGCTTTTACCATATCTAGATTAGTTCCCCGTTCTCCTGAGCCATGAAGGAAAACTATTAATGGTACATTTCCTTTGGTATTCCGGGGATAATCCAGAATATAAGACATTTTCTCCTGTCTTTTAATTTCTTTATTGAGTTCCGCTTTTATTTCCTGCGCATTCAGTTGTAATGAAAACGGCAGCAGTAAAAGAGGGATATGTTTCAGTATTAGTTTCATATTATTAAGTTTTGGCCAAAGCCATAGATTTGATCTTTTTTTATTTAAACGGATTTCCTTCGGCTATGCTCAGGATAATAGTCCGTTCCTATTGAATTTACTTGAGTCCGTATTTAGCTGACTGGAAGCTTAATTTCTTTAATCCTTTTTGAATTTCCGGAGCATTCATAAATAACTTCCAAAGGAATCCTGATCTGTAATTTTCAATCATGGGAGCAATAGTTCCCTGATCTATTGCCAGATATCTTGGGGTAAACCAATTGTTATAATTGACAGAGGTAGCATCATAAGGACCTGCAGAACCTATAAATTCAGGTTTTTGGGTATATATAAATCTCAGAAAAGCCATTGATTCTTTTGGTGTGTATGGGAAACTGCTCAATGCAGCTGTAGGAGTAATTACTCCATTATCATTGCCAGGCATATGAGCGGTGTATCCTGTGCTTCCATCCTCATTTCTTGTGTAACCGGCAGTCAATCCCCAATAGTTGGGTCCGTAACCTTTCCATTGCTTGGGATTTTCAACACAGTATTTATAGTCGATAAGGGTTTGATTTTTATTGATGTCAAAGTAATTTCTGACAAGCTTATCAGACAATCCTGTCGGATCAAGCCCGATATATGAATATTGTGCCCAGAAAAGCGGGCCGCCGTATTCCTCGGCATAGTTGTGTTTTACATACAGCGGTAATCCGTATTTTGTTTTGTCTGTAAGGTAAGTTCCATTTCTGGTCCAGCCTTTATAATAGGTTTCGGCATCAATGGAATAAGTAGGTGAAGATGCTGCTAAAATATAAGTGATCAGACATTCATTATATCCTTCAAGAGGAAAGTTCATTTCCCATTGATAATCCGGTGACCAGTGCCAGTAAAGGACTTTCTCTCCTCCTTTGGTATACCAGTTCCATTGGATTCCTTTCCATAACTCATCACATTTTGCTGCAAGGGCTTTTTCTTCTGCATTTCCGTTTTTAAAGTATTCACGGACCATCAGTATTCCTGAAGTAAGGAATGCGGTTTCTACAAGATCACCGCCATTATCTTTTTTTCCGAAAGGAACTGTTTTTCCGGTTTCCCCATTGATCCAATGTGACCAGGCTCCTTTGTGCCGGTCTGCTTTTGCCAGGAAATCCATGATATGAGTAAGTCTTTTCACCGCTTCCTTTCTCGGAACAAATCCTCTTTCTACTCCTACCAGAATAGTTGCCAACCCAAATCCTGAACCTCCTGTAGTGATCACGTGTTTATCGTTATCCGGATAGATATTGTCTTCATGATAACGCTCTCTTGCCAGCAATGAATTAGGTTCTGCGTAATCCCAGAAGTATTTTAAAGCATCTTTCTGTACTCTGTCCATCAGTTGTTCATCCGTAATATTGCTTTTTACAGCTTCAGTTTTTCCAGCTTCCTGTTTGGCCACTGGAGCATTTTTACAGGAATACACAAAAAATAAAGAAGTGATAGCCATTGATAATACGTTCCTTTTCATGAGATCTCTTTTTATAGGGTTTCTTACTAAAAGAAGAGGAGAACTTTCATTCTCCTCTAATGTTTATGGTTTATTTTAATAGCCGGGGTTTTGGACAAAAGCTCCGTTACTTTGGTTCATTGCATCCAAAGGAATTGGGAATAACTCATTCTTCCCTGCTTTGAATCCATAAGGAGCAAGTACGGCAGCAGCCTCACCAGTTCTTACAAGGTCTACGAAACGATCACCTTCCATAGCAAGCTCTACTCTACGCTCATGCCAGATTGCTTTTCTAAGTGCAGTCTGTGTTGTAGCTGTAGTTCCTGCCAACTGAGCTCTTGTTCTTACCTTGTTAAGATTAGCTGTGGCTGTAGCTGCATTGCCCAGTTCGTTAGCTGCTTCTGCATTGATTAAAAGAATTTCTGCAAATCTTAAAATTCTGATATTTTGTTTAGAACCATAATAACACGCACTGTTATTCAAAGCTTTAGGAAGATATACTTTTTGGTTAAATGTGGTTACAGAATTTGGATCTCCCATTGCAATCAAATCACCTTCGGGCGTAGTTTCTCCATTTCTAAGAATGGTAAGTTCTTTTCTTATATCACCAGGTTCAAATGCGTTTTCCAATGCCTGAGAAGGTGTAAAGAATCCCCATCCGAATTGGTTTCTTACCCCCTGAACTTCTGCATACTGACTTCCCGCATTTGGATTAAGCTGAGGCGCACAATCACAGTTAACTTCAAATACAGATTCTTTTCCAAACTCTCCAGCGATTCTGAATACATGATTGAAATCAGGATCTAGATCATATCCCATTCCTATCAACTGATTTGAAGTATCATAAGCCTTTTGCCAGTCTTTCTTGTAAAGATAAACTTTCGACAATAATCCTAATGCAGCTCCCTTAGTAACTCTTCCCAGATCTGTAGCTGGATAAGTCTGAGGGAGAATTTCTGCAGCACTGGTAAGATCAGATATAATAAAATTGTAAACCTCGGTTACAGAATTCCTTGGGATATTGTAATTGGTCTGTACTCCATCAAATATTGGCACACCACCATAGATTCTTACCAAATTAAAATAAAAATAAGCTCTTAACATCTTTGCTTCTGCAACAAGTCTGTTTTTAAGCGTGGAGTCCATATTTATCTTTGGAACGTTAGTAATAACCTGATTCGCTCTGTTTATTGCCTGCCACTGACCAATCCAATAACTTCTTACACCATCATCACTTACCGTAAATGTAAAATTATCATACACATTGATAAAAGACCCATCTCCCGGATTGGATCCTTTTACAACATCATCTGCCGGAACACCATAAATAAACTGGTAAGGAAATGCTGAATTTTCCCAGCTTCTTAAAAAGTTATAAATAGCATTAGTTGCCTGCATAGCATCATCCTGAGTCTGGAAAAATGATGTTGCTTCTACTTCTCCTTCCTCTTTGATATCCAGATAATTATTGCAGCTGGTTAAAAGAGAAACCATTGCAATTGATAAAAATATTTTTTTCATTACTTTTCTAATTAAAATGTTAAATTCATACCCAATGTGTAGATTGCAGAGATAGGGTAAATGTTCTGATCTACTCCCATTTGTACTCTATCTGAATTCAAGATTTCAGGGGAGAAGCCATTATACTTAAAGCTTGTCCATGGATTCTGAGCACTTACGTATAATCTTAATTTAGTAATAGACATAGATTTGGCAAATGTTTTTGGTAAATTATATCCAACCTGGATATTTCTGATTCTGATATAACTTCCATCCTCTACATAAAAACTGCTTGGTAAAATAATTGCCTGATCGTTTGTAACCATAGAGTATGAATTTGATGTACCCGCACCATGCCATCTGTTATTGTAGAAATCCAAATCCCAGTTTTCATTTCCATAGCGCTGTTCGCGGTTATAGTTGTAAATCTTATTACCAAATACTCCCTGGAAATCAATAGCGAAGTCAAAATCATAAATATTCATATTCACTCCAAATCCATAAGATCCTTTTGGAATAGGACTTCCCAGGAATGTTTTATCTCTTGTATCAATAATACCATTTCCATCTAAATCGGCAAATTTAAATGCTCCGGGCTTTGCTCCATTTTGCGTAGCTGAAGCCGCTACTTCATCAGCATTTTGGAATACTCCTACAACCTGATATCCATAATAAGACCCTACGGCCTGCCCTTCCTGTAATCTGATAACAGAATTTCCGAATAAACTAGCTCCTGCTTCTAAATATGAACCGCCATACACTGAAGTAATTTTATTTTTTAGCCCTGTATAGTTACCATAAATTCCAAAAGTAATATTTTCATTAATTTTTGTATTATAGTTTACAGCAACTTCAAATCCTTTGTTATTAAAAGAGTAAGCATTTGTTACATAATCTCTCCAGTTGCTTGCACCGGAAACAGTACCCTGGAAAATTCCATATACAACATCTTTTGAGTCCTTATTGAAATAATTAGCATCAATTTTTAACTTGTTATTAAATAATGCCATTTCTAAACCTACATCTCCCCCTGAAGTGGTTTCCCATCCGATAGATGGATCAATAATCTGGTCGATTGTTGCTGCAGGGTAACCAGTATTTCCGTAATATGCGCCTCCATCAATAATTGTTCTGTTCAGAGTAAACTTTCTTTTCACATTAGGATTCCCAAGTTTACCATAGCTTGCTCTAAGCTTTAAAAGATTAAACAAATTTTGTCCACTCATAAAATCTTCTTTTGAGATTACCCATCCTGCACTTACTGCCGGGAAAATCTTAAATCTATCGGTAGAAATCTGTGATGACCCGTCTCTACGAACAGAAGCGTTTAAAAGATATTTTCCTTTATAGTCGTAATTCAATCTGGCAAAAAGCGATTCTATACGGTATTGGTCCTGATTAAGATCCAGTTTAGGTCTGTCATCAGTATAAATCACCAGATCAGTACCATTAAGTATATTTAAAGATTCATTTGTTCCGTCATAATACACTTTCTGAGCAGATGCATATGTTTCAGAATAAGAATTTCTCGTTCTGGAGAAACCTCCCAAAATCTCTAAATTATGATCTCCAAAATTTTTCTTCCAGGTTAACGTATTGTCCCAAACATAATTTCTGTTTCTGGAATCTCTTGTCACTAGAACCGGATCTTTTTGGTCTGATACCGGAACATAATTAAGTCTTGGGGTATATTCGTACTTATTTCTATTAGAATTGTCCGTTGTATAGCTGATTCTTACAGTAAAATCGTTTAAGAATTTATATTCTGCAAAAATATTATTCAAAAGTCTTTCTTCTCTTATCTGAGAACGAAACATATCCAATTTCGCTCTTGGGTTTGGTATCGAATATCCATTGAAAAACTGATAGTCACCAGTTGCAGGGTTCATTGTAGAAAATATAGGAGGTGCTGCATAAGCATCTAGTAAAGGATTCTGAGCTACATCACTACGGATTTTTGAAAATGTAAAATTATTACCAATGGTAAGATTATCAGTTATTTTATATGATAAATTTAACTTGGTATTCATTCTGTTAAAACCACTTCCTGAGTTTATTCCTCTTCCTGCAGCTAAATTTCCTTCATCCTGTAAGTTTCCAATACTTCCATAATAGTTTAATTTTCCGATGCTTCCTGAAGCCGAAAAATCATTTGCGTTAATGATACTGGTTCTAAAAATCTCGTCAAACCATTTCGTATCTGCAGGATAATTGGCTCTGCTTAAAAATTTTGTAGGATCAGTATTTCCTTCATTTCTTAGTTTTTCATTATACAGTTCAATGTACTGGTCAGCATTTGCCATTTCCGGAACATTGGTAACTTTTTTAATTCCCAAATAAGAATTAAGACTAAAAACAGGCTTCTTACCTCTTCCCGTTTTTGTTTTAATAATTACAGCTCCGTTAGACGCTCTTGCTCCAAAAATTGCTAAACTGGAAGGATCTTTCAAAACACTCATTGACTCAATGTCTTGTGGATTAAGGAAAGATATATCATCTGTAATTGTTCCATCAACAATAAAAACAGTTTGTCCTGTTAAAGATCCAATACCTCGAATATCAACTCTCGGCGAGCTTCCAGGAGCTCCTGCATTGGTAATATTTACACCTGCAATTTTTCCCTGAACAGAACTCATAGGGTTTGAATTCGGTTTATCAGCAAGATCCTTTGCAGAAACCATTCCGATACTTCCCGTAACGTTTTCTTTTTTCTGAGATCCATATCCGATCAAAACTACTTCCTCGATCTTCTGCTCGTTGGCGGCAGTATCTTTGGGAGTAGTCTGAGCATTGACGTTCATACCGAAGTATAAAGCAGCAATGAGACATGAATACTTTAAATTACTTTGTTTCATATAGTTTCAATTTTATTCAAATAAATTCATTTTTTTATGTCTCTAAATAGTGGAGTTATTTAAAATCTCAAAAAAAGACATTAGCCAAAAATATAAAAAATATCGACCAATATTAAATTATCTTAAACATTTAAAAATTACCGACTTTCATTAGATGAAAACTGATAAAATTCAATATTTTATCAGTTTATATTTAAAATAACAATCGATTTCAGATGATTTCATTAATAATAAATTAACACTTTTATCATAAAAAGTCACCAAATACAACAGTCAATTTAATATTTTGTTAAATTGAGAATAGTAATTACCTTTGGTGCAGTTTTTGAGAAAGCATCTTAGAAAATAAATAACAAAAAGATCAATGAAAAAATATATCATTGCAGCCGCTCTTATCGTCGGAACCGGTGCATTTATTACCACCAGTGTGCAATCCTGCACCTCATTAGCCACTTCCGACATGGGGCTTTCCATCATAAAGAGAATCCTGCTCAATGGTATTGATAAAGGAATGGGTATCTATGGGAACAAAGAAGCATTTCTGCAGAATAATATGGTAGATAAAGCACTTCCTAAAGAACTGAGAGATATCAATTCTACACTTGAAAAAATAGCACCTTCACTGGTTGCCAAAGAAAGAGATTATATAGCACAGGCAGCAGCTTACACCGTAAATACTTCAAAACCTATTTTACAGGATGCCGTAAACAGCCTGAATGCTCAGGATGTAACGAGAATTATGCAGGGCACCACTGCTACACAGATTCTGAAGGAAAAAACATCCCAGCAGCTTATTGCAGCGATCGCTCCTAAAGTAGATGAAAAGCTGAATGAATATGGAATTGTAAAAACCATCAATACAGCTTTATCAGGAAGTAATTTCCTGGGCAGCCTCTTAGGTGGAAACAGCAATACTGTCAATTCAGGAGGATTGAGCAAACTGGCTTCCGAACAGCTGGTCAATGGATTATTCAATATCATTGAAGATTATGAGCATCAGAACTCCAAATCTCTCTTGGGACCGTTTGGAAAATAGGAAAAATTTCGTTATATTTATATTATATTAACAATTGCAGATGGATATATTACAAGGAAATCAACACGCAAGCCCTGAAGATTTTTATCAGTCTTTAAGGGAAAAACTGGAAGATCATCACGATTTTCCGGAGGATTATTTATTTAAATTTATTATTCCTACAGACCAGGCAAAACTTACTGAAATTTACAGAGTTTTTGATGGTATTAAATTTACACTGGGAAACCGCGAAAGCAAAAATGGAAAATACACAGCCTGCAACATTAATGCATTTGTTTTGGATGCCAATCAGGTAGTGAATATTTATAAAGAAGTAGCAAAAATAGAAGGCGTTATTCTATTGTAAAAACAAAGACCGTTTCATCATCATGAAGCGGTTTTTAATATTTAAAATTTAAAACAGAACATGATGAACATCCAACTGATCCTATTTACTATTATTTTAACGAACTCTGCTACAAGCTGCATGCACAAAAATAACATGGAGAATAATCCCGCCAATATCTCCTCTTCTGTACAACAACAAAAGATTGAACAGATCCGGCTAACAGAAAGAACAAGAGGATTCAGCAGAAACATAGTCATCACTCCTTCTTCAAAAGAATCGAACATCAACGAAGAAATCACTAATACTAAGATATCCCCTGCAGAATGGCAGGCAGTTTCCAGACTGGCTCAAACTATTGACTTATCCAAGATATCAGATCTTAAAGCTCCTACAACGGGCAGGCATTCTGACCGGGCAATGATAGCATCCATTATCATTACCGCTGGCGGAAAAGAGTATACCTCTTCAGATTTTGATTCGGGACACCCTCCAAAAGAACTGGAAACTTTATATAAGGTAATAAACGGCCCCAAGAAAACGAAAACCCCATAACATAAAAAATTCCGCTCTTTAAAAGAACGGAATTTTTAATATATTAAGTTTAGGTTTATCTATTTTTCAATAAAGAACTTTACATTTTCAATAGGTCTTCCCAGCATTGCTACGGAACCTTTTACCAGAATGGGTCTTTGTATAAGAGATGGATTCTCGGAAAGAATTTTTATCCATTCTTCTTCCGAATAGTTTTTATCGGCATAATTCTCAATATACAGCTTATCTGTCTTACGAATAATATGAAAAACACTTTGGTTCAGTTTTTTCAACACTGTTCTTATTTCAAGAGGACTTAAAGGATCTTCAACAATATTAATAATCTCAAAAGGCACTCCGTTTTCGTCAAGATACTCCAATACGGCATTTGACTTTGAACAGTTTCCATTATGTAAAACTTTAACTACCATGATATATTTAACTATTAAAAAAATTAAACCTGATCCTAAACAAATTTAAAAAGAATTACCCTGAATCTGTCTTAATGTTCTAATAAAAATATGTTAAAACAATCCGTGAAGTTCTGCTTCAATTTTCTCCAGAATAAATCCGAAATCTTCCGGTTTTTCAACGAAGTCAAGATCATCCACTTCTACGATCAGAAGCTTTCCTTCGGTGTAATTGGAAATCCATTTTTCATATTTCTGATTCAGCTTTGAAAGATATTCAATGCTGATAGATGCTTCATATTCACGGCCTCTTTTGTAGATTTTTTTAACCAGGTTAGGAACATCTGATTTTAAATAGATTAAAAGATCGGGAGCTGATACAAAAGACTTCATCAGATCAAACACAGATGAATAGTTATTGAAATCCCTGTCTGAAAGAAGATTCATATCATTCAGGTTTTCTGCAAAAATATGGGCATCTTCATAGATGGTACGATCCTGAATAATGTTTTTCCCGCTTTCTCTGATCTCCTTTACCTGACGGAATCTGCTGCCCAGAAAATACACCTGCAGTGCGAAACTCCATTTGCTCATATCGGAATAAAAATCCTCCAGATAAGGGTTATGATCTACATCTTCAAATTGTGCATCCCATCCGTAATGCTTGGAAAGCATCGTTGTCAAAGTTGTTTTTCCGGCTCCGATGTTTCCTGTAACTGCAATATGCATAATATTCTTTTCCTTGTATTTACTGATTAGTTGATAAGTTTTTCGACAGCTTCAGTCTGAACCTGAGAAATATCTTCAATCAATTTCTGTAGGGTATTGTCTGAAGGTTTCTCTACTGTATTCTCATCAGGTTTCTCTTCCGTTTTTTCTACTGGTTTTTCTGTAGGTGGCTGCAGAGATTCCGGCTGAGCTTCAAGCTGTTTTTGCTGTTGCGCTTTCTTTACTTTTTCAAAGCTGTAAAGATAGAGTTTGTTCCCTTTGATTGCAAAATAAGAGAGGATGTTTTTATCCACAATTTGCGCTTCCTGGTCTTCAAAAACAGTGGACATTCCTTTTTCGGGCACATATTGCGAAATGAAATTACCGGCAACAACCAGGATCATATCATTCTCTCTTCGAAACCGTTTTCCGTTTTCCAGCGGGGCCTCAAAAAGTTTTTCAAACTTCAGGCTGTAAATCCTGATATGTTTTCTGGTTAAAATATAGACCTTATTTTCATAGACCAGCATATCCATCAGATCTTCAAAACTGATATCAAAAGGATAGGAATTGATGGTTGTATCATTTCTGAAATTATACTGTATCAAACGCTTTGTACTGTCATCCAAAAGCCACAGCTGCTGGAGATCTTCAGCATAAGCCATCCTGATAAAACCAAATTTCTGTTTAAAATCCAATCTTTGAATCTCATTCATATTCTGGTCTATAAATTTCATTTCCTGAGCATTTTCAGAAAACAAAGGTACATTCAGAGGATTTTGTACTGTCTGGACTTTGTATGGAACAGTAAGCATCATCTTTCCGATCTGTTTCCCTAAAGAATCATATTTGGTAAAGCTGAAATCTTTGTTTTTATAGATATACAGATTTCCATAATCGTCAGCAAGCATATCTTTAGCTTCCTTAAGTTTCAAAGTATCTAAAGGAATAATATTCTGTGCCGAAGCCATACAGAAAAGGAAAAAAAATAGTATGTTTAAAAACTTCACTCTGTTTTTTTAATGGGGTCAATTTACTGAAAAATAACTTTATCCAAAAGATGATTAAGTCTTAGAGAATCTTCTTTACTGTTAATCAAAACTGAGACCATCATGTTGCTGCAAAAAGACCGCTCTACAAAAGATATAATGAGTTTATGGAAAAGCAAGTTCATAAATTTTCTCCCAGTTTTTCCCGGTCACCAGCATATGATCACCTTTAAAAGCAATTCCGTTTAACACATGCTCGCTGTCTCCTTTATCATTTTCTTTGGTCAACTGTGTAAAATCAAGTTTACCTATGACTTCTCCGTTTGCAGGATTAATTTTTAGAATGACAGGTTGATGCCAAACATTCGCATAGATAAATCCGTTGTGGTATTCAAGTTCATTGAGCTGATTGTAAATTGTAGAATTACCTCCAACCGCAATCGTTTTTATTACTTTTGAAGGATTATTAACATCCAGAAAATAAAGATTCTTTGAACCATCTGTAGCGATCAGGTTCTTTCCATCATAGGAAAGCCCCCACCCTTCTCCTATTGCATCAGGCAATGGAAATTCAGATATCTTTTTCAAAGTGTTTTTATCATAAATAAAACCGATTTTATTCTGATACGTCAGCTGATATACCTTATCTCCCACAATGGCACAACCTTCAGAAAAAATCTCAGCAGGCTGCTTTGCAACAATTTTGGGAACAGCTGATCCTAATGTATATTTTATAAGCTGGGAAGCTCCCTTCATTCCGTCACTTTCATACACCGTATTTCCCTCTACCACAAAGCCTTCAATAAAATTTTTAGGATCATGAGGGTAATCGGCAACTATTGTATAGGGAATATTCTGCTCAGGAGTTTTTGTAAATACATTGATGGTAGCATCCTGATTCAGCACTTCTCCGCTGTTGGTCTTAATTACAAAGACCACTTTATTATCTCCTAATGTGAAAAATTCAGGATCAATCCTTAAGTCTGCGGTTTCTTTATCTCCAAAACTAATTTTAATGCTTTCTGCATTTTCCGTCACCTCTTTCGGAAGGTCAAGTTTATCTCCGAAATGATATCCTTTTGCTTCTTTTGCATTGTTATAATCTGCCAGAGAATCAAGCATTTTTTCTTTGTTACTGCAAGAAGCCAAGAATAGAACTGCTGCAAAACCAATAGTAATGTTTCGCTTCATAAACGTATTAATCATTTGTCAAAAGTACTAAAATTTAATCCTCAAAACGAAAATAACGCTCCCGGAGGAACGCTATTTTTGTTTTTTATCAATAGAATCAGATTATTTGATCTGAACTTCGTAAATCTTTGGCCAGTTCTTTCCTGTTACCAGCATATTGTCCCCTTTGAAAGCAATTCCGTTCAGTACATCATCACTTCCTTTGGTATTCTGTTTTGCAATTTCTGTAAAATCAAAAGTTCCTACTACTTCTCCGTTAGCAGGATTGATTTTTAAAATGACCGGCTTCTGCCATACGTTGGCATAGACAAATCCGTTATGGTATTCCAGCTCGTTAAGCTGATCATATGCCTGAGAACTTCCTGCAACGGCAATATATTTAATCAGTTTTGAAGGATCGTTTGCATCAAGGAAATATAAAAGCTTACTTCCGTCAGAAGCAATGAGATTTTTTCCATCATAGGTTAATCCCCAACCTTCACCTAATACATTTGGATAAGCAAATTCTGAAAGCAGCTTTAAAGAACTTTTATCATAAATATATCCTTTTTTGCTCTGCCATGTAAGCTGGTACACTTTATCTCCAACGATGGTACTTCCTTCAGAAAAATCTTCCTGAGCCTGTTTTGTAGAAGCCAACGGAGTGGTTGTTCCCAGTGTATATTTTAAAATCTGTGAAGATCCGTTCTGCCCGTCACTTTCATAAATAGTATTTCCTTCAATCTGGAAACCCTGTACAAAGTTTTTAGGATCGTGAGGATATTCGGCTACAATCTGATAAGGAATATTTTTTTCAGGATTTTTTGCAAATACATTGATCGTTGCATCCTGATTAAGGACTTCTCCTCCTTTTGTTTTAATATTGAATGTAACAGCATTGTCTCCTAGTGTGAAAAATTTAGGATCAATTGTTAAATCGGTTGTTTCTTTATCTCCAAAGCTGATTGTTACGCTTTCTGCATTTTCCGTTACCTCTTTCGGAAGCTCAAGCTTATCTCCGAAATGGTAACCCTTCGCCTCCATTGAAGTATTATAAGTGTTTAATGTATTAAGAATCTCTTTATCCTTATTACAAGACGCCAATAATAAAATCGCTGCTAAACCCGCTATTATATTTTTTTTCATTGAATTTCTAAATATTTCTCCAAAAATAGCAAATTTTATTCCGTATTGCCAATATTATCTACAGGTTCACCAAATTGTAATATGTAACCATTGTTATCATAGATGGCAAATTCTCTCATTCCCCATTCAAAAGTTTCAATCTCATAGCATATTTTCGCTTTTGTTTTAAGGTCTTCCCAAAGATCATCCACTTTATTTACATTGAAATAAAATGATCCTGAAAAACCGATTGAAGTATTGTTTTCATGTTCATTAGGCTGAGAGAGCATAATGTATACTTCATCTTTTCGAAGAGAAGCCCATTGCCAGTCATCATTTCTTTCCATCAAAGTAAATCCAAGAACATTCATATAAAATGTAATGGTTTCATCAAGGTTTTCGGTCCAGAAAACAGGACGAAGAGCTGTAAACTGTTTCATGATTCCTGTACGTTAAAAGTATTTCTGTGGATTTTCATATTCAGGGAAACCCATATTTCCTTATCTATCCTGGCTTCGCTTTTAACATCGGGATCAAAAGCAAACCCTACTTTTCTGTAACATTCAATAGCTCCTGTATTCCAGTCGTAGACATTCAGTTCGGCAGTTTCTTTATCAAAATGATTGAAGCCATATTTCAAAAGCTCCTGCATAACCTTCTTTCCATAGCCTTTTCCTCTGTTATTTTCATCCCAGATCAGAATTCTTCCCAACAGAAATGTCTTCTCTTTTAGAAATATCTGGGCATGCCCTATTATTTGCCCGCTCTGATCTGCAATTTTGAACAGCGTTCTTTTTTCATCAGACAAATCTGTTTCCAGCTGTTCTTCAGTGAGAGGAAAACGATATACGGGTCCGGCAAACTGAAGAAGTATTCTTTTGTCTTTTATCTTTGAAATCAACTGTGGTGCATCTTCTATCGTAAAAGGGTGTAATGTGATCATGATTTATTTTTCTAAATATTCTTTTAAACTCTGTCCCAAAATCGTGTTCCAGCCCTCTGTAAAGTTGTCTCTTGAAAAGCCTTCTCCCAAATCTTTGAAGTTTTCAATATCTTCATGGGTTAGCTTTACCACCGTGTGTTCGTTTTCTGGGTACAATTCCCAGGTTACAATGGTCTTCAAGGTTGAAAAATCAGGATAAGACCATGTGTGCTTTAATTTTTGATTGGGGATTATTTCTAAAATCTCACCATGATGATGGTATTTGTTAGCTCCTCCAGGTTCATAGAAATTAAATTCTTGCCCTGCTTCCAAAACAAAATCCTGGATATCAAAATACCAGGATTTCATTTCATTTTTATCGGTTAACGCTTTCCAGACTTTTTCAGCCGGAGCATTTATGGTGTACTGAACAGTGATGGGTGTGCTCATATTATGGATTTAATATGTTTAAATGTACACATTTTACCTATAATCTTTAACCTCAAAAGCCGCAAAAGTTTTTATCTTCTAAATTATTTCAAAGCATTCCTATCCGATTAAGTTAAAATATAAATATAATTAACAGGTCGCTCCTCCGGAGCTAAAATTTTAAAACAAATACGCCCTATTAACAGTCAGCTCCTATTGGAGCTGGATTTAATCCCATGGGGATCTTCTGTTAGTAGAAAAAAATGAAATCCCGGCAAAAAATAATGCTCCGGAGGAGCGACCTGTTAATTCATGCCGTAAATATTGATGTTTTCAATGTATTTCTACTTTTTATCGGACAGTAATGATTTAAAAGTTTAAATTTCCATTAATGAGAAGTACACTTAAGTTCTAGAAATCTAAGGATTTTCATTTTGTGATCTTCCACAATTTGAGCTTATTCCGGTATACTGTTTTGTGACTTTTGTGGTTTTTATTTTTAATTACCCGTGCGAAAAACCGGTGATCTTGGCTTCATCAAAATCCAGCTGCATTTCAATGGTTCTCATGACGTGATCATCAAAGATTTTCTCTCTTTTCATTCTGTGCAATTCGTTTCTCTGTGCCTGAATGATTTGACGTAATACATCTTTATTTTCATTGATAGCTGTCATATAATCTCCTGTGGAAGCCATGCATTGGGCTTTGTCTGCCATCAGCATCATTTCATTTTCCAGTTTATGCTTTTGATGACGCACCAGGCTATTGGTTACGGCCAGCTCAGAAAAGTCATTATCCAGTTTATGCAATGCTGTTTCTTTCAGTTTACGCATAAGAATTACCTCTTGTTTTTCTTCCGGCAGTTCACTTCCGGCATCCTGAATATTCAATAACTTCAAAATGGGACTCAGCAATAAACCTTGTCCTACCAGAGTGATCAGTATGATCACAAAAGTTACAAATAAAATAATATTTCTGTGTGGAAATGCTTCTCCGTTAGGTAAAAAAGCTGGAATTGACAAGGCTGCAGCCAGTGAAACTACTCCTCTCATGGCTGCAAAACTGATGATAAACGGCTCCCGCCAGTCTGGTTTTGGAACTTTTAATCTTAATTCTTTGGAGCAGACTCTTGGGAAGTACATCAATGCATAGCTGTATAAAATTCTTGTTCCAATGATAGCTCCGCCAATCACTACACTGTAGAAAATACCTTCTGAAATGGTGTATTCTTTCATTCCTTCCACTACAATCGGAAGTTCAAGACCAATCAGAATGAAAATGATGGTATTCATCAGGAATATCAGCACACTCCACACATTCCCCGACTGGATTCTTGAGGTATGGCTTAAATAACAATGTGAGTTATATGACATCAGCAAACCTCCTGCAACCACTGCCAGCACTCCTGAAAAATGGAAATGCTCCGCTCCCACATACATAATGTAAGGTACGATAAGGGTAATAATGGTATCGATATTGGAATTGGTAGGAATAACCTTAAGCAATGCACCAAACAGAAAACCCACTGCAACTCCTACTGCAATACCACCGATGGCCATCATAAAGAAATCCTGAATGGCATCTCTCCAGATAAACTGTCCTGAAATAACGGCTGCCAGGGCAAATTTAAATACAATTAAACTGGACGCATCATTGATTAAGCTCTCTCCTTCCAGGATACTGGTAATTTTCTTAGGAATTTTCATATGCTTCAATACAGAAGTAGCAGCTACCGCATCCGGTGGAGAATTGACGCCTCCCAATAAGAATCCCATTGCCACAGTAAGTCCGGGAATAATGGAAGATGAAAGATAAGCCACAACAATGGATGTTAAAAATACCAATCCGAAAGCCATGGAAAAAATCTGTTTTCTCCATTTATGAAAATCCTGCCATGAAGTAAACCAGGCTGCCTCAAACAAAATAGGCGGAAGGAAAATAAGAAAAACAAGATCGGGCTCTATTTCAATACGCGGCATTCCTGGTACAAAACTTATTAATAATCCTGCAATAACAAGAAAAATAGGGTAAGCTACTTTTAATTTCTGGCCAATCATTACCAATATCATCACAGACAGCAGTACTGCAATGGATATTATAACATAGCTGTGAATCATTTTGAGTTAGTTTTTTTTAAGTGTTACATATTTTTATTTGGATTTGTCCAAACCTTATAGGTTTTTAAAACCTATAAGGTTTAATTTCATCCGACGTTTAGACTTTTTCTTTACAGCCATCCTCATACATTATAAAGACGGAAAGAATTAAAGTACGATATTATTCTTCGGAGTGATGGCTGGCGGAAGATCAGATTCATCCAGCATATCCCTCATATCGATTTCAATGGTACGGCTGATCTGAGTGATAGGAACGTCATTGGGGCTTCCTTCAAAGGGATTCACCGAGGCCTCTCCCACACTGTCCAGTGTATGAAAACACCATGTAACGAGTAAAGAAAACGGGATATTAAACCATAAAGTTAAGCCTTCTACCGATGTTCCTTCACCTAATTTATCAAACTCCTTCAATAATCCGAAAGGCACGAAAACAATGAATAAAAGCAAAAGATAGGTTGTGATGGAAGAGAAATTTCTTGGATAAGGAAAGTTTTTAATTCTTTCAGCTTTTCCCTGATTATCAGTAAACTTCACCAATTGCTGGTTGATCTGTGTCCATTGAAAATCATTGATTTCTCCCTTTTCGTAAGCTTCGGATAAAACTTTACTCTGTCTGGCCATCAATTGGGTAGCTCTGTTTTTTTTGCTTATAATGTACTGAAGTTCATGTTCAGAAAGATATTTTTTCAATTCTTCATCCAATGTGGCCAATCTCTCCGGAATATCATATTTTTTAGCATATTCATCAAACTGATCTGACCCCATGTTTTCCCATGCTCTCGGTTCACGAAGCTGAAATCTCAATGCGGTAAGCCATGCATAATGACGAAGAAACATTTCTTTTACTTTACCAGAGTCTTTGGAAAGAAGTGCGTCTCTCAGGATATATCCAAAACTACGGCTGTCATTAATAATAGCTCCGTAGATCTGTCTTGCTTCCCAGAGTCTGCTGTAGCTGGCATTGTTTTTAAATCCAACAATAAAGGCAACTGCTGTTCCCATGATGGCAATCGGCTGCCATGGAACGGAAAGAAACCTCCAGCCCAAAAAGTAGAGGACTGTAGGGATTGCCGATAATATGACCAAAGCGTAAATGCTCCGTCTGGTCCAGATAATGAACTCTCGGGCTCCGAATCTTTTTCCTGAATGCATAAGTGTTTATTTTTTAGTGTTTAATATATTTTCAAATGATTTTTCAAGAGCATTCAGCAGCAGTTTTATTAGTTTTTGGTAAACGGAATATTATTATAAAAACCAATCTGAATCTGTCCGCGGTTTCTGTTCTCCTGAATCTGGTTCATATACCCCGCTTCAATCCTCATATTTTTGTTGATGACATATCCTAAGGCTCCATAGACTCTGTTTCTGTCGAAAACCGGGCTGTTGAAGTGCAGAAAAATTTCGTTGTATACTGATGCGTAAAGGGTTTTCGGCAGCATCTCTTTTTGAGTAATCGGAATATTCAGTCCCAGCATATAACGGAATCTCATCCTGAAGTCATCCTGAAGAAAACGCTCTTCCAAACGGTAACGGTGCTGAAGATAGAAACGTCCGAATTTCTGTTTGGTGATAAACTGCTGGAAAATTCGGTGTTCAATATTTTCTTTTTTTTCACCGTTTACATAAGGCTGGCTGAGAATGAAACCGTATCCCAATAAAACATTGTTGTTATTTTCAGTGAGATCATACCCAACCCCTGTACGGATCAATAGCTGTTCAAGATCTCCAAGAGCATCAAAATTACGGTACTGAATTTCATTGTGCCAGTTCAGCTTCTTGCTAATTTTGTTGTTTCCAAAATACATATACCATGCTCCCAGATCGTTTTTTTGAGCAAATGTCAAAATAGATCCCAAACCTAATACTGTGAATGCCAACTTTGTAAAAACCTTTCTCATATCTACCAATTACTATTATCTATCGTTTTTAACAAAATTAATATTTTAAATCAATAACAGCAAACAATATTTTATAAGTTACTATAAAGAAGTACGGATGCAATAGTCTGCATCCGTTTTTTTGTAAAAGATTATCCTGGAACCTCTTCTGTCAGAACAAAACTTTCATTCTGGTCAAAATAATTACAGGTCATTGCATGCAGATCCATTGTCCAGCCATTGATTCCGTTTTCGGCACAGTCTTTACAGAAAGTCATGTAGTCTGTTCCTCCTTGTTGATGGAGCTTTAGCCTGGTTTTAAAATTTTCAAGGTTTAAAGTTTTGGAAATGGGAAGAACATCATATTTGCTGCCGGTCTGTACAGATTGGTTTTCATTATTAAAGTACTCGGTATTTCCATCCGAGACGTATGCTTTGTAATGAGAAACCCCCAATGCTTTTATAGCCTGAATATATTGGGGAAAATCGGCTCCGCTTTTTACTTTCTGATGTTCTGCTTTAATGTTTTCAATTGTAAATTTCATTCTTTTGTATTTTTCTATTTGTTATTATAAATTATTGTTTTTCATAAACAAACCCTTGGGTTCTGCTTTTCAAAACAAAAGCTAATTTAATCAGAAAATATAAATTTCATTTAATTTTTAATAAAACATCTGCATGAATATTTATTCGAACCTGTCTTTTAAATAGTTCATATCTGCAATTTTGCTTTCTATGGCATATACCACTAAACCCGCAGTATTTTTGGCTCCTGTTTTCAGCAGAAGGCTGTTGCGGTGACCTTCAACGGTTCTGGAGCTTATAAAAAGCTGATCAGCAATCTCAGAAGTATTGTATTGTTTACAGATGAGTTCCAATACTTCTTTTTCTCTTTTGGAGATATGATTGGCATCAAAAATACTGGAAACTTTCTTTTTAGGTTCTATAAGGTTTTGATGGAGCGCTTCCATTACCTCATTGTTATAAAAAAAGCCTTTGCTGTGTACTTCCCTTATTGCGGTGAGCAATTCTGCAGGGCTTGAGTTTTTTTTAAGAAAAGAGCAGGCTCCTGACTGTATCATATTGACGATAAATGCTTTTGTATTATAGCTCGTTAATGCAATAATCCTGATCTGAGGATATTTGATATGAATTTGTTTGGTTGCTTCTACTCCGTTAATTTCCGGCATATTGAGATCCATCAGGATAATATCAGGCAGTTTTTCAAGGGTTACAAGCTCGTCCAGCAGCTCTTTTCCATTACTGAAATCACTTACCAGTTCAATATCTTTTTCTCTCTGTATCAACAATGAAATTCCCTGGCGAAAGAGTGCTTCATCGTCTACAATTATTACACGAATTATGTTCTTCTCCATCTTATAATGATTTAAAATGTAAATTCTACAGCGATTCCTTTATTGTTTTCACTTTCAATTTTTAGTGTTCCACTGATTAATTCTACCCGGCTTCTGATATTTCTTAAGCCTAATCCTTCTTTCAAAGTATTTTCATTCAAATTAAATCCTTTACCATCATCTTTATAGATACAGGTATTTTTACCGTCTTTTCCCAAAAATTCTATATCGATATGTGTACTTTCCCCGTGTTTTATGGAATTGTTAATGAGCTCCTGAAGTATTCTAAAGATATGCAAATTTTTCTCTTCTTCTGCTTTTGCAAAATACAGACTATTGGAATAAGTAACCTGCAGGGTTTTAGACAGGTTTATTTCTGAGCACAATGCATCTATTGCCGCATGGAGTCCGAATTTTTCCAAAATTGGAGGAAGGAGATCATGTGAGATCTGCCTGGCACTTTCAGCAGTTTTGTTGACCAGATGTATTATTTTATTTTTCAGATCATTGTATTCTTCTCTGGTTAAATTATCAAAATCCAGAAGATGGATATTTAAAGAAACCACACTGAGTTTTGAGCTGATATCGTCATGCAGATCCTGGGCAATTCTCAGCCTTTCTTTTTCCTGAGCACTGATAATGGCATGGGTAAGATCTTTCTCGTATCTCACCTCCAGCTCTTTTTTCTGAATAAGGTTTCTTGTTATTTTCTTATTTGAAAAATAATAAAATATGATCAGGGTAACGGCCAGTAAGGTAAATGCCAGAAAGGTATAAACGATAGTGGAAATAATTGTATTTTCATTCATTTTGTAAAATCATAACAGTAATTACACATTTTTTTTACGGGAAGAAAGATATTCAATCAGAATAAAAATCTGGTACACAATAAACATGACAACATTGAATACCCAAATCTCTTTATGCAGTTTTCTGTTCATCACCGTATAGAGGTTTCCGGACAAAAATATTACGGTGCTGCTTATCAGGTAAAGTAAAAGTCCCAGGCTTATATAATTGTATCTCTTTTTGGTATCCAGTATATTATATAAATGAAATAATGCCAGAATGATAATAGAATAAGAAGTGACAAAAATTTCGAATAGATTAAAAACATAATACTTTTCGGGATATATGATATACTGTACAACGAGAACTACAGGAATGATAATTAAAAGTGTACGTGCTGTTTTTTTCTGGTATTTTTCCGTTAAAATTTCATGAAAAAATAATCCCAGTAACAAAAACTGCCCTATCAGATAATAATGTGAAAAAAACAGATTATTAATCTTTTGTGAATTCAATACATAGAAAACAATTTCACATAGTAATATCCAGGTCAAATAGCTGATGAAGAATGTACAGGCTCTTCCTCTTCCGGAAAAACCTATACAGTATACTGCCAGATTAATCAGCAGAATGCCTTTTCCAATTAACGACAATATTTCTATCCAGTGATCCAATGATCTCTAGTTTTCGGGTTACAGATTCCACCATTTTGCAGTAGAACATACGCTTGGACAAGGTGTGGTCATATCATACACATAATCTCCATTATCATAATCTACAATATCATTGTTATCTGCATCCACTCCTACCATCAGAAACTTAAATTCTCCTTCATTCGTAATGGCATTGTACCCGCGGTACCTCTCAAATCCTTTATCTTTAATGAAAATATCATGGATGTCCTTTGCGGGGATAAGGTGGGCCTTTATTGACATTCCGTCAATTCCTTTTGTATTTTGCCAATTTGTAATCCATGTTTTAGCATCATCTAATGAGATTGCATGTTTAGGTAGTTCCATAGTTTTTCTTGTTTTAAATTATATAATAGGTTTAGAATAAAGTTATCGTGGCTACACATTACAAGTTATAAAAAAAACTAACCATACCGTGAAATAATTTCATTTTAATTAACATAATATTCATTTTTCAAAATTATAACAATAAAAAACAACAAAACTGCGTATTTCTACGCATTTTTCAATTCGGCTTTTAATACGCTGTTATCCCTTTGTATTTCCCGGTTACTTTGTGGTATCCTTTTACAAGAAAATCTCGTGAGCATATCAACAGTACGGAAGCTTATGGTCTTCTGCAAACATTAAAAAATCTGTATCATGAAAAAAATTATCTTTTTTGTAATTCTTGCTTTTATAAGCAGTATTACAACGATCAATGCACAGATCACCACTGTAACTTTTGAAACGTCAACTGGCGGCAGCACAAGCTTTACCAGTAATGGATATACATTCAATATTGTTTCACAGGCCGGAACTTTCAGAATTCAAAGCAATTATCCCAACACCGGCTGGAACGGAGCAGCCAATGACAATGTCTATATTGACAACACAGGAACAACCAATATCAGCTCTCCTTCTTTCAGTATTAAAAGCAGTTCTGCATTCACTGTATCAAAGTTTTGGGTATTCTTAAGCAATACTGCTTTAAATCAGTCTACCTCATCAGGAACGCTTATCATTACAGGAAAATCAGGAGGAGTTACAAAGTTTACCACTACAAAAATCTCCGGTTTTAATACGACATTCAATGCCACCATGGGAACAACAGGCATTAACAACGGATTTACCCTGATTGATCTTACTACTTTAAACAATCAGAATAACAGCAATATTATCATTGATGAGCTTCAGCTGCAATCTACCGGAGGATATGTCTATATGTGCCTGGATGCATTTATCTGGACAAAAATTTCCACGCTGGGAACTTCAGAAAATATCATCAAAGACAAAGTGAATATTTATCCTAATCCAACTTCCGGCGTCTTCTATATGGATAATCTGAAGAACAATAACAAAGTTTCTTTATATGACCAGTCTGGAAAGCTTGTAAGGTCAACAGAAGCTGAAAAAGGTGAAAACAAGTTTGATATTAGTGAGCTGCCTGACGGAATTTACCTCATCACAACAGAATCAGGAAGCAACAAAATCATTAAAAAGAAATAAAAAACACAACCATTTACAATAAATAAAAAACCGACAGGGCCTGTCGGTTTTTTCAATATTTTGAATACGAAGATCAATTTTATGGGTGCTGCTGCATTTTAGCAGGATCATCATAATTTACCATCCAATTGATTCCGAACTTATCACTAAACATTCCGAAATAAGCTCCCCAGAAAGTATCTTCCATAGGCATTGTTACCTGTCCTCCTGCAGAAAGACCACCGAATAATTTGTCCGCTTCTTCTTTAGATTCAGCGTTCACAGAAATTGAGAAGTTGTTTCCTGCCTTGAAGTTGGAAGACCATTCTCCTCCTGTATCGCTTCCCATCAAAATCGTTTCTTTAGAGATCGGAAGAGAAACGTGCATGATTTTGTTTTTGTCTTCTTCAGAGGTTTCTTTTCCTTCCATTGGAGGCATTTCGCCAAATGTTCCGATATAAGGATATTCTCCTCCGAAAACAGATTTATAAAAGTCAAATGCTTCTCTGCAGTTTCCGTTGAATGTCAGGTAAACGTTTACTGTTGCCATAATTGTATTGTTTTGTTTTTTTAAGTTTAGCTTTTTTATTGTGGTTTTTCAGATAATGCTTTTAATCTTGAAAGCCCTTTCTGGTAATCTTTTCCAATAGCATTCTCCATATTCATAAACAGCTTTATCAAGGTAAACGGATAAGGTATCTCTGAGGTAAATCCCCATGTTGCCTTTGTTCCGTTTCCTTCCGGAACTAGTATTACATAAGAATTTGCTTCACTTTCGTATGGCGTAAGAAATTTGATTTCCGTATCGATTCTTTTACATGCTTCATCTACTTTTTTCAATTCCTGACAGCCTTTTCCTGCATTTTTATTTTTACTGTCCCAGCAAACTTTTTCTCCAGGCTGTCCATTTATTCCTGTCCAGTCCTTTTTCATATCCGCATCAAGATCATTCCATGGACTCCATTGATCCATTGCTTTGAGGGTATTGGTATTTTGCCATACTTTTTCTACCGGTACGTTGATAGAAATCGACTTTTCATATTTACAGTCTTCTGAAATAAAAGCAGCCCCAACTAATAAAATGATTAGTAGTGTGGTTAAAATCAAAATAGTTCTTCTAAATATTCTCATCATACGTGTGTTTTCATTATTATCTGTGCTGATCTATAAGAATCATATTTCCATCAGGGTCTTTAAGATAAATATGTTCCGGTCCGGAGGTGGTTTCATCAGCTTCTTTTCCGATTTCTACTCCACTTTCTTTTAATCTTTTCTGGATTTCACGCACATCATCAAAAGATTCAAGATTCTGTGCATTTTCGTCCCATCCGGGATTAAAGGTAAGCATATTTCCATCAAACATCGCCTGAAAAAGGCCTATCAGTGTAGAACCGTTTTTCATGATCAGATAGTTTTGTGCTTCTGTTCCCGCCATGGTTGTAAATCCAAGCTTCTCATAAAAGTCTCTGGATTTCTGAAGATCTTTTACGCTTAAACTAATTGAAAATGCACCTAGTTTCATAATAGTAGTGGGTTTTTATTTAGGTATTTTTGAGTATGAGTTCGTGTTACTGATTTTTCAGATAGGTCTTAAATTCAAGGGTTCCGTCATAACTTTTCCAATCACCTGTAAGTTCAATGTGCTGCTCTTCAATTTTCTCTGTTTTCCTGTTCCAGCTAAAGTGATAGATAAACTTTCCTTTAAAAATTCCGGAATGTTTTCCTTTATTCTCTTCTGCAAGCTCATATTCTCCGTATACTGTTCCCTGTTTTCTGGAATCTTTATATTTCGAAATGGTAATTTTTCCTTCAAATTTTGCATAATTGGTATCCACAAGAGAGTATCCTGAAACAAAATATTCCTGATCATTCTTTTTATTCTGTTCAGAAATATTGATTTTCAGTTTCAGTTCCTGGCCTTTGTTTCCAATAGTTCCTATGTAAGGTTTACTATTGTTCAGCCATGTATTGGAAATATCCGGCATCTGACCCAATACAAAATTGGCAGTCAGAATGAGAAGCAATAAAATTTTCTTCATATTGTGTGATTTTTAGACGCCAAATTGTGCCAGGTGATGGTTCAGGTGCTTGGCAAACATATTATTCCACTCCTGAGCATTTAATTTACCAAAAGAAAAAGATTCTTTACCATCGAACGCATCTGCACCCAACTGCTGTGTCTTTTGAATAAACCCGATCAGTCTTGTCTTTTCTTCATGAAAATTCTTTCTGGTTGTAATCAAAAATTGTGGAGCGGTAGGAGAATCTTTTGGATATGCTTTTTCGCCCACTACTTTAGGTTTTACGAAAGTTTTTAGTATAAATTTTGCAATAGCTCCGGGCTTTTTGTGTTTTTCCGGCTCGTAGATCATTTCATAGGTAATACAACAGTGCGCCAGCATCTGGTCTACTGTCATTTTCCCCCACAAACCATGGGTATCTTCCACTAACTTATTTATTCTATCAATATAGTTTTGAGCATCTTTTGCATCAAATACATTTTCCATATAATTTCTATTTTACTATGGACAAATATATCAGTTTTTTTGTTTGATTGTATTGTTGGCTGAAAAAATTGAAAGCTGCGAGTTCAGGGATTCGGGTTGTAGGTTTACGTATTACGGAGGCCGGTAGCTAAATAATAAGCAGCCAGCAGCCAAAAACTATTCAATCTCTTCCTGAGAAGTATTCTCCAACGCAGTTTCCTGTGGTGCAGATTTTTTGAAAATAAACCAGAGTTTGATTTTTAAAGCAATCCATCCGATAATAGCATATATTACTAAGAGGATGCTTAAGTGTTTCAGGTAAGGAAATGTAAGTTCTACTGAACCTTTTTGAATCAATAAAATTTTGAAAGCCTGTAAAAAGGGAGTTAACGGAATGATATTCGCGATAAACTGAACGAAAGCAGGCATTGCACTCAAAGGCCATGTAAAACCACTGATGATGAAAGCTGGTGAAGCAATAACCATAAGAATCTGTGTTGCCTTCAAAGCATCCGGAATCAGAATACTGATAAATACGCCCAAAAATGAAACTGATCCTACAAAAACGGCAGTCAAAAGAATAAAATTAAAAATTCCTTCCGGCATCGGAACCCTGAAGATCATATGCATAAAGTAATAAATACCTACAATAAGAATAGAAAACACCCAGATCGGAATGACTTTAATAAGCATAGTTGGGAAAGCCCATCTTTTCATTTTGAGATATTCTTTTACAAAAGATCCTCTTTCAAATTCGGCAGCAAAACTTACCGCCATTGCCAATAAAATTACCTGTTGTAATACCACAGCCAGCATCGCCGGCCACATGAAAATGAGATAATTTCCGGTAGTATTGAATAGCGTTATATAATTGGCTTTGAAAGGTTCATATTGTGTAGCTGCTTTTGCAGCAGGCATTCCAGCTTTCTGAAGGGCTTTGATGGAAGCTCCCGCAGAAAATGTCCCAATGGTAAGCTGAAGTGCCTTGGAAGCAAAATTGGCCGTTAAAACATTTCCTGTATTGATATACACATTCAATTCAGGATATTTTTTCTGCAGCATATCTCCTTCAAATCTTGAGGGAATAATGACTACAGCAGCAGCCTCATGTCTGATCACCTCATCCTTGATACTGAGAGGTTCTTGGACGTATCTGATAATTTTGATGCTTTTATTATCATCCAGCATTTCTGTCAATTGATTGGATAAAGGTGTATTATCCCTGTCGATAACAAGAACTGGAGTATTTTCAACTTTTCCGCTTTTATAGACAAACCCCAGCAACGTTGCATAGAAAACCGGTGCCAAAAAGAACACCGTCCTTAAGGTAGAATTGCCGATAAAAAGTTTGAACTCACGTTTCAAAAGACGGAAAAATTCTTTCATCTGTATATTTTTATAGGTGGAAGAACAAAATGAAACTCTATAGAAGCTTCATCTGTTCTTTTCAATTTATTTCAGGATTACATTGGCATTGACTAAAATACTTTTAGCCTTATTCATGTCTTTGGGTTTTACTTTGATCTCGTAGATCGCATCCTGTAACTGATAGTCAGGGTAAGCTGTAGTGATATCCGCATATTTTGTCAGCTGTTTGATATACACGATAGTTCCTGTCAGGTTTTCTTTGTTGTAAACTACCTGCATGGTGACCTCCTGCCCTTTTTTGTATTTTGAAATAGCGCTTTCAGGAATGGTAAATCTGAAATAAGTACTTTCCGGAATATACCCGTTGAACAGTGCAAAACCAGCAGTTGCAAGCTCGCCGGTGTTTAAACTGATGGTTTCAATCTCCATATCATTGGTGGCAATAATGTATCTTTCGGAATACGCTACATTAGCTTCCTGCAAAGCTCCTTTGGCCTGTGAAGCCTGCCCTGCTGCCATTTCCACTTTTTCGAAACGGGTTCCTCTTTTTACATCATCCAGTTCTGCAACTACAGCATCGTATTGAGCTTTTGCGCCTTGTAATTTTGCGTAAATTTCGTCATGAGCCTGTGGAGACATTAAGCTGTCGCGGAACATATTATTGGCTCTTTTATAAGATTTCTGAGCAAATTCATACTGCTCCTTGAGTCCTTTATATTTGGCCTGAAGCTGCCTCATCTGATCGGCAGTTGCTCCGTTTTTGGCCATTTGTTCCTGAGCCGTCGCAGCGCTTACTGCACCTTGTGCCTGTGCAATTTTTGCAGAAACTTCCGGAACATCAAGCTGAGCAAGCGTATCTCCTTTTTTTACGGTCTGACCTTCAGAAACATATATTTTCAGAATCCTTCCGGTAACTTTAGGGGCAAAAGAGATCACATCCTTTTTGGTTTTCCCTTCCGGTTCTTTGATTTTTTCATTCTTTTTGTCACAGCTCCCCAATAAAAACAGAGCAGCGAAGAGTATAGATATATTTTTATGCATCATTTAAATTTTTAAGGGATTAAATAAAATTTGGTGATATCCAGTTCCTGGGTAGATCTCATCAGTTCTATTCCCGCTCTTCTCTGGTTGAAAATGGCATTCTGATATTCCAGTTCTGCAACTTCAAGATCATTTTCGGCATCTATAAGCTGTGAAGATTTGCTCATTCCGTATCTGAATTCTTTTTCTGCCTGCACGAGTGCATTTTTTGCCAGCTCTTTCTCCTTAGCTTTCAGTGTAATCTGTGCCGAAGCGATATCATAATTGGTTTGATTATTGGCAAGATTCAATGTCAGTTTTTTCAGAGCATCTTCTTTCTGATTCTGTAATACTTCTTTTCCTACTTTGGCGGTTTCTTCTGCATGTTTTCCTTCTTTCCCGTCAAAAATTTCCCATTTAAAACCAACCCCTGCAGTAATCAATGGAAATACATTGATATTATTGGGTCTCCAATCCAGTTTTTTCCCTTCATATCCAAGAATGGGAACGGCTGGAATAACATTTTCTGAGGATTTTATCCTGTTTCCGTACAATCCGAAATAATAGGCAGAAGCCATCAGCTGTACTTTAGGAATCATCCATGTTCTTTCTGCTTTTATTTTATAGTCTGCAGCACTGATTCCATGTTCCAGAGCACGAATTTCAGCTCTTTGCTCTATCCCTTTTTCTGCAGCCAGCAATTCCACCGGAGATAATACAGGATCAATCATTCTGAGCCTTTCTCTGTTGATTCCGGTTAAAATATAAAGCTGGGTAAGAAGCAATTCTTTTTTCCCTTCATATTCTACCATTTTGGCATCTAAAGTAGCCTGGGCCAGCTCAATTTTCTTATGATCATAAGGTGTTATCAAACCATAACCAAGGGCTTTATCGGCTGTCTTTCTGTTGATATCCAATCTTTTTTTACTTTCATCGAGAACCTTTTTAGACTGATGAATGAGAGCTAGCTGGTCATATGCTTTAGAAAGAGTAGCAATCACATCATCTTTTGTTTTCTCCAGAAGGATATCTTCAGACTTTTTCTTTTCCTCCACGGCTTTTTTCATGTATTTCACCTTTCCTCCTGAATACAGAAGCATTTTGGCATCTGCCTTGGCAATACCGGAAAAACCCGATACATTGAAGTTATTATTGAAAGTCCCTTCAGGAATATTGATGAAGGGAGCAAGATTAAATTCGGGTGACGTCAGTCTTGCTGTTCCGTTGAGATAACCTGCCTGACCACTCAATTCCAGGGTTGGAAGAAAGATATCTTTCAGTTTATGTTCATCAAGATCGGTAAGTTTGTTTTGGGTAATCTGCATTTTAAGGTTCGAGTCCCGAACCATAGCACTATCCAGAAGTTCTTTAAAATCCGGCGCAGACTGTGCCCAGCCAAAAGCGGGGAAAGCAAAAAAACTAAACGTAAAAATCAATAAATTGTTTTTCATGGTTTATGTTTACAACAAATATAATGCAAAAATTGTTAAAATCTTTAAAGATAATTCTACAATACAGTGAATTTAAACTAAGTTTAAAATATGTTTAATTTTAAAGCCCTGCAAAATAAAGTTTTGAACAAAGCGTTTAAATGTTAATTAAAAGCTAAAAAACTTTGAAAAAATATTTAACTCTACTTTTCTCATACAGTTTTCCACCGCATATTTCTTAGAAAAAAAAGAGGATAAAGCAATGTTTTATTTGAAAAACTAAGTTTGAATATTGGAAGATGATTCCAGTGGAGCAACAAACGGAGTGGAGGGATCATATTCAATAGGAACGGACTTTAGTCCGTTTGAAAAAAATTAAATTTCAATTGGCTTTAGCCGAAACCTAAAGTATAACGCAGTGTTCGCAAAAGCATTGTTGATAGCTTTGAATTCGTTCGCTGGGGCGTTTCACTTAGCAAAGACATGACGAATTATTTTACCCTGAAAAAATGAAAACTCCCCACATGCTGTGAGGAGTTTTCTGTATCATTATAATAAGCTGATTTATTTTTGAACTGCTTTTTTCATAGCAGCATCAGGACGTAGAATTCTGTAACGAACTTCGATATCTTTCGGTACATAGAATACCAATGGAAGTTTACTGTTGTATCTTACGATTTCAGGTTTTAGCGTGACGAATTTTTTAGTCGGTTTTTTATCCAGACAGCCCATCAGTGTTCCTGCTGTTTCCCCGTTAGATTCTACTTCATAATAGTTGTATCCCCATCCCTGAAGATCCTGGGTTTTCATTTCTCCCATTAAGAAATAGTTGTTACAGTCTAACATTTTTTCAGCCCCCACAAAAAGCTCAACTTTTAAGTCGTTTTCATTTTTTGCTACGGGAAGCTGAATATATACTTGTTTATATCCTTCTTTTGCTTTTGGGAACATCTCAATTTGTAGTTTTTCAAACTTTTCTGCTTTCTTTTGTGCGAAAGCATTTATTCCAGCCATTAATACTAATCCTGTGATTAAAGTTTTATAAAATTTCATCTTTTAATAATTTTTTTAATTGCTACTATCTTAATTCCAAAAACTATTCCACAATTAAACGAATGTTTGAATTTTAGAATTAATTCTATTTTTACTGAAAATCCGGAAACAAAAAACTGCAGTAAAAGTTACTACAGTTTTTTGTTGTATATCCATTACTCTGAAATTGTCACATTACTTCCCTTTGTGTGAGCATTCATCTGTGGTGCATAATAATTCTGCATGGTTGTAATTCCATTGGAGAATTTACCGGATGCATTGGCTACTACATCATACTCAAATACATATTTTCCTTTTGGCATATACTGAATGTAGAAATTGGTAGAAGCATCTTTGGCAGACTGATAGTATCCCAGATTATTTTTCCACTGATACCCGGATAATACATCTACAGGCTCAAATCCTGCTGCACGCATATCTTTGATATGAATAAACTCCATCGCTCTGTCTGTGTTCAGAATCATTCTAACGGTAATTTTATCTCCAACTTTCAACGGTGTTTCAGTTGAAATTTTCTGCAGCTCTTCACCGTTTACGGTTTTCACTTTTTTATACAGCTCTTTCGTTACAGAAATATAGCTTTCAGAAGATTTTATTTTATCGATATCTTCGTAATACTGCCAGAACAATCCTCCCTGAACAATTCCCGGGCCGGGTTTTGTAACGGTTACAGTGGCTAAGTTTTTATCTACGGTCTCTGGTTTCATAGTTGATTTTACATAGCCTGTTGCCTGCGTCTGCGGTGCGACTTCTTTTCCACCCCAAACAATGGTAGCTTTATCACTTTCTGCTCCGGTCCAGGATTTTCCTGAATTCAAAATGGTAAAGATCACCTCAGCAGTTCCTCTTGAGCTTCCCCACGAGTTCACTTCTTTTTGGGTTACCAGCCAGATTTTCATGTCTTCAATAAAGTTTTGATCATTAGACTGTAATGTATTGAAAGCTTCCAGTGCTCCGGCATGGTTAACCACTTTTGAGCCAAACCATCCCCAGTCATTCAGATTTTGTTTCCAGTAGACCCCTTGTGTTTTGGTATCTGTAGAAGTTTCTTTAAGGTAGGTCATCAACTTTGTAGAAACATCTTTCAGACCATAATCGTTCATTAATAATGCGGCGCGGTGAAGTCCGAAGAATGTAAAATCGGTGATTTTCGCTGTTTTTGCCTTTTGTTTTACTAATGTTTTCAGAGTTGCACCTTTTCCTTTCAATGGATATTGCTGTTCCCAATAGTTTCTGGTATCCAGATAATCCATTGCCCAGTTGTTCCAGACATTGTCTTTTTTCACATCATAATATTTGGCAACCTCATTGTCTACATACTGAATCAATTGAGCTACAAGCACTTTTTGATCTGCACTTTGATAGTCTTTCACATTATCTTTTAACCAGGAATTGATTTTTCCTAAGTTTTTAAGGATATACAATGATGTTCCGTAAGAACTTGGGTAACCGGGATACCATGAGAATCCACCGTCAGGGTTTTGCAGCTTTTTGAAATCATCCCAATCCTGATTGATAGAATTTTTCATTGTATTGACATCAAATAATAATGCCAGCTTCTGCATCTGTTCTCCTTCATTTTTACTTTCCAGTACCCAAGGCGTTTCTTCCAGCAACAGCTGTTTCAGTTCCTGATTTTTTTCAAGGTTTGAATGTAATAATCCTTTGTTATGATACTCTTCAAAAACCGTTTTCATTTTCGGATTGGCTTTGAATATTTCTGAAGCTAAAACATCAGCAAACCATTTATTAAAGATTACATCGGCAGAATTATTCTGATCATTTTTAAGGCTTGGAAGGGCAAACATGATCTCCCAGATCGGATTGGTTGTCAGTTCTAATGTATTCGAAACATTAGAAGCTGTTGTGGATGTATTATTTTTAAGGTTATCCAGTACAAATGTCTTGGTTTCGCCTTCTTTCACAAAAACGGGAACGGCATCAGTCACAAGCATTCTGTTGGGTAATACGGCCACCGCCTGTTGTTCCCCGTCAGAATAAGCTCCTGCTTTGGCCACCACTTTAAAAATGATCGAAGAAACATTGTCCGGAGCTTTCAATTTCCATGTCAGTGCGCTGCTTCCGTTTTCATTCAGGTTAAAATTTTGTACTCCTGAAGGGATTCCGAATTTCGAAGAAATATTTTCATTGGTAAAGGCATCCAGAATCTGTAATTCGGCAGAACCATTCAGTTTTTTATCGGTAAGGTTGGATAGTTTCGACTGCAGGTTGAGTTCATCTCCTTCTCTCAGGAATCTCGGATAGTTAGGCGTTACGGAGAATTCTTTCTGCGTTACCACTTCTTTTTCCAACGTAGCTGCTCTTGCATCTTTGGTGTGGGCAAGGAACATCAGTTTCCATTTTGTAAGTGCTTCCGGAGAAGTGAATTCAAAACTTACATTTCCTTCGGCATCGGTTTTCAGATCCGGATAGAAGAAGGCGGTTTCGTTCAGATTCTTACGTACAGCTACTTTTTCCAATACTTCCTCATTTGCAGCAGCTTTTTCCGCATCCACCTTCGGAGCTTTTGAAGGTTCAGGAACTACATTTTGAACAACTTCAAATCTATCTTCTGCAACTGCAGCTCTGGCAGTTTTAAATTTCGCCCCTGCAATAGGTGATGGCGGCGGTGCATAAGCCGGAGCTTTCACTCCTTCCTGATTGCTAAATCCTACAATGGTTTCCCTTGAAATTGAATAATAATTTCCATCAAACCAGTTAAACTGAGGAATATTTATATATCTATCTTCGAAATATCTCAATCTCTTCTGATAGTTTTGCTGTTGCAGGTAATTTCTGATTCCATAAGAAGTCACCATTACAAATGGAGTATACAGTTTTCTCCAGCTGTAGGTGTTTGCTGCAAACTGATCCAGAGACATATCATACATATTCGCCAATACCTCTGCATTGATCTTTTCTTTATCATTTCCGGTTACTTTCACCGTCCATTTTTCTTTAGCATTCGGCTCCAACTTATCTCTGAAGGTTACGGTTTCAATTTTTAAAGGTTTTTCTGTGTCTTTTATTTTTAAAGAAACAGATTCTGTATTCACATCATTAAATGCCACCAGCTGAAACTGAAGATTCAGCTCTGAAACACTTTTATCTTTAGGAATTTCAGCCGTATATTCTAATATTCCGTTTTTCATCTGACGAACTTCTGAAACCGTTTTTCCGGAGCCGTCCTGAACAAAAACATTCACCAATGCATCAGGAACTGCTGAGTAAACATACACTTTTGCTTTTTCTCCTCTTGATAATTCTTCTTTGGGAGCGATCACTGTAAGGAATGTTTTTTGATTGGGTTTTAAAGAGGCTTTATCCCAAACACTGAAATACTGTAAAGTTTTGATGGTATCTTTTCCTTCCCTATTGAAAAGTTCAAGTTCATAATCTCCTGTTTCCAGTTTTCCTAAATCAAGGTTGGTTGAAAGCTGAGCATTGTCAGCGGATGGCTGCTGTTGTCTTTCAACTAATACTTTCTCAGTTTTCCAGTTTTTAATCTCGTCATTTTTATCAAAAAGATCATGTGGGAATTTGCTGATAAATTCTTCTTTTGAATATTTCGGCAGGTTCTGAACATCAGATTTGAAATTATCTCTGAAAATTCTATCCGGAGCCTTCAGTTTGGATAGTTTAACCTGATAAGGCTTTTTAAGATTCTGATCATTATAATTTTTGGTTTCCACCTTCAGTTTCACGTTTTCATCAGTAAAAATATTGCTGATATTTTCTGCCTGAATGTAATGAGAAACTGACGCTACTTTCAATTGGGTATCCGCTGTCTGCGTTTCACCATTGATGTCTGTCACAGAGGCATTGATGGCATAATTATCAATCTGTATGCCTTCCAGCTTTTCATCTTTTTTAAGTTCTAAACGAATTGAGAATTCTCCTTTCTCGTTGGTTTTTGCTTCGCCAAGAATTGAATTTTCATTATCATCATTCTGCGGATACCAGCTGAAATATCTCCATCTGATATTCTGTTTTTTGATTTCATAGTTCACTGTGCTATTGTTCAATGGAACACCGGAGAACATAACAGCTTTTCCTTTCAGTTCTATAGTCTGACCGTATTTGTACTCCTCTTTTACAGGATCAAAGGTGACTTCAAACTTAGGTCTTTTGTATTCTTCTACTCTGAAATTTTTATATCCCTGGCTTTCTCCGTCTATTCTCAGATAAAAGTTCCCGTTAATTTTTCCTTTTGGAAGAATGAAGCTTCCATGATAAGAACCGAATTCATTGGTAGTAAAATCCTGGGAAGAAACCTCTTCACTATTCGTATTTAATAAAGTTATTTTTTGTTTTAATCCAGAAAGAACTCCTTCAACTTCCTTATCGATTCTTGTATTAATAACCTTGAAATAAACAGTCTGTCCGGGACGGTAGATTCCTCTGTCTATGAAAATCTGAGCCGTAGAACGCGTTTGTTTATTTGGATTATAATCATCAGCATAGCCTCTGTTTCCGTACACCTGCATGATCTGGAAATCATTTGTTTTAGGCTGCTGGATCAGGAATGTTCTGTAATATTCTTTGCTATTTGTAGCAGGGAACGTAAATACTCCGCTGGCATTGGTTGTTCCTTCAATTTTATTTAATGTTTTATTGGAAACAAATTCATAAAATCGAAGATCTTCATTGGCTAAAGGCTTACCATTCTCACTATTAACCAATTTCAGCTCGTCAGAAAGAGGCTTTCTGTCTGTTTTGGTCTGATAAATTATTCTGTTCCCGGAAACCAGAAAGTAAAAATTCTGTCTGGAGTCTGTATCCTTTACGTCTGCTCCTGCAACGGTAAATTCTGCCACATATACTCCTGAAGGAAGTGGCTTCACTTCCAGAGAACTTGTATGGCTCTGATAATCTTTGGGATCCGGAAGCTGGAATTTTTCCTTTCTTACCAGATTCTTTTTTAGATTTCCGAAAGTATTGGAATAAGAGTTCTGAACGTATTGAAGCAGTGATGTAAAATCATCTTTTACTTCATAAATATTCAGGGTAAATTCTGATACATTCTTATATTGTGCAACAAAATGAATGGGCAGATTATTCTGAGTCTGAGATTCATATTTTAAATTCAGATATGGATTGACAATCTGGGCTTCTTTGCTTTTTATATTCTCCAGAAAAAGAGATTTTGGATATTCACTTTTGGCTTGTGCAACTAATGCAAGAGCTTCTTTAGGCTTCTTCTGATTAGTAAGCTCATCCATGACATCTCCCATGATCATTACTTTATAATCTCCTTCTACATTAGATTTCAAAAGATTCTGAAGCTGCTGAAGTTTATCCTTACAATGATTGAAGTTACAGTTTTCCGTGATCTTTTCTCTCATGAAATACAGCCTGGAATTTCCTGTATTCTGCCCGATCAGTTCATCATAAATTGCATTGATTGTTGTACGGTTGGCAGCCAGTTCATTTTTGGTGAAAATATTGTTTTCAGATAAAAATCCTATTTTCTTTACGCCATACCAATCTGATAATGTCGGGAAATAAGTGATATCTCCAGCTTCTGAAAAGATATTCTTATACTTTTCCAGGGAAATCTTTTTCATTTCAGGCTTCTCCTGATCAAGTTCCTGATAATTTTTAGTCAGATAATTTTTAAAATCCAGCTTACTCCAGGTTTCAATCTGTGAAACGTCCTGCGAATTGATATTGGTTCTTCCGTTTATTTTCCATGCATTCTGGTTGTAATAATCCATGAAAAAACCATTAAGCAGAACTTTAAATATAAGTTTTCCCTCTCCGTTTATTTTACCTTCTGCATTTTTAAGTTTTTTGAAAAACTGGGAAGCGGCATCATTCTGATCATCGTCCACTGTCTGGTTCACAATACTGAATTCCGCTTTCAGAGAACGGATCAGCTCGAAGGCATTATTTTCTTTCATGGCTTGTTTTTGTATGTCTAAAATAATGGGAAGATTAGATTTATAAGCTCCTTTTGTACTGTTTTCAGCCACTTTTTTCCATTGGGTATCGTAATATTTCTGTGCGGATACCGTTGAAAAGCCCAGCATTATAAGCAAAAGCAGAAAAATCTTGGAAAATCTTTTCATATATATTAATTTTGATAAATGAACATTTTAAAAATACTGAAAAAAACCGTCATAGACAGTCAGCTTTATGTCTCCCTTATGGGAACTCTTTTTGCAGTATTTTTCATGAAAGAGCAAAACACATTCCGTTTCCCTACCTTTGCATTAATTTTCATTACTTATTTCAGTGGTTATCTGTATACTAAATACCAATACACCAAACACTTTTTCAAAATAGTGATCATGAATGCCATTGCAGGAATTGTCTGCGCTTTCTTAATCATTCATAATCATAATGAAATAAGACTTTTAAAATGGTTTATTATTGTAGTACTTGGATTACTTTACAATAGTTTTTTTCTTGATGTTTATATCCGGAAAATCCCTTTACTGAAGGTATTCTACGTAGGATTAGTATGGGCATTGGTCAACTGCTGGCTTACCCTTCCTGAATTCAGTATGCCTATTTTTCTGATCAGTTTTTTCTTTATTACGGCTCTAGTGCTTCCCTTTGACATCAGGGATATGAACAGTGATACGGTAAAAACCTTTCCTATGCTGATAGGTATTGATAACACCAAATACATTGCCTACACCCTTGTCTTCATCAGCACTATCATTGGAATCTTCTATCTTGAATTTCAGTATGCCCTCGCATTTTTTATGGCAAGCATTGTAACTTATATTCTCATCTATTTCTCTGATAATAAAAGAGATGATGCTTATTTCTCATTCGGAGTGGAAACTTGTTCCGCACTTCCCTTTTTATTTTTAGTAATAATGGAGTATTTTTGACGAATGATTATCAAGAAGCTTTCCCTCTACAATTTCAAAAACCACTCTGAGAAAAAATTTGAATTTTCCCCGCAAATCAACTGTTTTGTGGGAAATAACGGTATGGGAAAGACCAATATTCTGGATGCCCTGCATTATTTATCCGTAGGAAAAAGCTTTTTAGGAAATACTGACCTCAACAATATTAAACAAGAGGAAGACTTTTTTACCATTGATGCTGAAATTCAGAATGAAGACAATGAAGATATCATCAGAATCACTCAGCCTAAGGAAGCTAAAAAGGTCATCAAAAAGAATGATAAAAGCTATGACAGGCTTGCAGATCATATCGGGTATTTGCCAAGTGTTATGATTTCTCCCTATGATTCCAATCTTATTTCGGATTCCGGGGAAAGCAGGCGTAGGTTTCTGGATGCTATGATTTCTCAAACGGATTCAGAATATCTTTTTGATCTTATTCAGTATCAGAAAACGATTCAGCAGCGAAATGCCTTACTGAAATATTTTGCCAAAAACAGAACATGGGACAAAGATTCATTAGAAATCTATGATGAACCGATCACCAGATTTGGAACAAAAATATTTAAGAAAAGAAAAGATTTTGTAGAACAGCTCAATCCTATTGTTCAGAATTTCTATCAGATTATTTCCGGTGGAAAAGAAACAGTATCTGTTATTTACGAATCACATCTGCTGGAGGATTCTTTTGAAAATCTTTTAAAGGAAAGTCTTGAAAGAGATCGTATGCTTACTTATACTTCGAAAGGAATTCATAAAGATGATCTTCTTTTTGAAATGGATCATGTATTAATCAAGAAAATCGGTTCTCAGGGACAGCAGAAATCTTTCCTGATCTCTTTAAAACTGGCTCAGATGAGCCTTGTAAAAGAGCTTACAAAAAAGACTCCTATCCTTTTGCTTGATGATATTTTTGATAAGCTTGATGATACCAGGGTTTCACAATTGATTGAACTGGTTAACCGTGAAAATTTCGGACAGATCTTCATTACCGATACTCATAGAGAACGTACAGAAAATGTGGTAAAGAAAATCAATGAAGAGAGTATAATTTTTGAGGTTTAACCATCAAGAGGTTCTGAAACCAAAATTTATAATTAAAAAACATAAAATATTTAAATCTGATTCTCCAAATTATAGATTTTTTTATCTTAACTTATCATTCGAGACATATTCCGAGTCACATAACTCAAAAACCCGAATCACGACTATGAAAACCGCACTAAAACTATGAAGAAGAAAAAACGTGAATATCAATCCTCTGAGCTGGTAAAATCTTTTGCCAGGATTTATGGTTTTGAACATAAACTTGTTGCTTTTGATATCAAAGACTTCCTTGAAGAATATCTTGATGAAAGCCTTTTCAAAGAAATCAGAAGTGTCAATATAGAAAATGAATGTATCGTAATCAAAATTGATTCTCCTTTATTGAAACATGATTTTAAGATGCGAAAGAGCTTCTATCTCAAGAAGTTTCAGGATAAGTTCGGAGCGGATAAATTTAAAGACCTTCAAATATTGTAAGACTAAAGTTATACCTATAGAAAAATGCGGCTGTCTCAAAAGTCAAATAATATAGCTTTTGTCATTCTGACAAAGGAATAATCTTATTGATACCCAGAAACATGATGTTCTTCATTACATTTCATTTCGTTCAGAATCACACTTTTAAGAGGGTAGCATTTTCTATTTTAAATACTATTAATCTTCTTCTGATTTATTGGAAATCGTACTGCTCATCAGATCATCTGCTTTTTTATCCAGTCCGGATTGTAATGGCAGGAAAAATTTCAGCGGATGTTTCGTAAAATATCTGAAAATCTCTTTATAGATTTCACTTACCTGTCCGAAATTCATTTTTCTTGACCTAAATGCCAGGAACATCGACAAACTAAAACTTACCAGGAAGTTGAAGAAACCAATCAGAAATACTGTAACAAAAGACATCCAGAATGTATAAGAATCTACAGAAAAATCTTTTCCATACAATCCTAAGGCAAAGTTACCGGCTGCGAAAGTAATGTGTCTGATATCCAGATCCAGCCCGAAGAACATTCCAACAGGTGCTGTTGCTCCAAGAAAAACACCAAACCAGAAATTGGAAATGATTCCCGGCCAGTTTTTAGCATAATATTTCGAAAGCCCTTTTGCGAATTTCTTTCCGAAAAAGCTTCTGATGGAAAGGTTTTTGGCAATTCTTTCCGGAATCTGATAAAACACAGAGTTATTCCCGATATTCCCGGAAATGATCCCGGAAATAAAAAGGTAGAATCCAGCAATACTTGCGTGAAGAATGGCTTTTGATTTAAAAGGATCAAGATCTTTTAACAATTTATCAGAACGTTCTACAGCAAGATTTTGTGAGAAAAACACATCCAATCCGTAAATAATGGCAAGAGCCACCGGAAAAGCGAGCAACACATTCCCTACAAAGGCAATAAACTGACTTCTGAATAATTTGGAGACCAAATGGGCGAATTCCGTGTTGTTTCTTTGGGCATTGCCTTCTTCGGATAATACTTTTGTCATCGTAGCAGCTGTCATTGCAGGCTGTTTTGTAGCAAGGGTAAAGCCCATCAGATAAATCATCACAAATCCCATTGCATAATTCATGGAATACAAAAAGGCATGTGAAAAATCACTTCCGGGAATATATCCGTAAAGCATTTTCAAAACACAAAGTGCTCCTACAATAATTCCACCGCCGCTCGCTTTGTAGAACATGGTCATATATTCCTTACGGGTAGAGGTAATATAATGAGTACCAGTTTCTGCAGTGTGATTGGTAATAAGGTGAGAAATCAGCCGCGTGCTGTCATTAATCAGGTCTGAGATATTATTTTTGTGAGACTTATAATTCAGAATATTAAAAATCAACTGTTTAGACTTTATCTGAACATCTTCATCTGTATCAATAACCAATAACTGAGCAATTTCATATATTCTTTCCGTCTGCTGACGAATTTTTAACAGGGATTGATTAATCTTTCCTGAAATACCATATTTGGCTGAATTTTTAAAAGCAATACTCACAAACTCCTGGCATTGCTCTGCATAGATTTTGATCTGCTTAAATCTGCTGTCTTTTGAATGCAGCTGTAATTCAGGGTCTTTTACCAGATTATCCGCTAATGTTTCCAGCTCATTCTGAAGAGCAAGAAACGGATTGTCTAAATTTCTGTATTGAGGTGCCATCCTTACTACTTCCACTTCCATCGCCATTCCTGTTACCCTCCAGGAAAGAATGTTCATAGAGAAAATAAGTTCTTTTTTAACATTAGGGCGGATAATAAAATCTGAAGCTCCCAACATGTTTAAAAATTCATTAATCTCATTTTCAGGAAGATTATGCAGGTATTTCAAATCCTTTTTCGGTCTCATACTGACGTTATCGATCATGTACCACACCGTATTTTCGTTTTCAACGGGTGGAAGAACCTTGTTCAGTATTCTTTTCTTAAGTTCCGGGAAAAAGGCATTTTCTGAAAGAATATTCGCTTCTGTAAGGGAAAGGTTGAAAGGTCTTCCTCTAAAAATATTATGGATATAATACTTAAAGTTCTCAGCAAAATTAGGATTGCTTCTGAAGAAGTTGAGCACATCTGTGAAGTCCGCCTCTTTTATAGTCTCCAAAAACTCCGCAAAGGGTTCTAAAGAAAGAGTTTCGTTCTTAAAAGAAAAATATTTTTTAAGAACTGACTCAAAATTTGTGCTGGAATTAAAGAATTTCATTAGGACAAAGATACTATTTCAAACTCACATTCCTCATCTGTCTCATAATCCAATTATGTTTCTTTCTTAGATATGGAGATGGATTTTTAGGATCATACTTCTTTGGATTAGGCAATACAGCAGCAATCCAGGCTGCATCTGAGGTACTTAAATCTTTGGATGATTTTCCAAAATAATATTGAGCAGCAGCCTCTACACCAAATACTCCCTGTCCCATTTCTATGGAATTCAGGTATCTTTCCAGGATAATATCCTTAGTCCATACTTTCTCGATGATGAAAGTATAAACAGCTTCCAGCCCCTTTCTCACCCAGCTTCTGCCCTGCCATAGAAATACATTCTTTGCTGTTTGCTGGGAAATGGTGCTTCCTCCTCTTATTTTTTTGCCTTTCTCATTATATTTCATGGCTTTTTCGATGGCTGTATAATCGAAACCGTCATGATCAAAAAATTTCTGATCTTCCGAGGCTATTACGGCTTTTTTCACATTACTTCCCATTTCATCATAGGAAATATAATCTCTATGCAGTTTTCCATATTCAAAAAGCCCTCCTATCTGGGTAAGTGTAATGGGTGGATTAAAGAATCTACCCCAGATAATGAAAACTACATTCAAAACAAGAATGATGAAGATAAGCTGTTTAATTTTTTTCCACATAACTTGATAAAAAGGAAAGACAAAAATAAGCAAATAGTACGAGTTACTGCAATTCTTTCATATAAGTAAGCTGATAATCCGGTAAAAGTTCCGGATGGAAGATCTTAATGTAATCTTTAAGGATCAAATCTGCTCTTACCACGCCGCTTTCGAAGAAATCATTGGCTTTCAGTTTTTCTTTTCCCGCAATGGTATATATTTTCCCTTTATTGAATACATCCAGCTTCCCATAGAAAGGATTCATGCCCAGCATTTCTTTTTTCGAAGCATGACTTCCTGCATTTACCCAGTACTGAACTCCTCCTGCTTTGGCATAAACTTCCTCAAAGCTCATTGTCAATGCTTTTTCATCTTTATTATCCTTCATGATATAATTGGCATGGGCATCCGAAATATAATGAGCTACGGAAGTATTTCCTCCCGGAAGATACCAAACATCTCCATACATCTCATTGGCAAGTACAACAGGTTTTTCTTTTGCTTTTGACGCAAGCTGCTTCAGATCTCTGTAACTTTTTTCAACTTCCTGATATTTAGCTTCTGCTTCTTTTTCTTTTCCTAAAAGTTCTCCGAAAATTTTGATATAAGCTGTTTTTTCCAAAGGTTTCTGTTCCATGTATTCATCCAGAAATATCACCTGAATACCATTATTCTTTAAAAGCTCATAAGTATTGTCAAAACTTGCAATATGATTGGTAAAAATAGCATCCGGTTTCATAGAGATAATTTTTTCCACATCATATTTCTGTTCGCTTCCTACATTCTGAATTTTTCCTTCTTTAATCAGATTCTGAATTTTTTCCGAATAAATATACTCCGGACTGGAAACTCCTATGATTACATTTTCTGCTCCAAGCTCCGAAATATAGCCAGCCATACTTGCATTCAACAGGATTATTTTCTTGAAAGGCGTTTGATTTTTCTTAAAATTATAAGTGAAATTCCCCGATTTTAGTTCCAGGATACCATCATGTTCCTTAAATTGGGTGCGGTTTGAGATATTCGTCCAGTCTGAAGACGAAATTTTTGATTCTCTTTTACAGGCAATTAGCGAGAAGACCGTGAATAAAAGTAAAATTTTCTGTTTCATGTTTCAAAGAACGGAAAAAAGTGGTATATTTGCAACCGTTAAACAACAAGATAACAAAAAGGCCTCGTGGCGCAACTGAATAGCGCATCTGATTACGGCTCAGAAGGTTACAGGTTTGAATCCTGTCGAGGTCACTAAATTTTAAAAGAGAATTTTGTAAAATATTGAAAAACAATTAATTACAAATTCTCTTTTTTCTTTTTGTATCCGTTTTTGTATCCGAATTTTCAAAATATACTTTTTAAAAGCTATTTAAACTTAATTAAATCTATCTGAATTGTAAGCCGTTTACTGTAATACAAATATACTATGATTTAAAGTAATGTCCGTTCGATTCAAAATAATCATACATAATATTATGTGCCGTAGCTTCCCAATCAATCACAACAAAGCTAGGCAGATTGAACGGTATATCATTTTGATATAAATATTCCACGAACTCAATATCATTTGCATATTCACCGTAATAGAAGTTATTTACATACTCAAGGAGACTTTGAAAATCTATATTCCCTAAGCAATCTAAACAGGCTTCAAAAACTTCTGAATCATATTCCGAATCATTTATTTGCTCGGCAATGTTGTAAATTTCGGGAGATAAAAAACTTTCCCCTATCAATCTCAATTTTTCAAATAGAGAACAACCCTCATAATCGGAAACTAAAAATTCAGGGTCAGATTCATCAGAATGCAGTTCATACATTACCTGTTGTAATTCTTCAAAATCAGAATAATCTGAAAGGTTAAGCCATTTGCCATACAGGCTTGAGTTATTGTACTTAGCGTACGTTGATACATAGATACTGAAAGTATCAAGACAATTTGTTAACTTTGCCATGTTAATAAGTTTTAGATGAGTTAAAATTTATTGATGTTGCCTTGTTGTGCTCCAACACTTCAAGGCATTTTTATTTTGAACCTTTTACCCAAAGGCACAACGCTAAAAGTAGCTTGTAAAGATGTATAAATATACAACAAAAAGCCCATAAATACAAGCGCTTCAGGTACTTTTTACTCAAAAAATCAATACTTTTTTCAGGTTAGTTAAAAACTTTTAACCACTCCGAGTGCAGGAGAAACAAAAATAGTTGCCAAAAACCTAAAATCGTTGGTAGGGGCGGTTAGAAAAAGACGTATCGACCTATATATACTCTCTCTATAGTAGGTTGGGTCAGGATGCCTATATGAAAATTTTGAGATTTCGTATAGGGGTACATTTTTATAGTAAAAGTTTGATACGGTGGGGTAAATAGGTCGGTATATATAATGTTGTCTTACTATCACCCTTCAACTAAAACAGATAAATAATACTCATCTATTATACCATTGTTGAGGGAAGCAATTAATCATTTTGGTGTAAATAGTCATACAAAGTATTGACAAAATCACACCTATTTTAAAACATTGATTTTTCATCCTCGACAAAAACATAGAGACTACTTACCACACCTAAAACGTAGATAAAAATCTTTAATTCTGAAAAAAATTTCACAGGTTTTTGAAGCGAGGTCTAAAGATTCGTAAAATTTCATATTTTTGTAGCTAGAATTTTAACGAAAAACAAAGCGTTTGCTTTTTATACTACCTTACAGGAATCTGGTAAATTCAAAAATTAGGAGTAGGTAAATAAGCGAAATGCTCATGCCATAGGCGTGGGCTTTCCTGTTTATATCCTAATGGCTTACCAGAGCCTCTGTAAGAATAGATAGGCAAAGTTCCACGCTGTTTGCATTTATTAACCTTTCACTTTGGGACTGAGTGATATAACAGCACTCATTTATGAAAAAGATTCTGCAAGTCCCTGCACTGCTAATATCCACAGCACTATCCGTGTTGTCGTGTGAGAAAACCAAACCCATTAGAGAACCTGACCCTTACATTGATTCTATACAGGCACGTATGAAAGTCAATGAAAAGATTCAGTTTGAAGAGATTGACCGCAAACTTGAAGCACATGCCAAAGCCCAAAAAAAATACGTATTTGTTCGGTTGCTTGTTGAAGAAGATTATGGAATGGATACAAGACAAGCCAACTTTGTCTCAGGAATCCAGGATATAACGCATGATTTGAGCGAAGATGAAAAAGCACAGCTTGAAGACCTGATAATCTCTAAATACTTAAATTCTTCTGGAGGACAATTAGGCAATGGTAGGATTAAGAAAAAAGAAATCTTCACTTTCAAAAGTTACGCAGAAGCCAGTGCCAAAAGAAACAGTTTTTTAATCATTGACAAGTAACAGGATAATATGAAAAAGATTTTACTAATTCTAGCGGTAGGAGGACTGACAATGCAAAGTTTATCTGCGCAGACAAAAACATTCAATTATAATATGGTTCAGGTGGTCAAAAACATGAATGTAACTGAACTCACCACACGGAAAACAAAGATTGTAGTAAACAAAACTAAAAACACAATCAGCGTAATAGATTCTGAGTTTCCCACTCCCTATGTCTTTAAGATTGACAGCTATTGTGATATTACTACCCCGTCTATCAACTGTATGATACGTGACAGACAAAACAAACTCAACTTTTTCTCCTATAACAAAAACAGATTAGAGATTATGGATATTGCAGGAGACGGAACAAGATATATTAACATTAAACCATAACAGTATTATGAAAAAACAATTATTCCTAGCATTATTGGTAACAGCTACATTATTAACTACAAGTTGCTCGAACAACAATGATGATGACAACACCCCAACCAATCAACAACCTGCCACCACCCAGTATTTTCATCCTCCTGCATGGGTTCAGGGAACATGGAAATACGCACCGTTTGGAACACCTATGGACTCTCCATTAACACTAAAGTTTACTGATTCTGATATTATTTCGATTAGTTCAGGAGGAAAACAAACAAGCTGGACTGAGAAAATCAAAGTATCGCCTAATGGAGCTAATGTTGATGAAGCTATTACCAATACTGAATATAATGTTACTATAAAATACAACGGTTCTGGAGCTACTAATTTTTATGAGTTCAGAAAAATGTCTGATACAGAGATTCAATACAGACAAGCTCCTGTACTGAACTGGACGAGTTTGGTTAAAAATTAATCCTAGAGCCTTGACCTTATGGGTTAGGGCTTGTTTTTACCTCTTCAAACGCTTATGAAAAGGATTGACAGAAATCTGCTACATAGTACTAAAATCTGCTACAAATTTATATCAATACTCTCCTTACTTTATTCACATTCACATTCAAATTTATCTACTATTTCAAATGGGTAAAAAAAATAAAATACGTCATGATTTGTCGTTTCTCCTAAATATATTTGTCAAACAATTACGGTTTCCCACATTATAGGGAAATAAAAAAATTCTTAAATTGTAACCCAAACACTAAATGCAGTGCAAAAAATTTATTTTAGTTCCATTCTCTTACCTTTAAGCTTGTTAGGATTCTCCCAGATTCCTAATTTGCCAACAGGGGAACAGCCTAATATTTCTACTTTTCAGAATTATTCTGATAAGAATTTTAATGGCCCTCAAAAGAATCAAAACATCCCAGCCCTACCTTCATCATTTTCAAGTTCAAATGCTTCCAGAATACAGCAACAAAATATGGCGATGGTTCAAAATGATTTGAAAAGAACTGAAACCGAAGAAAAAATAAAAAAACAACAAATATATTCTGATGAAGTCCAAACGCAAGAATCAAAAATATACTTACTTAACTCATTAGCCGATAAAGAAGGAACAAAAGCATATTATTCAGCCTTTAATAATCTTTCAAAATTCAACCCTGAAGATTATTCAATAGCGGATGCGGTTTTTATTGTTGAAAATGCTTACTACAATAATGATAAAAACTTCCAAAGCACATTTCAAAGTGGCATTCAGAAAGCTGCAAAAATTATTCAGAATCAAATCAGTAGTAAAAAGATTGATGAAAATGATAACAGTTCAAAGAATTTAGCCATATTCCAATATTTTGCTGATAATACCAAACAAAATGGAAAAGTAGTGCATAAAGCTATGAAGTATGATTTTGAGGATTATATGGGAGTAAAAGATTACTCCCAAATGTTTGTTTCTAAGCTCATGAAATTTAATACTGGGCAATGTCATTCAATGCCATTGTTGTATCTGATTTTAGCAGAACAAATCGGAGCGGAAGCCTTTTTAGTAATGTCTCCGAATCACTCTTACATTCGATACATGGATGATTCGGAAGAAATGCTAAGTTTAGAGCTTACTAACGGAATGTTTTCAGCAAATTCCTTTGTCCTTAACTCTGGTTACATCAAATCTGAAGCATTACAGAATAAACTGTATATGCAGAATTTAAGTAAGAAAGAAGTCTTATCGCAAACATTTGTTGATTTAGCAAGTGGTTACATTCACAAATTCGGATATGATGAATTTGTAGGACAAGTTCTAAATAAAGCATTAGAACTTAATCCTAATAATATCAACGCTACTTTATGGAAAAGTAATACCAATCAAATCCGCTTTCAGGAAGCTTGTAAAAGGCTAGGAATTAACTATGAAGATAAACAGGAATTACAAAACATACGAAACTATCCAAATTTAATAGGTCAACTCCAAGAGATTAATAATGAATTCGATAAAATTGACCAGTCAGGATTTAGTATAATGCCTCCAGAAGATTATGAACAATGGTTGAGTTCACTGAATACTGCTGAAAACAAGCAAAAAAGTGAAGAAATTGCAGAACGTATGAGAATTCTGAATGCACAAAAGCAAAAAGAAATCCAGCAAAAACAAAAATTAAGACCAATACCTTCTAAAAAAGAAAATCCTAAAGTTTACACCATTCCTAAAGCATGGTTATAAGTAAAATTGTAAATTTAGAAAAGCATAATTGTTATATGAAAAGAATTGTATTTTTTAGTTTTTTGACCTTCGCAGGTTTAGCACAAGCACAGGTTAAAAAAAGTAAGTCAAAGAAACCAGAGAAAGAATGGGTGAACCCTGTTAAGCTGACAAAAGAAGAGAGAAACCGTCCATATATGAGTGAAGTTCTGAAAACAAGAGACCCTCTTACTCCTGAAGAAGCTGAAAGAAGGCGTAAAAATATTGAAGCAGGAAATCCATTCAAGAAATATGGTTATTATCCTAAAGTTGCTACATTGAGCAAAGGAAAATATCTGGAATTTCATGATAAAGATAGTATTGTTGTCATAGGTTCAGTAAAATTCAACACAAAAACACAAAAGGTTATTGATATTCTGGAAATAGATTTATCAGACCCAGATGCACAACCTATTGGTGATACTCATGGTAGGTGGATTTCTCCTGACCCCTTAAGTGAAGAATTTTCAAGCTGGTCCCCATATAATTATGTATTTAATAATCCCATAAGCAATATAGACCCTGATGGAATGGCCCCTCTTACTGACTATAAGTTATTAAAAAATGGTGAGGTTCAACGTGTAAATCCATTGGATGGCACTGAAAAAGATAAATCTGATACACTTTTTGCAACAGATAGCAGAGGAAATGTAGATAAAAGTAAAAGTGTGACTGTAGCAAAAGATAAACCAAGTGATGGTTCAGTTATTAGTGGATTAAGTGAAGGAGGAGAACTAACCCCTAAAATATTAGGACAATCTACAGCTCCATATTTTTCAGAGGGTTTTACTCAAAATCTTAATGATGCTTTTAATGTTTATAATTTTTTAGATAATAATACTAATAGTGGTGTTGAATTTTCTTTAGCAAATTATGACGTTAATGGACAGGATAATTTTCAAATTGCAACTATGCATGATATAGATGGTTCTCAAATTAAGTCGAATAGATTTTCAAATGATAATTTGATTTGGTCGGTTCATAATCATGATGGACCAAGAGGTTTGGATTACAAAAATGTTGGAAACCAGTGGGGACAGGATAAAATTACAATGAATGGTATCTTTAGAAATAATGCAAGTAAGGGATTAGGATTTCCTAGATTTTTTACTGTAAATGATAATAATAGGATGATTGAGATAACTCGAACAGGTCAGAATACAAGTAATACCCAACCATTTAATGTTCAATTTTTAAAATCACTTAAAAGAGTTTATGGTAGCAAATAATTTAAACAAAATAGGTCTTGTGTTGATAATATTATTGTTTTCTTCCTGTAAAAAGGAAAAAGAAATTCTACTTGCTCCTAAAAAAGCTCAAACACTGGAACAAAAGATTTATGATAAAGCTGATTCATTTATGGATTCTGCAAATTGTAGAAAGGATAAAGTTATAGCAATTAGGTATCAAAAGTATGATGAAAAGGAATTCATACAAATATCGGCTCAAGATGTTTTTATTACCGATTCATTATTTATGCTTAAAGAGAAGAAAAACCATGTTATAGCTTTCTATAACAAAGAGTTTTTTGGAAAAATTCTGAAATATAATAATGACAAAAGTAAAAGAATAATTGAAAAGAATTCTCAATGGGATTTGTATAAAAGTAATTATACAGGTACAGGAATTCCTTGTTTTAATATGTATGAACTTATTAATGGAAAACTAGTTCAAATCCCTACAAATAGCTATTATTATAATAATCTGTTTGCTAATCCTCCAATGTTAGAACCAGCCCCACCACCAGCAAAATGATGAAAAAGATATTTGTATTTACAACCTTTCTAATTTTATCTGCTTTATCAAAAGCGCAAGAAAATCAATTCTATAATGATGCTTATCAAACATTAGAGAGTATGCTTACTGATAAACAGTCCTACAGTTTTAAATCAGCCGTTTTTAGCGTTGAAAATGCATATTACCAAGGGAAGTTAAACACGGAAGAATTAAACCGTAAAATCACATTTCTTACAAAGTTTTGCAATCAGCTTATTATGAACAGAAAATTGCAATATTCAGAAAAAGATGAAGCAATTGTAAACAAGTATGCTTCAATATATACGATAATGTGCCAAGCTACCCCTGTAATTGTAGGAAATGATACGTTGAAATATAAACCTTTCACCTATGATTTTGAGGATGTATTTGGGCATAAAGAGTTGTCTAATCTGTTTGTATCAAAATTGTTAGATACACAGAAAGGAAACTGTAATTCCATGCCTTATCTATACAAAATTATTGCTGAAGAATTAGGAGTTGATGCTAATTTAGCACTAGCACCAAATCACATTTACATTAAGCATAACATTAAATCAATAGGCTGGTTTAATACAGAGCTGACAAGCGGTATTTTTCCACAGGACTCTTGGTTAATGGCTTCGGGATATATCCATTTAGATGCCATCCAAAATGGTGTTTTTATGAAGGCGCTTAACAATAAAGAAAGCCTTGCATTGTTGTTAGTTGACTTAGCAAATGCCTATGAAAGAAGCTATCCAGAAAATGATGGAAGCTTTTCTTTGAAATGTGCGGAAAGAGCAATACAGGTTCACCCTTATTTAGCAAACGCCTTGATATTACAGGCTGAAACTCATAAGAAGCAATTTCAAAAACTTATGAAAGAAAAGAATGCTAAAAATATTCAAACTATATTATCCGATTCTAAAGCAAAAGAGTTATTTGATTTGATGAATACAGAATATGCTCATATTCACAAAATAGGTTATCGCAGTATGCCAGAGGAAATGTATTTAGATTGGTTGGTTTCTTTGAAAACTGAACGACCGAAGTATGAAGATAAAAGGCTACAAAATTAAAAAACTTTGACATTGGATTTTGAACAAAATATTTATTCAATTGATTTTGCTAAAACTAAAGTTATTTGGTTTGCTGGCATGCCATTAATTGTACCTGAAACACTAACGTTTGAACAAGAAAAATATATAAAAGCAGCATTAAGAACTTTATTTTATGGAAATACTTCGGTCGATAATATTTTAAAAAGTAGTTATTTTAAAGATAATGTTGAAATCATGCTTCAAAATAAAAGGAATTATGAAGAAAGTGAACTTAAAGAATATGATGATTTGAGGAATACGTTTTTTGAATTTCAAGAAAAAATATATTTTAATTACAAACAAATATTATATAATATCAATTTTGAAGAAAAAAACGTTGCATATTTTCATTGTGGTTTAATTTATAAAAAGCTTGATAGTAATTTCAGCGCACTAAGAATGTTGATTAAGTATGATTATATTTATGAATGTTATGCGATAATTCGACAGATGATTGAACAAATAGCTTTTGCATATGATACACAATTTAGAAATGAAATAAAAGATTTTCAATCACCGACAAAATCAATTTCTAAATTAAAAGAATTCTATCCAAGTATTGGCATTCTTTATGGAGAACTTAGTTCAAAAACTCATATTGATTCTTCACAATTCGCAAACCATTATTATGTCAATCTTAAAGATGAAAAGGAGTCTGGAGTGATTCTACGGTCTAGAGAGAAAACGTTTTTAATATGTCATCGAGCATTGATTATGTTAGACTTATATTCTTGTGTTTTTGAAAATATATTTTATAATGAAATTGAAAATTTTTCATGTATAAAGAAAAACAAAATGCTCCTAAAAAAGAGAGAGACAAGAAATTTCATCAACATTTTTGGAAAAGCTTACAGCAAATTAATAAAAAATATTTTTAAATAAAATTAAGTTAGCCAATACAATGTTTCAATAAAGTAACAGTCAGATTAAGTATTGACTAATTCAAATTAATAGGTAAAATCTAAATTTCTTTAAATTTCTTTAAATTTCTTTTTTTCATAATTTATGAAAATATCATTAGTATATATCTCTTCATTTCTAATATAATCAATAACTTGTTCTTCATTTAAATCTGGTGGAATTAATTTTTCTATTTTTTTTAAAGCAGAAGAAGGAATTCCAAATTCACTTAATAATGATAGGTTTTCCCGTAAAAAATCATTCTCTATCTGATTACTGTAATAGCTGTAATTTCCTGGTCTAACTCCATATTCATTACAAATGCATTCCTGAATTGAATTTATGACTGATAACCATTTAGGAATTTTATATTCAAACCAGTGTTTTTGAATTTGAAAGTTCATAAGAATAAATTCCTCCTCAATTTCAAAATTACTTTTTGACGAATACTTTTTTCCGTAATTGAATTTTCTTATTTCCTCAATTTCATCTTTACTCTTATCTTTATTGTCTTCATAAAAATTAATGCATTCTATAACATAATCAATATCATTATTAATTAAGACTTTTATACTATTATGATTCCCATAACCAAATGTTTTATTAACTAACCTTCCTATTCCTAAACTTTTTGATTCTGTTTTTTTCATTAAGTAATTCCATCCTAATGTCAAACAATATTTTAATTGTTCGTAATTTGGATATCTTGTCCAGCTAATTAGTGGGTAAACATTTTTAAAGTTAACTCTTATTTCCTCAAAAATATTTTTTTGACCAAAAACCTGTACCCCATTATCTCGTATTATATTTCTTTCGTTTTCGGGAATTTCTAAAATAATAGAATATTGTTTAAGATTTTCATCTTTAACTTCATTGTATTCTAAATTTATCAAGATTTCATCAGATATAGGGTTCTGCTCGTAAAATGGTATATCAACAATTACTTTTTCATCTTCTGGAACTAAATTAAAATTAAAAACCTTACCAATATAGTGAATCATCAGTCTGCCAGCACGTCCTTTTATATTAGAGTAATCAAAAAAGTCGATTTCAACATTATTACCTTTAGTTTTATCAAAATAAATTATATTTTTAGCACTAGTATTAACCCCTTCAATAATGGTGCTCGTGCAAAAAAGAAACTTTAGTTTATTTTCGTTAAAATATTCTATAATAGTATTTGTTATATGTTTTTGTAAAGCCCCATCATGGATACCAATTTGATTGTTAAGTAAATCAATTAGTGACCATTCTGTTGAAATATTAATTTCAATCCATTCAATCAAATCAATTTCTACATATTGATTTAAATTTACTTTGTTCTTTAATAAAAACTCAAGAAATTTTAATGATAAATATCTTACTCTAGCAGGTGATGAGCAGTATATTATAGATTGTTCATTTTGTAGTGATAATAATAACTCAAATAGCACATTTTCTTTGTATTCCTTATATTTAATTGGCTTGTCAAAAAAGTCTTTATGAGGTTTATACATATCAATAACTTTAGTGTCAACTAATGAAGATTTTGTTCGATAAAATATTGCATTATATTTTTCAGCAAATCCTTCTGAAATAGAATCAATATTCGGCCCTAGAAGATAAAATTTCGGATTGAATGTTTTTAGTATGTAATTAAAAGCATTATTTAATGAATCTGCGCGCTCATCGTCTCTTTTTGCACTTAATTTATAAAATTCATCTATTATGATTAAATCAACATTAGTAAACTGTTTATATTCATTGACTCTTTCTGCAGTTAATAAGAATAAGTTTTTTTTATCAGCACTAGGAGTTTGTGTAGTGCGTACAATTATTTTATAATTTTCTCTATATTTTAAAAGCTTTTTTCTTGTTTCGTCTAGTAGAGCTAAAGTAGGTTGAATAATTATAATATTCTTATACTTTAAAGTTGCTACAATTTCTTCAATTAAAAGACTTTTGCCAAAACTAGTAGGTGCACTTACTATAATATTTTGATTATTGTTTAGAAGTGACAATAAATATTTTTGGTCTTCGTGTAGTACCTTTCCAATATTAGAGGAGGAATGATATGCATTTCGTATTAGCGCATCTGTAGATGTTAATTCTAAATTTTCTTTAGATATATATGGATAAAATCCTATTCCTTCTATCAAGTCAGCTAAAATTGGATTAAGTGAACTGTCGAATTTAGATAGATTAGCTAAAACATTAACTAGAAGTTTTTGCGAACTACTTTCATCGATTGTGATTAAATCAGAAATTATTTTGAAAATTTTAAAAGTATTTTCAAAATCAATAAACTCTTGCGTTTCTATATAATTAATTATATCCTCCATTATTCTCCAATAGATTGTAATAAAGATAATTTATGATGTAATGCTTTTACCATCTCTTTCTTATTCTGTATAGGAAATAATATTAGAATTATATTAAGATTTGTTTTAAAAGGATGGTCATTATTATCATCAAAATATTTTTTTAAGGAATTCATTTCTTCTAAATATTCAGTTACAAATTCATCTAATACTTCGTTGTCATATTTTGAAAATAAATCACACTGGTATGTACATAATAAAGGAATATTAATAGTTTTTAGTTTTTCAATAAGAGCTCCAGAATTAGTAAGAGTGTTAAGCCAATAATCCATATTAGGGATATTATTTAAGTGTTTTAATTTTTTAGATATTAAAATAAACTCAGATTTTAAATAATCTGATTTAAAATGTTCTTTGATATCATTAATTAATTCCTTAATCCCTTTTTTACTATTAGTGTAAAGTTTAGATTCTCCTAACCACAATGTCCCATTATCTTCTTGGATATGCACAGAATCAAATCCATGTACAGCATGACCAAGAGAGTCTTTAAAATAAATTTTTGATAAAAGTGGTACGGTTTTATAAAAATCCCGTAATAATAGATGAAGTATGAGCTCCCCAAATTCTCCACGTTTTAAATATTTATCCTCTAAATCGTCATCAATTTCTCCACCATTATCATAAATATCTTTAACTTTCTGAAAAGCGTCTATCTTATAAATTGATGCAGCAGCATCAGTAAGTTTATTTAGTGTTTGGGTATTATCCGTTTGTGTGTCTTCATGAAAGCCGAAAGCAAATTCATGTATCACCTCGGTCAATTTTTTAACTAATGGCTTGAGTCTATATACTTTCCCACCATTATCATCTAAATCAAAACCGACTAAAAACGTACTAAAGTCTACCTCATTTATTTTGTTAGTAATAATATTTTCTGAGCCAAAAGGTGTTTTATACATTTGATTAACAAGGTTATTAGTTTATTAAAATTATTTTTTCTTATAATTGAACAATTTTGACTCATAGATTAAAGGATATTCCGAAATAAGATATTGAATTACTAGTCTTTTCTGGTCCCCATCTTGATATGTTATTAACTCTCCTCTATTATTAAAATTTAATCTTGGTTCAGGAATACTAATTGAAGTTAGTAGCTGTCGATTAAATTTATCAACAATAAATTCAGTGTCATCAACAATTAAATCATTTAGCAAATTGTTCAGTTCATTATCGTCCATTATTTTTTTTGTAGCTCCCATATATTTTTTATCCTAAATATTATATTTTATCACAATTCAAATCAACGAAAAGCTCTAATAATCAAATATATGAAATTGAATTATAGAGTAAACTAAAGTTTATTAGAAATCATTGAAATAATATTTCACTTTATCTAAAATAATCACTGTTCTACGTCAAATTCAAACCGACTTATTCTTAAAATGCATAACAAAATCAAACTTATTTTTTTCAAATTATAATCAGATAATTTATAAAAACCATGGGCTATATCATTTCTAATATTAAGACCTTGCCTTGTAAAAACTAATTTAAACAATTCTATCTCAGCTTCTTCATAAGTTTCTTTTATCACTTTATGTTCAAGCATTTCTTCTAACAAAATTTCTTCACTAATTCCATTTTTTATTTTTATTGTTGTTCCGCCACATAATCTTATAAAGTCTCTAAGAATACCCTCAAATTTTAATGTCAAAGAATCAATACTTAATATAAATGAATCAGTTTTAAGTTTATTATGAATAGTCTGATATTCAAACAAACTAAAAAAATTATACAAACCAGGTCGGAGTAAGGTTAACCAACTTTCTTCAATTTCAATATCCCCTTTGTAAAATTTGGTCGGTCGGCCTATCCATGTTCCTTTGAAAAAATTACTGAAATTTTGATAATTTAAATGCCCATTGAGAATTGATTTATAAAGTGTTTGTTCAAAGATTGGCATAAAAAATAAACTATAATAAGTTGAGATATTTTCACTGAGACTATTTCTACTTTTCTTTTCATTAGCATTATTATTTATATCCATCAATATTGTTGTGAAATGACCATCAAACAAAGATTTATTCCCTTTTTCTGTTGTTACTGTATGTAGATTATCAAATTGAGTTGCAAAATATCCAATGATATATTCTGCACTTAATGTTGAAAGAAAACTACTTTTAGAATCAATGATTTCCCATAATATTTCCAACCCTTTATTAGTTTCACTGGACATTGAAAAATTAACTTTATTAAGATTTACACCAAATTTGATTTTAGTTAATTCTTCTAAAGTTTGTTCACTATCAACAGTCTTTCCTGCTAGCTTTTCATAATCAGCTTTTTTTCTTAATAAATTGAGTTTAACAAAATCATTTTCTTTTCTATGATTAATTAACACATTCTCATTTTCAGCCATCATTGAATATAATTCTTTGATAGGTAGTTTAGCTTTCTGAATTAATGGAATCAATATCTCAAATCCATATTGGTTTGGAAAATAATATTGTATCTCAAATTTTATATAATCTCTATAGTTTGAAAGTAATGTTTTTAATAATACCGATGAAATCAGTTTATTATCAACTAATTGTTCTAAATAGGAATAAAAATCATAAGGAGTTGAAATATTATTTTTAAAATCCTGGAGATAATTTAAGTAGTCTTCTTTTCTATATTTAGTTTTTTCTACAATTTTTCTACAAATCAGAAATAATTCATTTGCATCTCCAAATGTTATATTTTTAGATTTAATTTCTTTTTTTAAGATATTAAAAGTTTTGTCAAATGCTATTTTTGAATATTCTTGATTTTTAGTTTTATTCCAAAGGATAATAAGGTATCTTATTGTAATGTAAGAGTTTTGAGTATTTTCAATCCTTTCTTTTATATAATCTGTTTCATAATCAGAGAATAATTCATCAAAGACAATTTCAGGACTAAAAAACCTACTTATAAGTTTGCCTTTATTGAACATTAGTGAAAGAATTTTTCTTTCAATTTTAATAAGTTCTATTTCTTCATTATCTAATATCTTATCAAACTTAATTTCAAGAACATAATCAGTGTCTTTTGTATTAATATCCTTAGTAAGTTCAAGTTTTTGATACAGTTCTTTTAGGTTAGCTTTTTCCATCATTTTTTAAATTGGTCATCTAAAGTAAATAATTGCATGCTTCCAAGTTCATTAGAGTTATATTCCTTCTTACCTTCTTCGATATTAATGAATAGAGAAGTATATATTATTGCAGCTCTAATTGTTTTCATTAGCTTAAATGTTTTATCTATGAAATCATTTCTGTCTATAACGTATGTAAAATTATCTTTGGGGGTTCTTGAGTTTTCAAATTCTACAATTTTAAATGATTTATGTTCAATAAAATTTCTAATTGTAGATAGCTCTTTAGCTTCAGGTTCTAGAAATGAATGTAAATCTTCTTTTTCAAAAAAGTCTTTATAAAGCCAAAACAATCCTCTTAATGCCAAATTTTGACTTTCCATGATTATTGGATTTGGCTTTCCTTTCACATACCATATTTTTCTATAATTAACTTCTCTAGATTCAAAACCTAATTTTAAATAGGTATTTATTAAATAGGCTATTTTGTCTAAAATAGAATAAAATGTTCTAAATGCTATTTTACTTTTTTCAAGATTATAAGAATATGTTGAATAATCAAGAATATCTATGATAGCATTTTCTCTATCAGAGAAATGAGGTTCTTGATTAGTAATAGAATCATAAAATAAATATCTTGCAGAGCAAAACTCTTGCTTAATTTGATTAAAAAACGAATGATAATTGTAAATCTCTAAATCTGCTTTTTTTACAATAATTGTTGGGAGACACAATATGTCTTGCGCAACAATATCATCATTTATAATATCATTTAGTGGATTTAAGAATAAGCTATTATTGATACACCATTTCCTATAGTTTTTTTCTTCTAAACTTTCTCCTAAAGAATAATTGTCAAAAATATTTTCAGAACTTAAAAATGTATTATCTACTTTTTCTTCTATCCAAGAAACAATTTGTGAAAAGGACATTTTAGCTTCAGGATAAATATCATTTGACATTATTGCTTTATTTAAGTAATTATATGATTCTTTTAAGAAGTAAGCTTTGTGAGAATCATCATAGAGAACTTGTGCATAATGAAATAATCCAAACCCAAGATTTCCTATTGCCATTGGAAAATCTTTTTTAATACTTAATACTCTTTGCCAAGCATCTATTGCTTCTGAAAATCTTCCTAAATGGCTTAAATCATTTCCTAAATTTGTCAATACTTCACATTTTCTAGAGATGTTCTTTGTATCTTTAGAATGGAGTAGAGCTTTTCTGCAATTTAGAATTTCTTGAACTAATTCTTCATTTTCAAATTCCCAAAACTCTGGACTATTTAAATTTTGAATCATCATCTTCTTGTAAGACCAAGCATTAGACAAGTTGTAATAAAATGTCATTTTATCATCATCTGTAAAAGTATCTAGAATAATCATAGATGAAATTTTAATACCTCTTTCTAAATCCTTAAGGGTATTTAGTTCTCTTGAGTATTCATAGATAGTACCTAAGATTAGATTAATTTCATTGGGTGTCTTTTCATTTATATTATCTAACTCTAAAAAAGTTTTTAACGTATTTCTCATAAAAATTCAGATTTAATCAAAAATACAACACTATTACGCATTGTATCTGCGTACTTGGTAAATTGTCTATAAAATAGTAAAGAGTCCGTATCACAACTAGTGAAAACGGACTTCTTTTATGATTTTTTTTGACCTTCTATCAGAATGGTTTTCATTCAAAGAATTCTCAACCACATCATTGAATTCTGAAACTAATTCTTTTTAACAAAATATCTTATTGATTATTTTTTCTTATAATAAGCCTCTGAATATTCAGTCCACAAAGAATTTAAATCTAGCTTATGAGAATCCAAGAAACTGTTTATTTTCAAATCAGTAAGTGATTGAAGGTCATAATTTGAAAACTCTTTAAAGAATGATTTTACATTATTTCTCAAAAATCTAAGCTTTCCTTTTCGTAAAATCTCGACATCATGAGTAAAATTAGCATTAAAAGCCAAATTCTTTGTTGGTATTATCAAAATTCTTTTGACAACTGCATCACCATAAATATCATGAAACCATCCACAATGAGAATTCATCTGACTAGCTTCACTTTTATTAATCTCTTGCCTACCTCCATCAACCTCACTTTTACATTCAAAAATAAAATATTTATTACCTACTCCACACCATAAATTATCTGGACCAGTTTTAAACTCTTTGTCTGGCCTTTCACTTAAAAAACCTAACATTAAACCTAACTCTCTAAATGCAGCTTCGAACTTATCAGAATCTGTACCGAATTCTAAATCGGACAATACCCCATCTACTGAAATCATTAAATCTTGGTAGCTTTCAAAGTCAGATAAGTAATTCTTAATTCTTACTATCCTATCTTCATTAATAAAATTTATTTTTTTATAAGTTATTCCTTCTTTAGGTTTTAATAATTCATGATTTTTTAAAAATGATGATTTCTGTAGATTATTTGATTCAACCTTACTAGTAAAATATTTATAGCGTGCCATAATCTGGAGATACCACCCTCTTTCACTATCATCAAAACAAAAATCATCTACTATTTTTTGAATTTTGCTTGCTGCTCTTTCATAGTCTCCAATAAACCCTGCAAGATATGCATCTCTTTCAAGCACAAGCATCTCATAAATATTAATATTTTCCTGAGAATCAATTACCTTATTCATCTCCTCCAAATAAAACTCTTTCCATCCTTCATCCCGTTGTAGACTTTGTAGCATTAGCCCCTTTAAAGCATCAATAGGCTTAGTATTATTTGAAATATCTTCAATTGCCATTTGAGCAATATCAAAACCTATTTCTATTTGTTTTCTTGTTTGGGCTGAAAAGTATTTGCTAGTTCTTGAACTTTTTATAAATTTCACTAAATCTGCGCCAATAATAATTATAATACTATAATCTTTTTCACCTCTAACACTTCTGCCTAACCCTTGTTCTATTTTTTGAGCAACTTTTATATTTACTAAGTCACTAGTAATTCTGTTTGATTCCTCATATCTATCAGATAAGGAATAAAAATATGGTTTCCCATCTATTAATAAAACTCTACACACTTCGTCAGGCAAATCAATTCCATCATACCTATTTGCAAAAACAACAGAATTTTCAAAATGACCATTTTTTAAATCTTTAACAACTCCCTCAATTTCTTCACTTTCTGGAGATATAGCTCCTAAATCTCTATATGTTGTTGTCTTAGAAAAAGAAGATACTAAAGATACTATTCCATAATTTTTCTTAAATGGAGGTATTAAACTATTGACAATTGTAGTATAATCGAGAGAATCATCCATTAATGAAGGAATTAACAGCATTTTTTCTCCTGACCACTTTTGTTCACGATTTTCAAGAGGTTTTTTTACTGCATCAATATCAAAACCTAACCCTTTAATAAAAAAAGAATCGTCTTGCGTAGTAGCAGACATCAATATTCTCTGCTCTGCTTTATGAAAAGAAGAGAACTTTTCTATCGGTATGTGCATAGGACTAATTTCTAATACTTGTCCCGAAATAAATGCTTGACAATTAGTAATATTATCTTTAATAAATGACCAAGCAAATTTTATTTTATTATCATCTCTATTTTCAGATAAAATTTGTAAAATTTCATCAGATTTATCAATCCAATTCCAATAGGGAATGGGTAAAAAAGAATTATAATCACCATTTTCAATTTCTAGAAATGTACCATGCCCTTGTTCAGGCAAACTATCACTAAACAGATTAAATATTTTTTTATAAACTATATGACTTTTACTGATTGAAATTGTGAAAGAGTCTTTAATAGAATCTATACAAGCATGAGAGTCATCTAAAATTATAGTATTAACATGTATGTAATCATTTCCTAATCCAAATATCGTTTTACCATTGAAAACTTTCTGGACATGCGTTATCAATATCTTATTTCCTTCAATAAAGTCGTTAGGTAATGCCCCATCTTCTTCAATTGAGCAGAAAGGAATACCAAATTTTTTCGCATCTTTTTTTACCTGATGTACGAGATATAAATTCGGACATATATACAAGCAAGGACCTTTACCAGAATTAATTTTTGACAATAAAATTAGTAATCCAATTAACGTTTTCCCCTCCCCTGTATGCAGCTTAATAATTAAATCTCTATCATTTAATCTTTTTTCAAACCATTCCGTCAAAACTTTATATTGAGCAGGTCTTAAAGGTCCCGCAATGCTTCGTCTATCAAGAGTTGAATATATCTCTATAGGATTTGTTCTCTTTTCAATATCAGGTTTATTCAACCTTTTCTTAAAATCTACCATCGTTATTAGTTTTTTAAACTCAAATATAAAAATTTAACCTATATAATTTTTACGGGAAACCATATTTTTATCATAAGTGAATTATTAATATTAACCTTGCAGAAAATTAATATAATAAGTCACATAATTTCCGTCTTAAAAATTGGTAAACACCAAAGAATATTTTAAATAAATCTTTGTGGTAGACTCTAAAAACAGAATTTACAATCTATAAATTATCACAATGCGGTATAGTCTCTTTATTTTCTTTAAAATAGTCATATATCATTGTTTTTCTTAATCCTGTTATTTCCATTACTTTTTTAGGAGTAATTGTGCCATTTTCGTGACAATTCCAGTTACAGAATACTTCTGAGATTATATTTTTCTTTTCCTGCGTTTTTTCTCTTTTTTCCTGATTCAGGATTTCTAAACATTTTCTGCTTTTTTCAATAGCAGTAAGAGTAATATCTTTAAAGAAAAATCTTTTGGTTTTATTTGTTCGTAGATGTTGTCTATTCTTAAACGCTTTGTCTATTATTCCCCGAACTTCGCCATTTTCTAATGGGGTCAGTAAATTTATCATATTGGCATGGAATATCATTTTAGATAATGTATCCCTATCTAAATCTGGGTTTAGAAAAAGTAAGCGCTTTGCATACAATCCCAAAGCCTTCTCACGGTTGCCCTCTCTTACTCTTTTAGGCATAAAGGCACTATGATATTTTACTTTATCCTGACCACAATCATAAATACCTCGGTCATCGTATATAATATTCAGACCTTCAATAGCTTCATTAAGATTATTATATCTTATACGAATTTTTCCGTCACAGTGTATACCTATTAAAGATTTATCTTTAATGATAGTGTGGCGGAAATTTTTAGAGCCTGTACTACTAAGTTCTACTGACTGCTCAGAAACTAATTCTGCAACAGGAAAAACCTCTACATCATCATTATAGTATGCATTCGGGTCATAAGAAAGTACTGTAAGCCTGTCAATAGACACCGCCTTACTGTCAAAAGGTATATCAAGTAGCTTTGCAATCTCTTGGGTAGCAGCTTTAAAGTTAGCAGGTGTCAAACCGTCTACTTTAACTACCAATGTAAGACCCGCATTAGATAGACTCCTCCAATAGGCACATATATAAGTAGTATTTATTTCTAAATCCTGCTCGGTCTTACCATCCACATCAATATAAAGGTATCCTGTAGATTCTGCTACATTTTTCCCTATAATATATCCGTCTGAAAAGTTAAAGTTAATGGATATTGCAGGAAGTTTGCTTATTTTAATTGTCTTATATTCTACAGAATCTCGTTTTAAAGTTCGGACATATTCAACCTGTTCTAAATGTTCAGGTGGTGGATTACTAATAAATTTTACAACTTCTTTGATATCTTGGAATGAATCAGTAATAGTGCGATTAGTACAATAATCTATTTTGCTAATCATATTAATATTGTTTTAAAAAAGGCATAGCATAGGCTATCACAGTAACTTTCACTATGCCATTTTAGATTATGTTAAAAATTTTTATTTTGTTTGAGCCGAATAGTCAAATTGAAATTCAGCTATAATTAGGAATATCAGAAACTAAGAACTCATGTCCATATGTCACCGCTGAAAGGCGACATCTTTACGTGAATGTCCAATAGATTGTAATCTCTTTCACAAGCTAAAAAATCTTCAAGTTCTGATTGCAAATTATCAAAATCAACCTCAAAATTAGGATTTAGATTTACACTACAATAAATTGTATTATCAACTTCTATACTTATAAATACTTCAGCAATACAGTCATTTTCACAATGAACCCAAATTAACTCTTCGTCATCTTCTTCAAAATAGAAATTTGACTCATAATACGTTTTAGTAATAATTTTTTCATCTTCGTTAATTGTCTGTTTGTTTAAATTTGTTTTCATTTTCTATAACTTAAATTTTAGCACAAGGGATACCCACACAATACTCGACTGTGCTTTGATTAAACATTAAAAGTGTGGTAAATAATTAAGGAATAATTGGAATGGTAAGAATTTCCCGTAGTTTTAAGAAACTTGTTTCAATTTTGAAAAAACTTCTTCTTTTGAGTAATACACTCTATTGCCAATTTTGGTATTTTTCAATGTACCGTCATTATTCCAATGAAATAATGTTGTCAAACTTACATTTAAAAGTTTTGCTGTTTCTTCACGGGTATAGAACTCTTTTTCTGTTGATTGTGCAGGAATGATTTTTTCTAATTCTTCCCTAACTAATTTTTGAATGAATTGACCAAAAGAATCTAAATCTATTTGCATCAATTGAATTGCTGAATTTGTCATAATTTTTATTTGTTTAAGATTATGATGCAAAGGTCCAGATAGGGAAAACAGGGAAAAAACAGGGAAAATGTTTTTAAGACAAAATGATTCAACTTTCTGATTATCAGTTATAAAAATTTTAATTATTTTTTATCCTAGAATCGGTTTTAATTTTTCCCTATTAATTCCTAATGAATATTCAATTTCTGTAAGAAAAATATCAGTAGTTTTATAAGTGAAAGGATAGTGTTTACCCTGTGAATTGTCAATGTCAATAAAATTTTTAAGATATTGTTGTTTTAATTCTCTTTTATTATCTGTATTGAATTTAGTAATTCTTTCAAAGGAAGCAATGGTATCAAATCTCTTTCCTTCAACCTCATAGAAGTAATCAAAAATATAGAAGAAATAACAAAACCTAAAAAAATAAATATCATTTTTAAATTCTATTCCTTTAACACCATTACTACTATATTTATTTTCTGAAAGTGCATTTAAAATAATTTTTATAGTACCGTTATCAAACGATTTTGATTGTAAATAATCAACAAAAGCCGATTTTTCTTTCATAAAAATATCTAATTCATTCTCAAGAAACTTGTTTTCCTGTGAATACACTTTATCTCCATATCGCAGTAAATTCAGATATTTTAGCTTCATTCCGTAAAGAGAATGCTCTGCATTTAATTCTAAATACTGATATAAATTGACTCCTGTAAGGTCTGCAAATCGTAATAATTCTGATGCGTTTAATATGTTAATATAATTTTTAAGAGATTCTTCTAAAGAGATAAAAGATGATTGTAAAGAGATTATAGAAGATTCGGTATTATTAAAAAAAGAACCATCAAGTTGCGGAGTCTGAAATGAATGTTCAAAAAGTAATTTTTCATTTTCATTTATTTGATAATCCAGATATTTCTCACGGCTAGAATATTTATTGATAAGTATTGATTCTGACACCCCATTAACTTCCCTTATAAAACGACTTAAAAAGTTTGATGCCCTTTTTTGTAAAGAAAATACAAGTGAAGCATAATAACTTATATAAATATTTGGAGATGTAATTTTAAGAAGTAAGTAATTTTGAAAGTGTTCTGATATGACAGCGGAATTAATTTCATTTTCATTAATTGGTAAACTTTCAGATTTATTTTTTTGAAGCTGCTGTACTATATTAGCTGAAATAATAATTATAGTCTTAATTACACGTACAATATTAGTAATCTCTTCATCATTATAAATTTCATCAACAGACCCAATATTAGAAAAATCGACTAATCCGTCATTAACTATTACTGCATTTATATTTAAAAAACGGTTTATATACTCGAAATAATCTGCTATTAATTCTTCTGAGTTTTCTATTTTTTGAGGTGACAGCTCGCTTGGATAATAAGATAATAAATCATTTATCGTTTCTGAGATTATTATATTTTTAATATCAGTGCTTATGTCTGGTTGTATAACGTCCAACCTAACTTTTATATCTCTAATATCAGGTATGTATGTAGGCTTTTCTACTTCAAAATTTTGTAAAAAAAACTCATGTATGCCATGATATGAAACAGGGTCTTCCATAGCTATGACATAAACAATAAAATCTAGCGCTATTCCTCTTTTGGATTCTATATTAATCATATTTGATAGCGTAAATTATTAAAACCCAATTTTAGCAAAACTATTTGCTGTCCGTACCGCCATTTCTTTTTCTGTTTTACCAATATACATTAAAAACTGCTTTTCAGTTGAATGACCTGTTACATACATAACATCTGCTGTAGGTAGCAGAGTGTGAAAATTAGTTGCGAAACTTCTTCTGCCGATATGACTTGCAACAAGTTTATATTTTGGATAATCGCCTAGAACTCCTCTTTTTGTTTTATCTTCTAAAACTTGAGATTTACTACCATAAACGAGTTCATTTATTTTAGCATGTTTACATACAATTTTTATATCCTGATTAAGTCTAACATCTGATATTTTCTTAGGAAACTCTCCACCTCTTTTATCCAATATTTTTTGTACTTCTATAAGTAATGGAATTTGCATTAATTTTCTCGTCTTTTCCTGTCTGAACTCTATATATCTCATGTCTTTATCTTCCACAATCATAGATTTTTCAAATCTAAGAAAATCACTCACCCTTTGACCTGTAAAACAAGCAATAATTAACCAATCTCTTGCAATATCTAAATCTTCTTGTATTAATTTACATTTTTTAATGCTTTCCAATTCTTCAAAATTCAAATAAATATGTTTTGGTTTATCTTTTACAAATTTTGTAACTCCAAGTTTCCACTCCTTCGTGTGTGGATGGGTTTCAATGTCATAATTTTCAGCAAATTTCGATATAGCTTTTGCATCCTTTAATTTGCTGTATATTGTATCATGCTTATAATTTATATTTAAACAATATTTTTCAAAACTATCTTTAAAATAGTTATCCATTTCTTTAAATTGTATAACAGGAGGTCTTTTACTGAAATTACAAAAGTCAATTAACATACTTTTCAGAACTTTAATTTTGTAGTTGGTTCTTTTTGTAATTGAATTTTGTCTAAGCTCTAAATAAGTATCAATAAAATCAATTAGATTTGATGAGTAAACACTTTTTTCTTTAGGATTTAAAATGTCATTTACACAAGATTTTAGCCAAACCTTTAAATCCAAAACAGAGTTAAGATTGTTGTACTCTTGTAAAATATATCCTTCTATTTTTAATAATTTGGTATTGATAGATTCTAAATCTGTATCAAACATTTTTTTATTGGCATTTTTACATTTCCCATTTTTCCATTCATCAACACTACATTTTAATTCTTTCATGGATAAACTAATATCAATATCCTTATCCTTAAATCTTACCCAAATACTGCTAGGTTTATTCTTAATGTTACTTCTCAGAAAAAATACGACTGATGCCATAATTAAATAATTTTTTTGTTTTCTAAAATACTAAAATGTATCCGTTTTTGTATCCGAATTATTTATTTTACCTAAATTAATTTAAATTCACTTTAATTAAACATGCCTATTATAAGCTATTTACAGATACTATTAAAGTTTAGGAGAATAATATAAATTAACTTGATGTAGTCCTGTCGAGGTCACTTAAAGAGACAACTATTTGATAGTTGTCTCTCTTTTTTTATGCATAAAAATGGATCAAGCGCAAAATCTGGGGGAAACTAAATTGATTTATTTTTGAATCACAATCATTTTTTTGATAGAAACTTACTGATTATACAGCCTGAGAATCTCCACCAATTCAGGTATGGATCGTATTTTCAGCTTCTCAAACAACCTGTTTTTGTAAGTACTGATCGTTGATGAATGAAGATTCAGTTGATTAGAAATTTCTTTAAGCGGAAGCCCCTCTGCAAGTTTATTGGCAATTTGCAATTCGCGGTCTGATAGCGCTTCAAAGGGAGATTTTTTTGCCGCACCATTTAATGATTCTAAAAAAATAGCTTCTTTTATATTATCACTGACATATCGGCCCTTACTGAGCATCGCCGTTAAGGCAGTCTCAATGACTTCAGTGGAGCTTAGCTTGCTGAGATAGCCACCAGCACCCATTTTCAAATAACGCATCCCATACAACTCTTCATCCTGCGAAGAAAATATTAAAATTTTTAATTCAGGCTGGTGAATTTTTATGTAATCTATTGCTTCCTGAACAGTACCATTAGGCATATTAACGTCCATGATGGCCAGATCAAATTCTTCTTTCAGAATTAATTTATACAGCGATTTATAATCCTCTACTTCTGAAATGATGGCATCGGGTCTGAATCGTTTGATTGTTTGTATCAAACCCATCCGGACGATACCATGATCGTCTGCTACAACAATGCGAATGTTTACTTTTAAACCCATCATTCTATAAATTTACGTAAAAAAAGGGAAACTGTCGTACCTTTATTTTCAGTGGAAATGATTTGTATGTTTCCATTAAGCAAGGATATAAAATTTTTTACAATTTTCAAACTTAATCCAACTCCTTTCTCGCCAGCAGTTCCCAGGAATATGGGATTATCATAAGTGTAGATCGCAGATAAATACTTTTCGTTCATTCCTGTCCCGAAATCAATTATAGAAATCACAATCTGATCACTTTCCGTAGCTACCTGTAAATAAATATCTTGATCCGGAAAGGAGTACTTTAGCGCATTGTTAAAAATTTTGTCTAAAACGTATTCGAGCAACAGGCGATCACTTGCAAGCCATACATTCTGATCACCTTTAAAATAAAATTTAATGTTTTTTTCTTTTAATTTTGCAGCGTATTTTTCTTCTAAATAGTGAAAAAGATCCATCACCATGATTTTAACGGGTTTAATCTTAAATTCCCCGTATTGTGTTTTTAGCCAGGCAATACTGTCCTGGGTAGTTTGCAGATTCTTCTGGGCATCACGTTTTACCTGCGGCAACAACTTAAAAAAATCTTCCTCACTTAAAGTTTTTTGCTCTAGCTCTTCTATAAGCCACAGAAAAGTTCCAAACAGTTCTTTTGAGTCATGAGACAATATCGAGATCAGTCCGTTCTTGAAATTGATTTCGTTTTCCAGTCTTTCGATTTTTAATTGGAGTTCGTTGATAAAATCATTCATAAATTAAGTATCACGGTTTTAGAAGCTGTTTGAATTATTTTTTGAAAGAAGGCAGAAAGGGTTATATTGCTTCAATGCAACTAAAAACATATAGTTCAGACCTTTCTTCCAGAAGGCAGCAAGTTAAAAAAAATATCATATTAGTTTTAAAAAAATCAAATGGGATTTACCTGAAATAATACATGTCCTTTTTTATCTCACAAAAATGACTGTGTCAGATTCCATGAGAATTTTGACTCTGGCAGACTGTTTACCGGTATTATCGAAAATAGAGAAAAGGTGAAATATAGAACAGTATCAACAGATTACTGATCACAAACAGCTGAATGATGCAAGATAAAAAAGGCAGCCTGAAGTAACAATCATTGATAGCCAGACTACCAAAATACATCTACAGGTATTGAAAATATAGGGGTTTGATGAAGGAAAAATCATCAAAGTAAGACAACGTATTTATGGCGATACTTCAGGAAATCTTTTGGGCAGTTTTGTATTTTCCGACAATTACATGATGAAACCACAGCCATAAAATGCTGTCACAAAATGCATTCAGAAAACGAATTATTGGAAGGCATGCACCTTATTTATACTGATGGAGGAATTTTTCATCAGCAAATAAGAGGATTCATTTTCAAAAAGTATTGTTAAATTGCCGTAAAGCTGTAATAAACATTGATAGAGTAAGTAGTATTTTCCTTACCTACCAAACTTTGTGCACCCGCAGGTGATATGGTGTATCTTACGTTCAATCTGCGGTCCAAAACCGGTGTTCCGTTAAAGAGGAGTTTTTGAGGCGTTTTTGATAAAGGAACATTTACAGAGCTTCCATCCATGCCAATTTGTAAAATATTTGAATTAATACTGGTCTGCAGACCGCCTTTCTTGAAATAATTTTCGTCCGATTTTACATACAGCTCAAAATTTTCATTATTGGACAACATAATTTGGTTCGGAATCATTTGTGACTGACCATCAGTGTAATGGGCTGCAGTATTAAAATTGAAGTTTACATTTCGTCCGGAACCGGGGATGGTGATCTCCGACAGAGGAAGCACCTTTAGCTGAACAGCCGTATTTTGCAAACTGTTAATTGAGTTATCTGTACTTCTGGCATTGAAGTTCAATTCAAACGTGTAAGTTCCAGCTTCAAAAAAAAAGTTTTTAAAATCATCCGCAGATACATAAAGCTCCGGAATAAAGTTGCTTCTGTTTCCCGCTACAACACTAAAATTAGCAGCGGAAAAATTCTGAAAATCGGCAGACAAGGCTTTGGTTGTGAGTGCAGATCCGTTACTACCCAATTTAATGCTTGCTATATTTCTGGTTCCTGGAACACCTTTAGAAGAAGTGAACTGAATGTTTGTGGAAGCAGCTTTCGCCCAAAAATTAAAATCGACCGTATGCGCAATTTCCGTATTCCCCAAATCCCACACCCGCGTGCTGGTATTGCGGTAGTCATTCAAAGAAGATATTTCTATGTATTTTGTTAAAGAGTTTGTGATCCATCGCATAGATGAAGGAATGACTAAAATTGTTTTAAAATTACGTGGTGTGAAGTCATTATAATTCTGAGTGATATCCATGGAGTAATTCCCGGCCCGGAAGGCATTGGCTGTAAATTGTGAGGCAGGAATTTTAAATGTAAAATTGATATTTCCCCGGTTGAATCCTCCTGCCAGACTGATTGATGGCGGTTCAAACCATTTTACAGCACTTGCACTGAATGACTGAAAACCTGGTAAATAACCTGAAAATCCAGTAGATGGCAGCTGCCCGCCCATACTTTCTAATTGCCACAGAAGAGTGGAACTTGGTAAAGTAAGTGAGGAAGAAGAGTGAGTAAAATTTGGTCCGGAAACAGAGGTAAATGTAGGAGCTGTTGGGAGTAATCCCAAAAAGGCATAATCCCAGTTTGTTCTGTTGGCGTTCGTCATTACCCTTGTAGGTACTGAGGTAAATTCGCTCCTGTTAAAAATAGTATTGTCAGGAACCGACAGGTACACATCCTGAGCTTTCATGACTGTAGACCCGCAGAACACAGTAAAAATTCCTATTAGAAAAGCCCTCATCTTTTTCATACTTTTAAATTTAAAACTTTTTCACCTTAATGTTGGTGTCTTTCTTCTTATATTCAAAAACCACGGTTTTTGAATAACCTTCTTTTGTCACCTGAATAGGTTGGGTAGGTTGTGTATAATTGTATTTGTCATTTTCAATATAGAGGCTGTATTTTCCATCTTTCAGGAAAAACTCAAACTCATTTTTTTGGTTAACCACGGCAGTATAAATCACACCATCTTCACTTTTTGCATACACCACTATTCCGGTAACATCCGTTTCCAAAACATCATAGGCTTGTTTGATCTCTGTTAATTTCCCACTTACCCTGATGTTTTTCACCAAGCCCACTTTGCGGTTAATATTACTATGTACCATAATAGCAGGATCCATCATCAATCGGGCACCCGCAGTTTCGTTCACCTTCAGTGTGTAAGTACCTTCGGGTACATTCTGAAAAACTACTTTTCCGTTCTTATCCGTCATCGCTACATAATTGTCCAGTTTTACAATTTCATTAGCAAGTACCGATTCACCGGACTCCAGAAGTCCATTGAAATTTTTATCTTCAAAGAACTGAAACGCTACTCTATGATTTCCGAGAGCCGTAGCTGTGGTAAAATATTTTTTAATCCCTACTCTGAACTGGTAATAGCTGCCACTGCTTGCATATTCAGCCGTAGATTTATAACCGGAAAAATTAAAATAACCTGTGGTGGACCAGGAAGGCGAAATCTTATATTCCAGATTGCCGGTGATATTGCTGTTTAGATTTTTATAAAGTTCCGAATAGAAGGTTCCGGCTGAAAAAGATCCGGTGAGATTATGATTAAGCATCTGGAAATTATACGAGGCATAAACATTATAGTTGGCGAAATTACGGGTTACATCATAATAAGAATTTAAATCAAAGACACTGGTTGCGTTCCATTGAGCTGTTCCGTTGAGGGAGAATGATTTATATCTGTAGGATAAAGTTGTTTTCAAACTGTTGAACCAATCCGGTTTATTATTCTCTTTTGAATAAGAATATTCCGCCGTCAGGTTCAATCCGTGAGCACCTAATGTAGTACTGATATTGGCTTCCAACCGGTAAGAAAAAAGTTCCTGCGATGTGTAAAAATTAGCTGTTTTTTGTTTTTCAACCTTTGGATAAAGTAGGAAATTCCATTTCTTTAAAGAAAACTGATACCCTAACCCCAAAGCTTCCGTACTGTTGAAATAATAACGCAAATTAGCAGTATTTCCAGGCTGGACTGGCTCATTCTGGAAACTCAGGAACTCAGGTTCTACCTGCGAATTCTGATATTGTATAAAAGCGCGCTGAGAAGCAGAAAATTGGCGGCCGATCCGCTGATTTAAGAAAAAGGATCCCCGTTTGATCCCTGCATAACTTTTAGTAGCAAAGGAATTGAAAGATTGTATATCCCATTTTCCTATTTTCCCTTCGTAATTGGCTCCCATTGAAGCTCCTGCGTTTTCATCTTTGTTCAAAAGGCCTTTTTCGTGGCTCACACCCACTTCCGTACGGATTGAATGTTTATCGTTAATTAAAAATGATGTTAGCGCGTTCGCTACCTGCGTATCTACGTTAAGACGCGGATCATGGTCAAAAATATAGGACACTTTCCCATTGAAAGATTTAGCATTCCCAAAAGCATATTTTGCACCCACCATGGTAGATCCTTCTGTTTGTTGGAAATAAGTACCATACAGATTATAGTTATTTTCCAATGCAAGAATTTCAATCTGATTATTGTTACCAAATTTGGTAGAAACCTTCCCTCCTCTTCCGAAAACCGGGTAATCGTAATCGCTGCTATTAACGTTTCCCACACGCAATACCGTATTTTTTCTCTCCAGTTCCAGCCAGGTATCATACAGGTTGTAACGGCCGTCTTCAAGATAGTAATCTGCGCCAATATTGAAGCGTGATTTCAAATTCTCAGTCATCCGAAATGCTGTGTTTCCCCTCAATTGAAGAAAATTAAGACGTGAACTGTTTTCATTATAGCTCATTTCTGCAAAATTATTTCCGCTCACCGCTTCGTTTCCCCGGGCAATTTGTCTGTTATGCGATAAAACAACTAAGTAGAGCGTGTTACTTCCCACAATTTTATTGTCAAGCAGGTCTGTGACTATTGCATTAATATTAAATTCCGGATAAAGTGTATTCTGTTTTCTTACCGCAATTTTCATCTCAACCGTTTGTTTTTCTAAACCTTCCAGCGATACAGTTTGTTGTTTTGGCAAAATTTCCAACCCATCAGGAATGGATTGCAAATCAATTTTAACGGTTCGTTTACTATAACCCTGGTTTTCTACAGTCAGCAGAATTGTGGACTGCGGCAAAGCAGGGTTAATGAAATTTTCGTACGTGGCGGTATAAATTGCGATGTTTTTGTTCTCGCCTTTAGCAATGAAGAACGAGGCACTTTCAGTTCTGGTGACCGTTGGTGTGGTGTACGAAATCTGGAATTGAATCTCATTGGATTTCATCTTCATAAAATCCACATTCGCGATCAGTTTTACAGGAAGATTTTTAGACTGTCCCGCACCTAAGGTAAAGTCATTTTTGGGATAGAAAAGCAATCCCGGATAGTTTTCCTGAGGTATGATATTCTGAATAATAATCTCTTCAGAACTTTTATTCTCAATGACCAGGAAATTAGTAAAAGTAGAACCCTTCTCAACCGCTACACTGTCATTTTCAAAATGGATTTGAATATCTTTCTTTTCCTGCGCAAAGGCCAACGAAAAGTTCAGAAGAACAACTGCAAAAAATAAGATTGTTCTTCTTAAGATTGATAACGATATTCCATTCTGTGGTTTCAAAACGTAATTTTAAAATTTAAAGTTTTTTTCGCCTACGCGTAAGTCATTGGATTCTGCCATTTTGATAATTACCACGCCAAGGAAGTTCCCTGAAATGTTCTCTGGTAAAGAAAACTGAACAACCTGATTGGTATCCGGAAGCATGGAGATAGCAATTGAAGGCAATTTTATTTCCTTACCACTGTCTGTGTCCGTGAGTTCAAACTCAACAGTGGCATCATTGATGGTGTTTCCATCATTATGGATGCTTACTGCAACTTTTCTGTTCGCTGCACCCTCATTACTTGCCTCTGAAATATTGGTAATATCCAAACTTTTTACATGGTTTCCCGGTGGAGTATAAAAAATGTGAAGCCCCACTTCAAATAAGGTGATAATACCAATACCGTTCTGAACACGTGCCTTATCTGCCTGCTGAGGAAGTTGAGTGAAAAACAACATGCTGTTTGTAACGGCAGACTGTGATGCGTTTGCAGGAATCTGCATGGTTACTACAATCTCCTTTGTACTTTTTGCAGGAACTGTTACAGCGTTTTCTAAGGTAGATACCCAGGAAGCATTCGAAGTTTTTGAACTGCCTGCTTCAAGATAAACCTTATTGCCGTCTTCTTCTCTAACCCAATCTTTATAGTTGAGGTTAAAAACATAATCCTTATCCGAACTGTTTTGAAGCGTGACTGTCTTTGTTACTTTTTCTCCCGGATTACCTGTGAAAAACAAGCGTGTAGGCGACATAGAGATACTTTGTGCCAGAAGTGAAGAAGAGCCTGTGAGGATACAGAAAATGAAAAGGTGAATAAGCTTGTACATGGTGTAAATAGTTTAATACTAAAAGATTCCCAAAACTACTGAAAACATAGCAAAAGGAACCTTTACAAATTAAAAATTTTGTTATAAAGCAGTTGCGGTATAGGTTACTGTTTGTGTATAAGTTCCGGCTGGTTTTCCTAAAATATCAGAAGATGAGGATTTTGCCGCTGGAATAGTGTAGTCCAGATTCAATGTCAATGCACTTCCAAGAGGAGCATTAGCTACTAAGGTTCTTTCTCCTTGAAATAAAACCACATCGTTTTTTGTTCCACCCATTGTTCCAGGAGCTGCTGCAGCTTTGATTGTCACAACATCTACAGGGATTGAGTTTAAACCATTAACGAAATTCGGACCACCTGCTTTTACTTTTACATTAAAATTCTTTGTTGAAGTGATTTTCAAAGCGGAGGCCTGAGCAACTGTTTTGTCCGAATTATAGTCTGCTGCAGTAACATAGTTAAAGGCAACTGCACCACCAATTGCTGTACTTCCTGCATCAATAGAGATTACATCGTTCAGGGTAATGTTTACGGTTGTGGCTGCGGTGGTATTCTGAGCTTGAACATGGTTGGTTCCTAATATCATTGCTCCAATAGTGAATGCTGTGATTACGATTTGTTTTGTCATGGTAGTACTATTTAATTGTTATTCTTATTTAATTGTTCTCTTTTGAACATTACAAATCTACAGCGGTGATAAAAGTTTCTTTGTAGTGGAAAAAGGAAGTTAACGTAGTAAAATAACTACAGGATTACTCATTGGGTTTAAACAGAAAAACCCTCAATACTTAGAAAGTACTGAGGACATATATATTGATGTGTTTTTTTTATTATAAAGCAGTCGCGGTATAGGTTACCGTTTGTGTATAAGTTCCGGCTGGCTTACCTAAAATATCAGAAGATGAGGATTTTGCCGCGGGAATGGTGTAGTCCAGATTCAATGTTAAGGCACTTCCAAGAGGAGCATTGGCGACTAAGGTTTGATCCGTTGCAGATAAAACTACAGCGCTTTTTGTTCCGCCCATTGTTCCGGCAGCTGTAGCTGCTTTGATAGTTAAAACATTGACAGGGATTAAGTTGGTTCCATTCATAAAATTAGCACCTCCTGCTTTTACTTTAACATTAAAGTTCTTCGTGGAAGTAACTTTTAAAGAGTTGGCTTTAGTAATTGTCTGATCAGAGTTATAGTCTGCTGCGGTAACATAGTTAAAGTCAACCGTATTACCAATTGCTGTACTTCCTGCATCAATAGAGATTACATCGTTCAGGGTAATGTTTACGGTTGTGGTTGCGGTGGTATTCTGAGCTTGAACATTGTTGGTTCCTAATATCATTGCTCCAATAGTGAATGCTGTGATTACAATTTGTTTTGTCATGGTAGTACTATTTAATTGTTATTCTTTTTTAATTGTTCTCTTTTGAACATTACAAATCTACAGCGGTGATAATAGTTTATTTGTAGTGGAAAAAGGAAGTTAACGTAGTAAAATAACTACAGGGTTTATCATTTTGACTTAAATAGTAAAGCCTCAACACTTAGAAAGTGTTGAGGACGTATATAAATTGCCGTTATTTCTATTATAAAGCTGTCGTAATATAAATTCCCGGATTTTGAATTTTATCTATATAGGTACAATACATACAAAATCAAAGGCCTCCTGAGGAAGCCTTCGAAACACCAAATCACAAAATATTAATATGAAAAAATTAACTTATAAAGCTGTTGCAGTATAAGTTACTGTTTGCGTATAAGTTCCGGCTGGCTTACCTAAAATATCAGAAGATGAGGATTTTGCCGCGGGAATGGTGTAGTCCAGATTCAATGTTAAGGCACTTCCAAGAGGAGCATTGGCGACTAAGGTTTGATCCGTTGCAGATAAAACTACAGCGCTTTTTGTTCCGCCCATTGTTCCGGCAGCTGTAGCTGCTTTGATAGTTAAAACATTGACAGGGATTAAGTTGGTTCCATTCATAAAATTAGCACCTCCTGCTTTTACTTTAACATTAAAGTTCTTCGTGGAAGTAACTTTTAAAGAGTTGGCTTTAGTAATTGTCTGATCAGAGTTATAGTCTGCTGCGGTAACATAGTTAAAATCAACCGTATTACCAATTGCTGTACTTCCTGCATCAATAGAGATGACATCGTTCAGGGTAATGTTTACGGTTGTGGTTGCGGTGGTATTCTGAGCTTGAACATTGTTGGTTCCTAATATCATTGCTCCAATAGTTAAGGCTGTGATTACGATTTGTTTTGTCATGGTAGTACTATTTAATTGTTATTCTTTTTTAATTGTTCTCTTTTGAACATTACAAATCTACAGCGGTGATAAAAGTTTCCTTGTAGTGGAAAAAGGAAGTTAACGTAGTAAAATAACTACACGGTTTATTCATATGATAAATAAGAAAGGCCTCAATACTTTTGTAGTATTGAGGCCTTTCTATTTAAAAATTGGTATTTACTTACAATGCAGTGGCAGTATAAATTATTTTTTGTGTATAAGTTCCCTGTGGTTTCCCTAAAAGTACCTTGAATGCATTTTCCGCCGAAATGGAGTAGGCAATATTTAAAGACTGTTTGGTCCCTAAACCTGCCTTACTCACCAGCACCTGATCATGTGTAGATAAAGTAACCTCATTCAGGGTTCCCACCAAACTTCCGCCCGGTATTGCTTTTACCTGTAATATATCTACAGGAATTACGTTTGTGCCACTTACAAAGTGTGTACCTTCAGATTTTACTTTTACATCAAAATTTTTGGAGGAAATAATGACTAAACTATTGGGAACGGTCACATTTTTTGCTGAATTATAGTCATTTGTGTTCCCATAATTAAAATCTACAGCGCCTTCTGAAGCAACAGAACCAATGTCCATCGCAATAACGTCCGATAAAATAATATTTACTGATGTACTCACCTGCTCTGAATTTTGTGCCATAACCTGTTGATTTCCTAAGGCTATTGCTCCCAGAGACAGTGCAACGATAAAGATTTGTTTTTTCATGATTAATAAATTTAGAGAGGTGTATAAAATATTGTCATTCAGAACTAATTATAAATCTAATAACATTATCTAACATTACCAAAGCCTTTTTCATCATTGATTACATATTGTCATCATAAAGTATAAGGATATTTTAATCTAGAGTTAATTCTTATTACGATCTTTTACCGTTATCAGTAATACTTAAGTAAATTGTTGAACGGCCCGAAAACTGATGTCATTATTCATGGATAAAGATTTTAAACTTTACATCATACATTCAAGTCATTTTTGTAGCTGGGCCTATTGATATTTTACATGGTAATAATAAAATATTATTTTCGGAACAATCTTTTCCATTTCGTTACACTATTCCTACTTATATTAAAATGTTGTGCTGTCTGAACGTTATTCAAACCATATACTTTCTGATAATTTAAAATTCTAAGGATAGCTTCCTTATCATATGACCGGTATTTTTGACTGGTCTGCTTACCGGATCTGTCTTCTTCACCAAATAACATTTTATTAACCTTTATTACACTCAGAATATCCAGATTATTTTTTAATAATGGCTTAAATTCTTCACTTCTTTGCGGAAACTTTTTTTTAATAAGATCCATGTAGATATAATTATAATTGGGGTAATTGATCTTTTCCATTATAAAATTGATTTTTCTTTGACGTAAACTATGGCCTGACTCGTCTATTACCATACTTATATAACCATCTGTGCAACGTTGTTTTAGGAATTTTATATTCATTAATCACATCACTAATACTCTTTTCACCCGTTTCAATGATTTCCAAAATAAAATCAATCAACTCTTTGGTATAGATACTTTTCCGGAACTCCGGCATTTTAGAATGGTCCGTACTCAGATGTGAAATATGATTTACATTTTGGGGAGCAAACAAAATAAGGTGTTGAGTGTATATTCTGAAGAAATCATATTGTAATAATTTACTCCATTTAAGCAAAATATCCGTATTCATATTTTCCGACTGGTACATTTCTTCAATTTTTTCTTCATTACATTTAAAGAATTTACCTATGCGCTCCGGTTCTATATCGCATTCTTCCACTCTTTGCCGGATCAAAGATCCTATATTTATAGTCTTAAAATTCATGAATAAGATTGTTATTATAACTTCAATAATAATTTCTTGAGAACAATTCTGATCTACAAATTATATGAACAATCGAAATTAATGATTGTTCATATAATGCAGTATTTAGATATTGTGTTTTATAAATAAAGAACTAAAGGTAAAGGCTCTGATAATGACAATTAATATCTACCATAAGTCGGAGTTAAAATATTATCATTATTTGTTGTTCCCAATTGACGATAGGCATTATAGCCGCAGACTATTATTCTGTTGGAGTTTTCCAGACCTGTTCCTATAAGCAAACCTGAATAATCTAAATCAAGAGAAGTAAGTATAATGTCACCGTCATATATTTCACTGTTTAACTTAGCCCAGGTCATAATTTGCCCACCGGTATTTGAAAATCTGTAAGCTGTATCCACTCCGAACCTCCACACATAATGATTGGTTATAATTGCCCCACCATTATCACTAAAGTCAAAATCAACAATTTTTTCACCTGCAGCCATTGTAATATAATTGGTAATATCCTGTAAGTCTGAAGAAGTTGAAGCTGTGGTTCCCAGTCCGATATAAGATTTTGAAATTCCAACAGCTTGCGCAGCCCATATTGTACCATTACTTAGCAACGCAAAACTTCCATTATTACCAATCATTACTTTTTTTACAACACCACCAGATGCCGTAGCTGCAGCAAAAGAAGATGTAATTTCTATAGGAGTTGATTTAATGCCATTAGTTCCAAGACTTGAGCTTAATCCTGCATTACTGTAATTTCCCCACGCATATATTTTATTATTATTTGTAATAGCAGTAAACATATCATTGGGATCAACATCATCCCCGCCCCAGATGGATTTTACATTACTTAAAGAGGGTATTTTTGTAAAACTTGTTGTATTTCCATTTACAGTTCCCAGACCCGTCTGCCCAAAACCATTGCCTCCTGCAGAGTATACATATCCTTTGTTGGTAAGAATAATGGACGCATAAGGTGACATTTGTACCTGTATTGCTTTCTCATCTGCGGTGGCGCCCGTTAATGTAACCTCCTGCCATGTATCAAGATTTGAAAGATTTCCTGTTCCCAATTTTCCATTACTGTTAACTCCCGTAACAAAAATCTTTCCATCCGTATTGATCATAATGCTGGATTGATAACTACCGCTTACGGTTAATATATTGCTTTTATAGACTCTCTTAGCCGGAGATACAGCTACCGGGGGTCCGGGTACCCCCAAACCATATGCCGGATATCCTGCGCCTGTAGAGTAATCTTTATCCGCAGCATTACTGAATACCGTAGCATACTGAGTTCCACTGAACTTTTTCTGCATTAACGGCTCTGTCAATGTGGAAAAAGAACTTGCAACCCAAAAGGTACTTCCTAAAGCCGTAATACTCACATTAGACTGATCAATTAAACAGTTGGACCACCCGGTGCCTGTCTTTACACGGATACACTGACCCGTCTGGTCGTATACCAAAGTACTTTCTACAGCAGTGCTTCCTGATGGTGTAACAGTGTTATTAGCGTCATCAACGACTGGAAGAACCAATCCGTTTTTGAGACCGCCCTTGTTCTTTATGTCTAATACTCCCTGAGGATTCTGCGTATTTATACCTACTTGCGCAGTATAAAAACTCGAAATAGAAATTAAAACTAGTAATGCATTTTTCTTCATTTTGTTGAATATTTTAAGGGTTAAATCTTGTGACTTTTCAGACAATACTTTTTAGAATTATTTCTTAAAAAGCTCTTATAACAATGTAAAAAACAGATGTATAAGATTGTACTTGGCAAATCTATAGGATACCAAAAATCTTAATAACAAAACATTAAATCAAAGATTAAAAAAAACTAAAAAAAACAGTAACCAACTAAAAAACAATAATTAACAATTAAATACATATAAAAACAAAACCTATTTTTGTATTATTGATTCAAACAAAAAAACAATAATTTATTAATTGATTGCTTTTATTTGTACCATTGTTTCTGCTCATTGTCTTTTTAAAAAAATTAGTAATAATTTTAGAAATGCAAACAAATAATCTTTTACTCCAAAAGGAAAGGGAGTTTATGAAAAATTTCATTTTATTTACGGCTCCATTTCATTTATTTATGGGAGCCTTCTATTATACCGTAGACCCTGAAGGTATAGGACATCTGCTCATCTTTTTATTTTTTTTATGTGTACTGTCTGGAGGGACTGTAGGCTTAAAAAAAAATCTAAGTTTTAAATTCCTTTCAACCTTATATATATTCGCCTACTCAATCCTTCAGTATAGCTTTTATCTTCTATACAATTCAATTTTAATACAGGCTCTTTATTATATTCCTATTTTTTTACTTTTAAATTACCATTATAATATCAAAATCATGCTTTTATGGTCTATCTATATAGTTATTTCTTTTCTTAGTCCTTTCCTGATAAGTAAGTATTTTAACATTTCACATCCCCTTAAACTCAGCAAGACCGAAGATCTTATTCAAAGTATATCTACATTTGTTACTGTTCTATTCTGTGTATGCTTTAATCTTTATTACATTAAAATATTTCACAAAATAAAGGAAGATGAAGCCATAAAACCACAAAATGAAGATAAAAGACCTTCTCTTATGCAGACATTCACGGTAAAAACAACAGACATTAATCATGAAAACCCTGATACCCCTGAATCTGTTACTTCTGATAAATTCGAAGAACTTTATCAAAAAGCTATTTCCTGTCTCGAAGAAAAAAAACTGTGGCAGGACCCTAATTTTTCTCTTAATCAGTTTGCCGAGATCCTTTGTACCAACCGCACTTATCTTTCCAGAACATTAAAAGAAAAAGGAAATACAAACTTTTACAATCTGCTGAACAGCTATAGAATCAAACAGGTTCTTGATGATTTTGACCGTTTGGAACATAAAAATTTTACGATTGCATTCATTTACCAGAAAGCAGGATTTGCATATCAGGCAAGTTTTAACAGAGTATTTAAACAGGTTACCGGCTGTACAGCAACAGAATACTTACAGCAGGAGAAATATCAGGTTTAATTAAATACTATCCTTGAGATTTCCACTTTTTTGAATTAAACTTGATTTTTCTTGTCAAGAATCTTAAGAATAACACATCTGTTTTTGGATCTGCGTCTTTGTCCCGTCCTGAAATAAGTTGACAGTTAATCAGCTTATTTGATATTTTTTAGAATGAAAAATCTCTCCTGGGATACTTTCCGAGTGAAAACTGACGTTCAATATTTTCCTGAAATCTTTTTTCTACTACCCAAACCAAGTTAAGATTCCAGCCATCTTCTTATTCTGAAAACTCATAAACAGTAAACATTCTATAATTTGCAGGCTTATTGGATTGTGCCTGTATTTTTAAATAATTCAAAAATCAAATCGCTTATATAGTATAAATTTATACTTTATTATAATTAAAAATAAAATTAATTACTAAATTTGTTGGTAAATAAATTCTATCATGCAAGAACAAACCAACATCACGCAGGAAAAAATATTTGAATTATATGGAGATTATCTTTTGAATCACGGAGAAAAACCGAAAAACGTTTATCTCTTTGCTAAAGAAAACGACTTTGAAGAGAAAGAATTTTACCATTATTTTTCAGGTTTTGAGCAGATTGAAAGAGAAATGCTGAATCATCTTTTCACAAAATCGCTGGAACTCGCCTCAGAGGTTAATTCATCAAGTGAAATAACAGCCAAGGAAAAACTCCTGAATGTATATTATATTTTCTTTGAAAATCTGACGATGAACCGTTCCCTCGTGTTATCCATACTGGGAAGCAGCAAAATTCAGAATATCAAAACGCTTCAGAATCTTAGGGAAACCCACAAACAATTTGTCAACACTTTGGATTTCAATGAATGGGAAATGATTGAAAAAGCGAAAGAAGACCTCCGAAAGTTCAACGAAAAATCAAGACAGGAAGCGCTTTGGCTGCATCTTATTTCATCAATTGACTTTTGGAAAAAAGATACTTCTCCCGATTTTGAAAAGACCGATATTTTTATCGAAAAAACCATAGATACTGGCTTTGAACTGATGGACAACGAACCCTTGAGAAAAGTTTTCGACCTCGGAAAATTCCTTTGGAAGGAAAAATTTAAAATGAGCTAAAGTAAAGATCTGGATTTGGTTTCAAAAAGGACTATTCATGATTGGGGCAGCTATTTCCGCCCTCCGTTCCCGCTTTTTTGTGCCCAAACTTTTCCGAAAACGTACAAAAAGAGCTCCACTCAGGTCGGGCTGCAATAAAAATGATAGAAAAAGAACTTCGATAAGCCCTGCCAGCCGCTAAATATTTAAGCCTTTACGCTTAAAAACACAATAAACAAAATGTAAAAATGAAAACATTAAATAAAATCCCCACAGGAAAAATTGAACGGACGAGCAGTCTCTTAAAAGCTGGTGCAAAAGTAGGAGTCAATTACCTGAAATACTACGGAAACAAAATAACAAAAGACGAAGATGAAGCACGTAAGATATTAAATGAGGACAACGCAACAGATATTTACGATTCTCTGAAAGAACTGAAAGGTTCCGCGCTCAAAGTTGCTCAAATGCTGAGTATGGAAAAAAATATCCTTCCGGTAGAATACGTCGAGAAATTTTCGCTTTCACAGTTTTCCGTTCCGCCTTTATCGGGCGCATTGGTGAAGAAAACATTCAGAAAATATTTCGGCAAAAATCCGGAAGATATTTTTGATGAATTTTCCGCCGAATCAGTCAATGCAGCAAGTATCGGACAGGTTCACACCGCAAAAAAGGAAGGTCAGAAACTGGCAGTTAAAATCCAGTATCCTGGCGTAAGAGAAAGTATCTCGAGTGACCTTAAAATGGTAAAACCGATTGCGATGAAAATGTTCAATATCAAAAAAGAAGGTTCAGAATCTTACTTTCAGGAAGTAGAAGACAAATTGTTTGAAGAAACCGATTACAATCTGGAACTTAAAAGAAGTCAGCATTTTGCAGAAGAATGCAGTCATCTTCCGAATGTAAAATTTCCGCATTATTATCCCGAATATTCTTGTGAGAAAATCATTACTATGGATTGGATGTCGGGAATTCATTTTTCAGAATTTACCAAAAGACAGAATTCGCAGGAAGATCTGAACAAAATCGGACAGACACTTTGGGATTTTTATATGTATCAGATGCATGTCCTGAAAAAAGTTCACGCAGATCCGCATCCGGGAAATTTCCTGATTTCGGAAAATAAAGAATTGCTGGTGATCGATTTTGGCTGTATCAAAGAGATTCCGGAAGATTTCTACATTCCGTATTTTGAATTGGCTAAAGAAGAAAATCTTAAAAATCCTGAAATTTTCCGTGAAAAATTATTCACACTGGAAATTCTCCGTGAAGAAGATTCTCCGCAGGAAAAAGAGTTTTTTGCCAAGCTGTTCTATGAATTGCTTGAATTATTCACAAGGCCGTTTAACAAGGAAAAATTCGATTTTTCTGATCAATCTTTCTTTCAGGAAATCGCCGATCTAGGGCAAAAATATGCAAAAGCAAGTGATATGAAAGGAATGAACACCAACCGCGGTTCCAGACATTTCATTTACCTGAACCGAACGTTTTTCGGACTGTATAACATGATGCACGATTTGAAATCGAAAGACGTGGTGATTAATAATTTTAAAAACTCCTTAAAGTAATTTTTTCAAGAATAAATAAAGACTTCAACAGCTCAGCCTGACAGTAGAGAAATAATGAAGCGAAAAGTATTAGAGTTGCCACCCTGAGCTTGTCAAAGGGTCTTTAGCAGAATCAGGAAAAAGCGAAGTCAAAAATAAAAACTATAGAAATATGCCTTCAGGATTACCGTCCAAAATCTGTGAAGTCTGCGGACTGCCTTTCAGCTGGCGGAAAAAGTGGAAGAAAAACTGGGACAATGTAAAATATTGCAGCGAAAGATGCCGGAAAAACAAAAAATCAACATCCTCTGGTTCACCAAAGATTTAAGAACAAGAGATTCAGAATCCTTATACAACGCGATGCAGGAAGATCTACCTTTTCTTGCCGTCTATGTTTTTGATTGTGAATTTTTTGCTCAAAAGCAGTCCGGCTGTAGAAGAATTGCTAAATTCAGAGCCAAATTCCTGCTAGAAACGGTTGAAAATTTAAAACAGAATTTAGCCAAACAAAAGATTTCTTTTTTAGTTAAATACGGAAAAACGGCAGATATTTTCAAAGACATTTCCAAAGAATTTGAAGTAGTTAAGATTTTCTGTCAGGAAGAATGGACAAAGGAGGAAGTTGAATTACAGGCTAAAATTGAAAAAGCTGTTCCGTCTGCAATTTGGGAAAAATCGTATTCTCAGTTTTTGGTACATCCGCTTTTTGCATTTAAAGCTTTGGATAACATTCCGTTGCTTTTCACAACGTTCAGACAGAAAATTGAAAAAAATCTCCTGATTCGTCCTGAATTTGCATCGGAAAATGACATATATGACAAAGCAGATATTCACCTGAAAAGTGATGAAATTTCTTTGAAAATATTAGGTTTTGAAGCTTTTGAAACCGATAAAAGAACAGCCTTCCCTTTTTCCGGCGGAGAAAATGCAGCTTTGAAAAGATTACATTATTATTTCCCGGAAACACAGAATCTGAGCAGATATAAAGACACACGAAACGGTTTGGCGGGAACAGATTACAGTTCAAAATTTTCAGCATGGCTTTCGGACGGAAGTCTTTCTGCGGTAACGATTTATTATGAAATTAAAAAATATGAAAAAGAGTTCGGAGCTAATGATTCAACGTATTGGCTGGTTTTTGAACTGCTGTGGCGGGATTTTTTCAGATATATTTCTTTACAGTACAAGGATTTAATTTTCCAAAAAACCGGAATCAATCATCAGAGTTATCTTGCCGAAAAAAATAAAGTATCGATTCAAAAATGGAAGGATGGAGAAACTGATTCCGATTTTGTGAATGCGAATATGCTTGAACTGAAAAATACGGGCTGGATGAGCAATCGCGGTCGTCAGAATGCGGCTTCCTACTTCTGTAAAATCCTGAAACAGGACTGGAGAACTGGAGCGGCTTATTTTGAGGAAATGCTTATTGATTACGATGTTCACAGCAATTATGGCAACTGGATGTATCTCGCCGGAGTCGGAAATGATAACCGTAACAGAACTTTCAATCCCGAAAAACAGGCAGAAATGTATGATTCCCGCCAGGAATTCAGAAGATTATGGATCAAACAATAAAACATACCGCTCAATTGATTTTTCCGCATCAGCTTTTTGAGGATGTGGATTATCTGGATAAAAATCAGCCTGTATTTCTGGTAGAGGAATTTCTGTTTTTTAAACAATATTCTTTTCATAAACAGAAGATTGCGTTTCACCGGGCAACCATGAAATTTTATGAAAATGAGCTGAAAAAAGCAGGTTTTGAAGTTGAATATATCGAAAGCTCATCGAAATTTTCAGACCTCAGAAATTTAATTCAAAAGCTTGAAAAAGAAGATTTTAAAACCATAAAAACAACTGATGTCTGCGACAACTGGCTGGAAAAAAGGCTCGGAAAGACAAAACTGGAACTCGAAATGCTGGAAAGTCCGCTTTTCATCAATACCAAAGAAGACCTGAAAGATTATTTTGAAGATAAAAAATCTTATCATCAGACCGATTTTTACAAACAGCAGAGAATCAAGCGAAATATCCTGATGAAAGCAGGAAAACCGTTGGGCGGAAAATGGACATACGACACAGAAAACCGCAAAAAATATCCGAAAAATAAAAAAGCTCCTGCAATTTATTTCCCGCAAAACAATAACTTTTATGAAGAAGCGAAACAATATACTGAGAAACATTTCGCCAAAAATTACGGGACACTGAGCAATGAGCAGCTCTACCCGACCACTTTTAAAGAAGCTGAACAATGGCTGGAACAGTTTCTGGAGAACCGTTTTCCGGAGTTTGGCGTTTATGAAGACAGCATTGTGGAAAAAGAATATTTTCTCCATCACAGCGTACTTTCTCCGTTGATGAATATCGGACTTTTAACACCTGAAAATGTTCTGGAAAAAGCAATATCATTTGCACAGGAGAATCATATTCCGGTGAATTCTCTGGAAGGTTTTGTGCGCCAGATTTTGGGTTGGCGGGAATTTGTACGGGGCGTTTATGTTTATCAGGGAACGTATCAGCGAAATAAAAATTACTGGAAACATCAGCAGAAACTTCCGGAATCTTTTTATACTGCCCAAACTGGAATCCGCCCGATTGACAGTACACTTCAGAAAATTCTGAAAACCGGCTATGCCCATCACATCGAAAGACTGATGATTTTTGCCAATTTTATGAATCTCTGTCAGTTCAGTCCCGATGAGGTTTATCAGTGGTTTATGGAAATGTTCATTGATTCTTACGATTGGGTGATGGTTCCGAATGTGTATGGAATGAGCAGCTATTCGGATGGCGGAAAAATGAGCACCAAACCTTACATCAGCGGAAGCAATTACATTAAAAAAATGAGTGATTACAGCAACGGAGACTGGGCGGAACAATGGGATGCCCTATTCTGGAATTTTATTAATGACCATCAGGATTTCTTTGCCCAAAATCCAAGACTGGGAATGATGCTGAGAACTTTGGAGAAAATGCCGGAAGAAAAACGAAAACAGCATTTTAAAGCGGCAAAGAAGTTTATTGGGAATGTTAAATGATTCTTTTAGCCACGCAAGAAATGTTTGAATATAAATCTTGAAAAAGAAAAAAAGGCTTCGACAAGCTCAGCCTGACAAAGCAGAATAAAAGTTAGTATAAGAGATATCATCACAAACTTGCCGGAGGATATTTCAGTTAAAAAAACAAAAAAATGAATAAAAACCTCAACATACAACAAATCGACAGAATCATCGAAATGGCGTGGGAAGACAGAACGCCGTTTGAAGCCATACAATTTCAGTTTGGAATGAGCGAATCGGAAGTGATTGAACTGATGCGTTCGGAACTGAAAGAATCCAGTTTTAAGCTGTGGAGAAAAAGAGTGAACTCCGGAGTGAGCCAGAAACATCTGAAAAAAAGAAGCGAAGAAATCAACCGCTTTAAATGCAGCAGACAACGGATGATCAACAATAATAAAATATCGAAAAGGTAATTAATCCTAACATAAAAGAATAGTTTACGAATAAGTTAGTTGTTCAAAAGAGCATAAAAGTTTGATGTAAATGGCTTCGACAAGCTCAGCCTGACAGTATAGAAATAATTAAGCGAAAAGTATTAGAGTTGTCACACTGAGCTGGTAGAAGTGTCTCAAATTAAAAAATTCTACGCTCATAGCGTTAAAATATCAAAAATAAATCATTATGAAATCGCCATTATTAGCTTGCTCAAACACCAATGAAGATACAGCGATTCCATATGACCTTAAAAAAACAATAAATATCTACATATGAAAAATATCGTCATCATCGGTTGTGGAAAAGGTATCGGACTGGCAACGGCAAAAAATCTTGCACAAGAGCACAAAATCATCGGAATTTCCAGAACAGAAAATCCGGAACTGAATCATCCGAATATTGAATTCCATGCAATGGACATTCTTTCGGGAAATTTAGATGAAATCAGCTTTCCTGAAGTTGTTGACGGATTGGTTTATGCGCCAGGCAGCATTAATTTGAAACCTTTCAACCGGCTTTCTTTGGATGATTTTAAAAATGATTTTGAAATCAATGTTTTAGGAGCAGTTAAAATTATTCAGAAGCTTTTGCCTCATCTTAAAAAATCTGAAAGTGCATCGGTTGTTCTTTTCAGTTCGGTTGCTGCAAAACTCGGAATGCCTTTTCACGCTTCTATTGCGGCAAGTAAAAATGCTGTGGAAGGTCTTACGAAAAGCTTAGCGGCAGAATTTTCTGGCCAGAAAATCAGGGTCAATGCCATTGCACCTTCTTTAACGGACACGAATCTGGCATCACAACTTCTATCAACTCCGGAAAAAAGAGAAGCTTCTGCCAAAAGACATCCGTTACAGAGAGTGGGAACTGCTGAAGAAATTGCGGAAATTACGGCTTTTTTGGTTTCGGACAGATCTTCCTGGATCACAGGGCAGGTTATTGGAATTGACGGCGGAATGGGAAGTGTGAAACTGTAATTACAGAAAAAATATTTAGCTTAAATTTGCGCTATGAATACTGACTTTTTCATTGATTTACTGCATCAGGTAAAAGAATTTGAAAACTCCGAAGCCTATAAACCTCACTCCACTGTTGAGGATTTCCGCTTGTGGCTGAATGATAAAAAATACAGAACGGAAAGCCCGACAAAGCTTTTTAAAAATGAAAAGCATCAGGTTTCTTTTACAGAAAATGAAATCTGCAAACAGGTTTTACTTTTGGGAAGGTATTCTAAACAATTGATCAGAAAAGGCCTTCATAATTTCCCTGAATTGGCCAATGAAGAATTCACCTATCTCTACCGGCTGAAAGACGAACCGAATCTCACTAAAATTCAGCTGATTGAAAGAAACGGACACGAAAAACAGACCGGAACGCAGATTATCAAACGTCTTCTGGAATATGGCCTAATAGAGGAAAAGAACGATATTGAGGATAAAAGGAGTAAACGCCTCAACATCACTGAAAAAGGAGAAGATTATTTTCACCGCTCCGTTGAAAAAGTGAATATGACGTCCAGAATTCTCGCAGGCAAGCTTGAAAATAAAGAAAAAGCAGAACTTTTAGAATTGCTCAGAAAATTGAATGATTTTCATTCACATGTATATTCAGAATACAGAAACTTAGATATCGACAAAATCTTTGAATTATCTGGTTCTTAAAAGGCTTTATTGAGGATCCCTAATTCTTGTTTAATTAAGTTTAAAAGAATTAAATCATCTATAAAAGTGTTTGAAGATACGCCCGTTGACTCAATTAACAAGACAAAATGCTTATTCTGCTTAAATAAACGGAATAGAAATGCCTCAATCGTAATCTTTGATACAATTCAAAACTTTAAACAAAAAAAATCCCGTTAATACGGGATTTTTAGTTCTTATATTTATATTTATTTTATCTCTACAGGAACTGAGATTTTATCCCAATCCATCGTGAACCCATTGCTGTTTATTTTATACACTAAAGTTTCCTGTGTGGCTGGTAAAGCTTTTGTTTTTACTTCTACACGTAAAGCATCTTTAGCTTGTTCGTATTTATAAGCGCCCCATTGTTTTGGTTCTTTATTAAAAATCGCAGTCCAGGTTCCGCTTTGTTTAGGGATTAAGAAAAAGCTGTATTTACCTGCAGGTAGTTTTTTACCCTGAACAGTAATATCTTTATCCGTTTCAAAAGTAGTTGCTTCATTGGCACCTGCACGCCAAACTTTATCATAAGCTTCTAAACCGCCCCAGATTGTACGCCCTTTTACAGAAGGACTGCTATAGGCTATTGTAATAGTTGCATCTTTAATTTTTCCCGTAGCAGTAGCCGGAGGGCTGGCAGGTTTTTTAGCCTCCTGTGCAAAGGCATTCACTGAAAGTGTTACTGCAGCAAAAAGCACGGTAGCAGATTTAATCATTGTTTTCATACTATTTTTATTTGTTTGTTTTTGTTATTGTTTGTTTACGAATTTACTACTTTCTGTTTATAAAACAGTATTATGATTGCCGAAAATATAATAACTGCCGCTGCACCGATCACATTAAGCCAAAGGAAAGAAACGATATCAAACTGATAAACGGCAATAACTGTAATTTCTGATAAAATTGCAGAAATAAATACATTTGAGCCATTGATTTTTTTATAGTAAAATGCGACAAGAAAAATTCCCAATATCGGGCCGTAGAAAAGAGAACCCAATACATTAACCGCTTCAATGAGGGAACCCATCTGCGTGGCAAACATGGCTACTCCGATTGAGAAAATCCCCCAGGCCAACGTATGCAGACGGCTGTACTTCAGTTCGGTTTTTTCATCAGGAATTTCTTTGCTGAATATCAAATGAACATCTTTTAATGAGCAGGCAGCAAGGGAATTTAGTGCTGCAGAAATGGAACCCCAGCTGGCCAGAAAAATGACGGCAAACAGTAAACCGATCATCCCTACAGGCAGGGTATTTTTCACGAAATACAGGAAAATGTAATTCGTATCCGTTTTCTCCGCATTATAGTTTGATTTATTGATCGCTTCCTCTACCCTGCCGTGCAGTGCTTTTACTTCTGTTTGTGTATTTTTAAAATCCTGAATTGTTTTTATAAGTTGAGGAGAATGAGCTTCTTTAAGCCTTAAAATTTCTTTCGATTCTGCATTAAATTTTATTTGTAAATCCTGATGTTCTTTTTCAAAAACCGCAGCCTGTTCAGGTTTTGTTTCCTTTAAGTATTGATAGGAACGTTCGTTAAAATAAATCGGAGCCGGTTTCAGAGAAAAGAAAGCGAAAAGTAAAGCACCGATAAGAAGAATAGCAAACTGCATCGGAATTTTGACCAATCCGTTCAACAACAGACCCATTTTCGCATTGGTATTGTCTTTCGCGGTAATATATCTTCCAACCTGGCTCTGGTCTGTACCGAAGTACGAAAGGGCAAGAAAAAAACCACCAATTAAGCCGCTCCAAATATTGTATTTATCTTTCCAATCGAATTCTGTAGTGATTACGTTCAGCTTTCCGGATTTTCCCGCAAGATAAAGCGCATCCTTAAAGCCAATTCCATTCGGCATATTCTGAATGAGCAGATAGCCTGCAAAAGCCATTGTTCCCAGAATAATGAGAAACTGTAATTTTTGGGTGTGAGCGATCGCTTTTGCTCCGCCAACATAGGTATAAATCAGCAGAATGCCCCCTGTTAAAACATTCGTTAAATAAATATTCCAGTTTAAAACGCTTGATAAGATGATACTTGGAGCGTAAATGCTGATTCCCGTTGATAAACCTCTGGAAAAAAGAAAAAGCAGTGAAGTGAGTACCCTTGTTTTTTTATCAAAACGATTTTCTAAATATTCATAGGCGGTATACACGTTCAAGCGCTGAAAAATCGGGATGAAAGTAATACAGATCACAATCATCGCCAAAGGCAGACCAAAATAATACTGCACAAAACGCATTCCGTCTGTATAAGCCTGTCCCGGTGCTGAAAGAAATGTAATGGCACTTGCCTGCGTAGCCATAATACCGATAAGCACAATGTACCAGGGCATTTTATTATCTGCTTTCAGGTAGGATTCGTTGCTTTTTTGACCACGACCGATGAATACGCCGTAAACCACCACTGCAACAAGTGTAACAATAAGAACTGTCCAATCTATATTACTCATGCCCAGAATTTAGTAAACCAATAATAAAATGCGATCTGCAATACTAATGCAACAACCATTAGTATATACCAGGTATTCCAATTTTTAAATTGCTTGTTCATCAGTTTTTCTGTGCAGATAAAAAGTTAAAAAATAAACGTGCCGCCCCAACATTTCCCGCAGGCAGTTGTCTGAAAAATGCCAGCGATGTATAAATAAAATTACCCTTCCCGTATCGGGCATATAAAGTTGATCCCTTCAGAGGCTCTTCACCTGTATCATGCATTTCAAAAAGCGGTTCATATGCGGCATCCCATTGATTAGGAAAATAGGCGCCACGTTCCTGTACCCAGCCTTTAAAATCATCATCAGTAATTTTGTTCGGAAAGTTCAGTAATTTATGATTGGGATTTAAAAACGTAACGGCAGCATTTTCTTCAGTAACACGCTTATTGGCAATACTGAAATTGTACATTCCCAATTGGTTAACGGTTGTATCCTGATTGGTGTTATACTGCATCACCAGATTACCCCCAGCTTTTGCATAAGACCATAAAAAAGGCATCCAGCGGCCCAGTTTTTTTTCTGTATTATTGGCACGAACACCCAGCACGATGGCATCATATTGCGATAGCTTGTTTAGACTGCCACTTCCACCAGACTCATCCAAGTTACCATAAAAATCTTCGTCTTTAAGGACATCTACCTGAACTCCTGCGATGCGTAGAAACTCAGGAATGAAATCTCCAGCGCCTTCTATATAACCCACTTTTTTAACCTTAGTCTGAATCTCTCCTTTCATTACAACGACGGCTGCAGGAGCAAAATATTGTAAGGAAGGCAGATGCGGGTATTGAATTAATATCTGTTTTTTATTATAAGTTACTCCATCCGCAAGAAAACCGGCATCCAATTGCAAACGAGATGAGTTTATAGAAGCCAGCTTAGCTTTGGGAATAACGTAATCCACGGTAAAATCTTTACCTTTTGCTGAACTTATGTCTGCGCCGCCTAACCGTTCTCCGTTATACATCAGATTCAGAGTACCTTTATTGTACTGTTTGTCAGAATTCATCTTAACATTTAAACTCAAGTGTAAATCTTCATTTTCTTTGACAAGATAAAGTGGTTGTGTAAATTTCAGTTCCAGGGCAGGAACTATACGCAAGGCTTCAACTACATCGCCACGAACCGGATCTAATTTCTTGAAAGATAAAGGAAGTTTAACCTGAAACTTTTCTGAACCGATTTTTAAACCAAGCAAAACATTCAGTGGGGATTCTGCCTCTGGCAAACCGACTAAAGTATCATTGGGAACAGAAAAAGTGGCTGCGTCCGCAGGTGGTTTTGCCAGCCAGTAAGGTTCTGTGAGTGATGCATCGGCAGGAATCTGAATGTCATGCTGAATGGTAATTAAAGAATCTTTTGATAGTTCTCTATTAAAACTCTCTGATTGACTTACCCATTTTACATTTTCTAAAACAACAGGATTTGCAGTTCTTGAAATCAGGTTTAACCTGAAATTGTAATGCTCCCCGGCAACAGCTTCAGCCTGGCTGGTAACTGCCTCACCCATAAATCCGGCACAGCTTAAAATGATATTGTCGAGAGATTTCATTTTATCCCTTTTCAGGTCTGCATCTTTGATTGCCATGACCTTTTTTCGCAAAGCAAGCAAAGCAGGTAAGCTAAGATCAGGATTATTGAAATTAAAAGCGGAAATAATTTTATCCAATGCCTGGTCAATATCAGCGTTTCCCTGTGAGGTCCACGTCTTTGTTACTCCATCAAATAGTGTTGCTTTTGCGGGCTCACCAATAACGTGGGAAAAATATTCAGTTCTGATGCCTGCCACAGACTGTGTTCCTGCACCCTGGCTTTTGTGTAAACTTCTGCTTAATCCTGCCAATTCACCATAGCCCATTCCCAGTTGAGCATCATATTGTCCAACGGTAACTTTCAGTTGATTTTCTGCGGTGGTATTAACCCCGCCAAACCGAAAAGTATTCCACAATACGCGTTTTGGCTGCCATGTATTAACATATTTCAGCTGATCCGGGAAAGCCGTTTTATCGCCTGCCAGCTTAAAAGCTTTTTCTGCAACCACCGCAGAAGCCGCATGTTGTCCGTGGCCCGCAGCAGCAGTAGGAGGAAAACGACAAATGATAACATCAGGACGGAATTGACGGATTACCCAAACTACATCCGCAGTAATGCTGTCTGCATCCCACTGTTTAAAAGTATCAGTAGTATTTTTAGAGAATCCGAAATCAATGGCACGGGTAAAAAACTGTTGGGCGCCATCTAATTTTCTTGCCTCCAAAAGCTCATGTGTTCTGATTAAACCCAATGCAGCTCCCTGCTCTGTACCTAATAAATTCTGACCACCATCTCCTCTTGTTAAAGATAAATAGCCCGTTTCTACATTTTGATCGTTGATTAACCAGGAGAGCAATCCTGTATTCTCATCATCGGGATGAGCCGCAAGGTATAAAACTTTAGGAAGGTGTTTAAGGGTTTTGAGTTCGCGGTAAATTTCAGATGATTTGGAAGGCCGAACCTGCTGGGCCGAACAAAAAACCGTATAAAAGCTAAGGACACATACAGTAATTACTTTTTTGAACATTTAAATTTGCTTTGCAGAGCAAATATAAGTAAATCGTTTTTCTTTCAACCATAAAAGAATCAGACTGTAAATTTCACAAAAAAGATGTTTTAACTTTTTTTAAACTACAAAAGCAAAAAAAGATTTTAAATATTTAAGTTATTTACTTTGCCTGTAAGAAGTACCCCTGATTTTTTTTGATAATCAAAGATCTTCATCATATGTGAACGTAATGGTGTTGTATTTTCTTACACTTTCTAAAGTATTAACAATGAGGTTGTTTAAACTTTAATAATAACTTTTGTGGCTTAGTAATGAAGCGGGATGCTTATATGTATATTTCAACGAAGCAACTTTGTTGATTTTATCCTTTGTTCTTTTACAATCAACGGTTTCAAAATGTAAGCTTTGCGCCAGAAAATAATGTGATGCAGAGAAAAAACAGAATTTGATATAAATAGTTTTAAACCCATATGAAACTCAAAAATAAAACATAATATTACCAATTAGTTAATTTTTATCAATTAGAACGGTTTTTTTCTTAATTTTTCATAAAAAAAAGTTATATTTGACTTACGCAAAACCACACCTCAATATGAAAACAAAATTTATACAATTCAGTGCTATTTTTATTTCCGGAATCTCATTTGCTCAAGTAGGTATTAATACAGCCTCACCCAAAACAACATTGGATGTATCGGCTACAAGAGATAATTCGGGACTGATTACGAATAACACACAAACATTCGGATTACAGGCTCCAAGGCTTACAAGAGCTGAGCTTACCGCCAATACTGCTACCTATGGCAGCGATCAAACCGGAGCATTAATTTATATTACCGATATCACTGGCGGAGATGCTACAGGACAGCGTATCAATGTTACTGCTATGGGTTACTATTACTTTGATGGAACAGTATGGCAGAGACTGACACAGGCAACCAATGCCATCGCTCCCGCCATTTCTGCATTACAATGTAGTACAGCTTATCTAAACCCTGCTACTTATACTGCCGGTACTCCTTACAGCGGAAACCTGAGAATTACTTATACCGGGGGAAATGGAGGTTCGTATAATTCCGGTACTCCTTTTACAGTAAACGGATTAACGTTTCAGCTAAGACCCGGAACGTTGGAATTTGGTGGTGGCGAACTGGTTTTCTCTGTGAGTGGAACTCCTACCACCAACAATGACATGAGCCTTCCTATAACCAGCACTGCAGTTCCTTTCTTAACAGCAGGACAAAACTGTACCGCTACAGTGGGAAATAGCAGCCGTGCCGACATTTCATCTGTAGCTGTGATGGGATACCCTACCCTAACAACCGATCCCAACGGGAAACAAGCCTATACTTTACCTCTTGCCAGCCCGGATGGTAAATATTCTATCAGGGTAATATTTGATACCACAAGTGGTACAACCCCTGCCAATCCTAACGTACAATTATTTAATAATACGGGTTCCACCGTTAATCTGTATTGGAATTATAATACCGAATATGGAGGCTATATTGGTTCAGCTGTAACCACAAACAATATTACTTCAGGTGTATGGGGTGGTATGGCAGACTCATCAACCAGCTGGTTCCCTCAGGGCACAGGGGCAATGGGGAACGCGTACTGGGGGAATATAGGGATTATAGATGGATCCGGCGGCGGACCTGAACATAGAAGATATACCTGGATAGACAGTAATGCTTCTTCAAAAACTGCTTATACCGCAACCATTATGGTAGGAGCTCCCACTTCAGGTAATGCCCAGCCTAACCTTTCTAAAATATTCATAAAGCTGGAGCAGGTAAAAGCACAATAATAAGACAGGCGCTATGAAGCGGATGTTATTCATATCCTTTATCATAACCGATTGACAAATCAACTGTCTCCCAGCTCCTTACAAATAAAACAAGGTCTATTTTAAATAGAAACTTTGCGTTACCTTTCAGGAATTTATAAAATCATTTTTGAAAAGAGTAACGCAAAGTTCCTATTAATAATTCTGCTTTCATTAAGCGTAAAGCAATGCGATTTTGTCGCTGATCAAGTGGTACGCTTACTCATAAGCTTCTGCGAAGCAAAGAAGTTGATTCTATACTTTGTTCGCTTATCACCAACAGTTTCAAAAATAGAAATCTTTGCGTCAGAAAAATAGGTTATAGCAGATTAATCACCTGTATCCACAACTTCCTGCTTTTTATTTACACTCAACCTTCTTCTTCTGAACTGGTCTCAGCCATTTTCTTTTCTCTTTTTCTTTGAAGAATAAGATGTGCGGCATCCAGCATTTTCACCGTATGGATGTAAGGCATCACCATATTCCTTTCCGGCATATTTTCATAGACACCCATAGAGAAATAGACAATTCCGGACATAAAATAATCAAATTCTTTGATGGTATATGCGCTGAATGCTTTTTTGAAAACCAGCAGAGGATTCCGGTATTCCTTCTCCGAAAGCAGACCAAGAACCCACGGAGAAATCTTTTCCGATCCGGCATCAACCGTCCATTTTCTTTCCTTCAGCATCATGAGGTAACCTGCCCGGATTAACGACCTCATCGACTGATGAAACTCAAAAATGACCGCCGGATCTTCATGGATCCAGCTATTTCTCTTTACCGCATAATTTATAATGTTGCTGAGCCTTTCTTTGGAAACATCCAGCTCATTGAACTGAAAGAATGTCTCCATCAGCTGCAACCCGGAGTTTTTTTTATCTGCCCGAAACCGGGAATTAAAGTTTCTGCTTTTTTTCATTGTTCGTATTTTTTTATAAATGTAGGAAAAGAAATTTAATTACGGTCGATCGACCGTAATTTTTTATTATTTAATTATTTCATTTGTTCCATGACAGATATAAACGAAAAAATTTGTTTATACATTACAAAAAAATGGTTGATACCTTGGCTTCAAGAAGGCAAGTCACAAAATTCTTTTGCCAAAAATCATGGCGTGGAAGAAAGTACTATTAGAAAAATTAAAAGTGAAGAAACTTACAGAATACCCGTTGAAACACTTTTTAAAATATGTGAAGCCAGAAAAATTAGTTTATCTGATTTCTTTAAACTTATAAATGAATAATCCTGACGAAAGTTGGGATTTATTGTGTGGAATCTTTCGAAATCTTAAGAAATTCCGTAAAATAATAATGAAAATTTTAACATCTCTTTATTTTTGGTCTTACGGAAACCCGGAATATCTTTTATAGAGTTATTTATATTTTAGACAAAACAAAGATTATAAACTATCTAAGCTATGAAAAATCCTGATTTAATGAATTTTCAGCCTATTGACAAATATTATTTTTAAGTAGAAAGCATTCTGGTTTATATATGTTAAATTTTATAAATTTGTGATAATCCTTCAAAGCTATTTTATACAGATTTTTAATTCAAATTAAAGCCATCATTATATTAAAATTTTTAAAACACTTTGTAGGGTAAATAATAACCAAACTGAATGATAACAGAATTAAAGATAATTTTAGAAGCAGGTTCATCAAATAAAGCAAAAGGTAATTGTTTTGAAGCATTAATCAGAAACCTTTTAACGATACATCAATATACAATTAAAGGTAATATAAATTTCTCTGGAATGGAAATTGATTTGATTGCCGAACATAAACATAATAAAGAGGTACTTTATGTAGAATGTAAAGCAAAAGAGAAAGTTACTTCCGATGAAATATCAAAATTTGCATTTAATGTAGATTATAAAGAAGCAGATAAAGGATATTTTTTTAGAACACAGGAATTGGAATATCAAGCAGGTGCACTTTTATCAGAAATAAGGCAGAAACCAAAATATAAGAATTTATCTTTTTTTGAACCGTCTGATATTGTTGGAATGCTATGTGATTCTAATATGATATATGAACCACACTCAAGTACCTCGTCATACATAATTTCAAAGAAAATATTAGCCGTAACATATTTTGGGGATTATTTCATCTACTTAATAAATGAATCAAATGCATTACCAACAAAATTTTTATTAATAGACGCTAAGGAGAATGATAAAAAAATTTCTGAGGAAATTATCATATTATTAAAATCTAAAGTAGATGAAATTTCTAACCTACAAATTATATCTAATCATACAAAATATAAAAAAACTCTAGCTATTGAAAAATCAGCTTTAAATCTTGAAACAATATCTGAAGTTCAAGAAAGTGAAAATTGGTATGATTATTTACCTGCATCAGCAGGCAAAAAACACTTTGTTGGTAGAGACGAAATAAGAACTAATATTTTATCATTTTTTAAAAATATAAGAGACGGCAATTCTAATAAAAGGATATTTTACCTTAATGGAAAATCTGGTTGGGGCAAAAGTTCATTAGTATTAGAAATTAAAGATAGATGTCATAACAAACATTACAAAAAAAAGTTTTATTCCCTCGCAATTGACACACGAAGTGCAATTTCTGACAATTTTGTTGCTCTCTCATTTGATAAATTGATTTCATCCGCATTACGAAATAATTTTTTAGAAAGAGGTCTTTTTAATCAAGAAATTAATTTTACATCTACAAATGATCTGTTATCATCAGAAAGCGTCAAAGCAATTCTTGAAAATTTGAAGTTAACAAACCGATTTCTAATTTTAATTTTTGATCAATTTGAAGATGTTTTTAGAAAAAATGACTATTTCAAAACATTTTATAAATTTCTTACAGATGTTACTGACTCAAAGCCAAATTTAATAATTGGATTTTCATGGAAATCAGACTTTTTCATGCAAAGTGATAATCCATCTTATCATATTTGGCAACAAGCAAAAGAACAAGCAAGAGAATTTACAATAAATGAATTTGGTGAAAAAGAAATTGATGGTATAATTAAACAATTAGAAGACTCGGTTGGTAAATTAGATAAAGGTGTTAAAGATCGCATAAAAGAAAGTTCCCAAGGACTACCTTGGTTAACAAAAAAACTATGTATTCATGTATTTGATCAGCTGCAATCTGGGGTTTCAAAAGAAAGTTTAATTGAATCTAATTTGAATATTCTAGATCTTTTTAAAAAGGATGAAGAAAGATTATTTTCTAAAGAGTTTAAAGCAATTAAAATAATTGCAAAAAAAGCATATGATGGGAATTTCTTTGATGAAACAGAAGTTGGAGATATAATAGAAAGTGAGACAATATCTTCTCTTTTACATAAAAGACTTATAATCAGATCTGGTGCTAATTATAATATCTATTGGGATATTTACAGAGATTATTTAGTTACGGGGACTATTCCTACAATAGGTGAAAGTTATTTACTTAGACAAGGAGTGAATTTATGTTTAGAAGTGTTTTTGTTGTTCAACAACATTGACTCAGAAGACATTGATTCTCTTCTATTTAAACATCCAAAAGGGATAGGAGCAGAAACTCTATATAATATTTTAATTGAATTAAGGAACTTAGGCTTCATAAGAAAAATAGGAGAAAATTATATTGTTAATAAGGATATAACCATTTCGAGGGAAGGTTTTATTGAATTTGTAACAACAAAATTTCAAAATTACACTCCTTATATCGCTCTTAAAAAACTATCACAAAGTAAGATAGTTAAAAGTGATGTGATTAATGTACTAAAAAGTATTTTCAAACAAGAATTTCAAGATAATACGTGGGATTCTTATGCAAAAATTTTAATGAGTTGGTTCTTATTATCTGATTTAGATATTAAAACTAAATTAATAGAACCAACAAAAGGTAGAGGAAAAAGTAAAGCTAGTATTATTCTAGGAGATAAATCAAACCTAATACCAAGGAGCTCTCTTAAAGAGATTTTAGAAATATTACCACTCTTATCAACCAACCAAAGCCTTATAAAAGGACGATTTAATAGAGACTTATTATTAATTGATTTACTAGATGATAAACTATTATTAACGGACTTCGGGGAAGATTTAATAACAAAAGATGAAAATCAACAAATCAAAGTTTTAAAAAATAAAATTCTTGAATTGCCTAAGATGAATGAAATAAAAGCTATACTTACAAATAATGCAAACTTGAAATCAAGAGAACTAATCGGTTCATTCCCTGATAATTTTTTCGATGGTGAAAAAGAAAGTTCAAAAATAATATATGCAACTAAGGCACTTACTTGGTTAAGATAAGATAACTTGTAATAGCCAATTATTCAAAGTCTCCCAACTTTAGAGCAATTTTAAAGGAAATCAAAATAAAAAAATCCCAGCTTTGGACTGCCCCTAAAAAGTGTCTAACTTTTTGGGGGCAGTCCAATTTTTAAGCAAGTCTTGACTGATCTGAAGTTTCTAAGCTATTTCATCAAGTTAATAAGCAAATCCAAGTCTGTTTTTAACATGCTTACTTTCTTCCTCTCTTAATTTCTGATTGGTCATGATCTCATGTTCTTTATTTTTTTGGATAACCTTAAACCAACTTATTGCGGGAATCAGTCCGTTGGAATGTAATTCAAGCCTGATGATGAACTCATCTGTCGGCTTTCGATGGTTATTAATATATTGGCTAAGTACAGCTGGCTTCACATCCACCTCAACAGCAAAGTCCTTATCTTTTTTGTCTTGTCTGTTAACGTACTCATTTAAAAAAAATCCAAAACTAAACGCTTCCAGATATTGGCTGCTATCTATATAGTCTTCCAATTGAAACTTTAGCTGTAACAATCTTGAATACATTTTCTGACTGTGAGTGCGATTGTCAAATTGTTTCCGGCGAGCTGCCCAGAAGTCTTCCTCCTCTTTTTTCTCCTTCGTATTCAAAACTTGATCAGCAGGAAAGACAAAAGCATCCGCAAGTTCTTCACCTGTAAATTTTGAAAAATCTGTTTCCTTAATTTCCTTCCTGTTTGTCTTCATAATATTCCTGAATTAATTGTAATGAATTTTCTCCTTCAGTGATCAAATATATTTTGGTTGACTGTAAGCCATATTGCTGTATATAATGTTTTTCAAGCTTTGTTTTTGGCTTTAAGCATACATATCCTCCAAATCCTTTTTTAAACGCTTCTCTGCAAGCAAATGCAATAAGACAGCCTGCAATCCGGTTATAATTCTTCGATTGACCAACATTTTCTTTGGATACCGCCAGAAGTCTGATTTCCAAAGCATAATCCTGTGGCCGTTCATTGATTGATAACAGACCTATTGGTTCTTCTTTATCTTCTGCTGTCAATTTATAAACATGAAAGCTTTTTTCTTTGTTCCAATTAAAGTCAAATCGCCTGGTTTTATTAATTTGCGAAATTTCAGCAGCATCAATTTTAGTTATTGTTGCAGCCTGTTTCTCACCAGTGATTTTATTTAATACATACATTTACTTAACAAATATACAAAAATAAGTTTACATATAATGTAAACTTTACCGCTAATTACTTCTTTTTCTGATAGCTTAATTAACTTCAACGAAGGTGTATTACCAGCTCTACGAAGTCTCCGGTTTCGGAACATTTTAAAAGGAAACTAATCTTATTGGACAGCTCAAAGTCCCAACCTTACTCAACATAAAAATAAACCCACCTATCTCTTCCTAATTACATTCCGCGTAAGATAGATATAATTAAACATACAAAACGTTGCTATCGCCCCGAAAGTATGCCATAAAAAGTGAGTTCCGAAACTGAACCATTCCCATTTGTCAGCGATGCGGAAGGTGAGTGCAAAAACAAATGACAACACGGCAAAACCTACCCATTTGCCCGCTTTCCATTGGGTATAGATCAAATACCTTAGTACCGAAAAAACTACAAATGAGGCCATGATGGCGTAATTGACATTGATAAAAAGAGAAGGATTACCGATAAGAATCCAGTTTCTCAAACCCAGCATCAATATCAGACATCCCAGAACCATTGCAACCGCATAATACCATATGGTACTCTGCGCTACAAAATAAAATCCGGCAGAAAGGCAGAGCAGCATAATGGGCAGCCAATCCATCATAATAAATACCGGCCACTGTCTGAATGAGTGGTAAACAGTTCCCCCAATAGCACCAATATATAATAAAACCAGGCAGTAGGTTAAAAAAGGATATTCTTTGTAATGACCTTTCAATTTAAGCGTCCAGAAAACGGCTATGGCTAAAAAAAACAGGGCAGTTATTGCATTGAATGGCTCAGGGAACAACTGAGTCATATCTGTTTCTTTGTATAACAGGCCTCCGTCCGGAGGTATTAGGTTTATCGGCATTGTCTTTTTTTATATTGGTATCTACAGGCAAGGCAGCGTGCAAAATAAAAACACAAGCCCTGTTTCTAAACATCACTAAAACCTATATCCTATTAAACTTCCTCTAAATATAGAAAAAATTATGGCATCATATGCCTGGATCTGCCGATTCTGTTTTATAAAAATGTTAATTCTACTCCTTATCCCAATAAATGGTATGATGATAAAACACAGATTACTTATATTTCTGACGCATCAAGACCATTTTGGCTATTTACTTCTTCTTACAACTTCTTTTACTCCTCCTTTTGTCAGAATTATAGAATTGTAAAGGCCCGCACTGTCCGGAATAAACTCAATGGTTCTGTCATTATTATCTGCTCTGAAAAATTTGTTTTTAGATTCTGGGATGAGTTCCATTTCCACACTGTTAAAATAAAGCTTACCGTCAATTTTCAATATGTCAATTTTATCATACTTACCCATATATTGATCATATAAATCGGGGGTTATTTCAACCCTGTGATGCTTGTAAGGAAGTTCCACCTCTTTTCCCAATGCAATAGCGGAAAGTCCATAACTTATAATATAGGAAAATGATTCATTATTAGAAAGTACGGTCACGAAGAGTTTGTCTTCCGTAAAACGGTTAAAGGAAGTCATTGTCCCGAAAAAACCTCCGTCATGAGCAATTAATTGATGCCCGTGATTGTAAAACGGATTGATTATAAAGCCATAGCCCCAATTTTCAGCTCCGTACGGACTAAACATGAGTTTCTTCATCTGTGCAGAAAGAATATTTGTTCCATATAAGGCTTTATCCCATAAGGCCAGATCTTCAACCGTAGAATAAACGCCATCATGACCTACATTAATCTCCCAGTTGATAAAGGGATTATGAATAAGCCCGCTTTCTGTCTTATAGTAAGCCTTTGCTTTTTTTTCAACAATCGATTCATTATTACTAACGCCGGTATTCTTCATTCCTGCTTTTTCAAATATATTCTTCTTTAAGAAAACAGCATACTTCTCGCCTGACACTTTTTCAATGATCTTAGCCAATAAATAATAGCCGATATTGCTGTATCCGCTTTTAGTTCCCGGAGAGAATTCATAAGGTATTTTCTTTATTTTGGCATACGCGGAATCTTTATCCATTGAGCTTAAAGCTATTTCTTTAAAACCCATAGCCAGCCCTGAGCTATGTGATAATAACATATGGATCGTAACACTATCAGCCTTTGGGTAATCTGGTAAAAATTTACTCAGCTTATCATCAAGAGACAGTTTCTCTTTTTCAATCAACAGAAGTATAGCGGTGGCGGTAAATTGTTTTGTTACTGAGGCCAGCTGAAATTTAGTATCTATGGTGTTTTTAATATTCCATTCATAATCTGCCAGACCGTACGCTTTTTTTAGTAAAACCCGGCCGTTTTTCGATACAAGAACAGCTCCGCTAAAATTATTTATTTCAACCTGAGCCTGCATATATTTCGCAAGGTTTGCTGACCCATTTTTCTGCCCGAAAATAAAAACCGGGAATAAAAGTATTATTAGGATTGGCTTCATAAACTATTGAATGACATGATTAAGCTGCAATGTTACTACTTAATCCATCATCATCATTGTATTTTTGTAAACCCTGCTAAATAAACATCCATTTTATGAATCCTTTTTCAAGTGTTGTTATTTTTGAAAAAAAGACTTTTGGCGTAAAACCTGTTAATTTTTTAAAATCCCTGATCATGTGTGACTGGTCAAAATAATCCAGACTATAAGACAAACCCGCTCTGTTTTTGTCGTCAAGCCGGCTTTGAACAGCTGCCCTGAATCTGATAATTTTTTTGAACTGAGAGGGTGTTTTACAAATATGCTGATCAAAATGTTTGTTGATCGTTGTTCGTGACCTACCCGTTGCATAAGACAGCTTTGTCATAGATTGATTGATATTATCTGTATGGAGCATTTCTGTGAGTACTTCTGTCAGCAGGACATCTTCAAAGGGACGAAATTTTGAAAGCCAATATGATTCCAACGCCTTTATTTTTTCTTCAGGATCTTTTGTGGAAAGAATAACAGCCATGGTTTCTTTATAATCCTCATATGGACTAAAATCCGGAAAGCTCCCATTTGAATAATCTCTCAGGTTATTCGGTATAAAAGCATTGATCCCCAATGGCTTAAAGTAGGTAGTAATTTCATTGATTACGCCCTCATAGCTAACCAATACCGGTTCATTAAAATCGCTTACCAGATTTGTTTCAATTGGGTTGGACTGGCAGTATCTGGTTGTTATTTTATTTTTGGTGACCAGGGTTTCTGTTTTCTCACTGGCAGTGACAATGGTATAGATACTCGGAAAGGTAAAATAAGCAGCTGAGGGTTCTTCAGAGGTCTGCTCGAGAATATAAAAGCATTCAATATATTTTTTTAGTACAGGGTTTTCAGGTCTATAGATTTTTATGGTCATTCTTTTTTGGCTTTTAAATTTATGTGAATCCAGCTCCATTAGCCAATATCTTTTTTCCTGGATTAGAAAAGGAAAGATACAAACTAAAATGCTCAACAGAATTCAAAACATAATAAATAGTTGCTAAAATCCCTTCATAAAATCCCCCTATAAAAACAAAAATCAGAGTAGATGGTTCTCTACTCTGATTAAGATTTGATTAGCAATTATTTAAAATCCTGCTATGAATTATCTGAAAAAAGCATGTCTTTTTCAGTGACAGGTTTTGTTACTTTATCATTTATATACACAGGTATTCCACCCACCCAGGTTTCCAGTACCGGAATGTCTCTCATTTTCATATATTGCAATGAAGGGGTATTTAATGAAAGAGGGTCTTTTTCCAAAATAACAAAATCTGCAAAGAAGCCTTTATTTAAGGAACCTACCCATTTATCAGCATAACACTGCCAGGCAGCATCATAAGTAACGGCAATCAAAGCCTGTTCCGGGGTAAGACGTTCTGCCGTGTTCAACACTTCAATATCATTAGGATTCTTTTCCATGATTCTGGTAATCGATTGTTCCATCATTCTTAATGGACCCAATGGACTTACCTCATTGTCGCTGTGAAGGGTAATTCTCATACCGGCAGCAAGCGTAGAACCACAAAGATCAAGCATTTGCGCCTTTTCACCGAAGATTACTTCTTTAAAAGCGTAGCCCCAGTAGCCCACGTGCCCGATAAGGAAGCTTGGGGAAACTCCCATTTGAAGCATATTGGTAATTTGCTCCGCCGTCAGCAGTGAACAGTGTTCTATACGGTTACGAAGCTCCGGACCTCTATATTGGGCTAAACTACGTTGATACGCATTAATGGCAAATGTTACCGCCTGATCTCCATTGGCATGAACCATTAGCGGCCAGCCTTTTACAGCTACCACACTATTAATTAATGTATTATAGCCTGGCGGAATCGTATGGGCAGGAATACCTGCCTGCGGAAAATTAAATACTCCGGTATTGTTTGCAGGATCGCACAGATAAGGAGTACTCTGATATCCCGTTAAACCTTGGTTAGAGCCATCTGAAACTACTTTGATATGACCGTAATAGACGGGTTTATAATGCTCCGGCTCTTTATAATGCTCCAGTTGATCAACATCTTCCTGGCTGGAACAAAGATATGCCCCGCCTGTTCTTACCCGTTCAGGGTGAGTTTCGAAATATTTGCTTAAAAGGATTTCTGAGCCTTTATTCAGTCCGGCATCATACATAAAAGTAACTCCTCTTGAATTGGCAGTATTGAAAAGATGGGTAAGATACCTGTTAATCTCTATACTCATCGCAATAATCTGAAGCTTTACTGTCTTCAGTGCCGGAGTCATTTGTAAGCCTTCCTGCAGCTGGCCTTTTGTCTCACTGATATATTTGTCAACCGTTTTATACTCGTTTTTTATATCAGGATTATGATTAAATACATACTCCAGCGCCTTTGTATTCAGATAAAGGGTGTGCATAGAGGCGCTTAACAGCATCATGGGAACATCATGATTAATGGTATCAAGTATTACATTATCAATCGTTATCAGCTCTTTTTTGCCCTCTTTTTCCTTAAAAGGCATTAAAGACGGATCCAATCCTTTGCCCAAAATAACAGCCCCGGGAATTTTGGGAATATGAATGTTGATGATTGTTCCCACAGATGCCAGGTCATATACAGCCTTCAAATTCTGTCCTTCAAAAGGGCTCAGATCCAGCCAGCCCTGCATCATTGCAGTTGGAACCATATGAACGTGAGGCTCTATCAGACCGGGAAGTAAAGTTTGAGGACCGGTTAATTCTTTTTTTTGAAATCCCTGATAGTTCTCTTTCATATATTCTTCTACCTGATCTTTTGTACCGGTTACCACTACTTTTCCATCAGCAATTCCAACGGATTCAACGGTATCTGTTGATCCTCCAATCATAGGACGGATGATTCCTCCGCTTATCATTAGAGTTTGTGATTTTTCGTGGATGGCTTTTCCGGAACCCGGATTTATTTTTGTCATATTTTCTGCACTGAAAAGTTCTTCTTTAAGAACATCCAAAACAGGATTGTGGCAAGAGCAATGGGTGCAGCCATGGGTGTGATTGTGTGATTTTTCCATAGGAATAATTGGATTTAAGGATTTTTTTAAGCTTAATTTTGCTTGTATCAATTTTAATTATGTGTATCCTGATGTACATAGAAATACAGGCCTCTCATCAGGTGAGGCTTATTTGTCATTTAAATTGAAAAGGATTTTTTAAGGTACTATGTAAGGTTGAATTCGGGAACGTGAATAAATTTCATATATTTTCATGTTTTAGTTTATTTTATAAAAATAATAAAAATATTCATTCAAAATATTTTTTATCACTAAATATTGATTAAATTTCAATATCTAAAATCGTAATTTACAGTACGTTCCTGTTTAATTCACTATTGCAACCTGATAACCGCAATACAGCATCAGGCACTGCATGCCGGGATTTTTGACTGAAAACCATCATCAAGCTATTTTCTTTCTTGTGAAATAACATATTAAAAATCAACTCCAGAAGCCTTTAAATGATTACATTAGCAAAGAATTAAAATGCGCTGAGATTTCTATGAAAAATATGTTCTGTGTATTGCTTCTTTCAATGGTACAGCCTGTACTGGCACAAACCAAATTAGAAAAAGCAATTACTAATCTTGAGAATAATTACGAACAGGAGAAAGTATATGTTCTTACCGATAAATCGCAATATGCCGCTGGTGATAAGATTTGGTTCAAAAGTTTTGTGTTTGACGGTTATAACCGTTCCGCATTATCCACTACTCTGTTTGTTGAGCTGTATAATTCTGATAAAAAATTAATAGACTGGAAAACAATACTCCTTACCAATGGTGAAGGCAGCGGAGATTTTCAACTGAAAGAAGATCTTCCTGAACAGGTATATTTTGTAAGAGCTTATACTCCTTACATGACCAATTTTAATGAAGATTTCCAAATTGTCAAAACAATTCCGGTTTATAATCCAAACTCTTTGGAATCCCTAGTCATTGCAAAAAGCTCCGATTGGTCTGCCAAAGTTTTTCCGGAAGGCGGAACCTTCATTAACGGTATGCCTACAAAATTTGCGGTAAGGTTATCTTCCAATTCTTCGCTGCCGGAAAACTGGTCCGGAAAAATTATAGACAGCCAAAATCCCAACACTGCTGTTACCACATTCAAATCTTTTGATAAAAATGTTGCTTCTTTTAAGATAACTCCGGCATCAGGAAAGAAATATCAGGCCATTATTCAGGATAATACAGGAAAAAGCCAAACAATAGATCTCCCACAAGTTGCAGACAGCGGCCTGAATATAGAAGTTTCAAGTTCCAAAGAAGGGATAAAATATAACTTAAAAGGTGTTAATCTAAAACAACAGCTTCAGGGTTATAAAATTATCGGACTCATCAATAATCATCTTGCTTACAGAGCCAATATCAACCATCTGACCAATGAAGCATCAAGTCTTATTCCCACGAAAATCAGTAATGGCGCTAACGGTATTCTGCAATTGGTTATTTTTGATGAACAGGATAATGTTGTTGCACAAAGGCTTTGTTTTATAAAACCTGGTAATTTAAAAATTGAGAAAGCGGAAATAGTAGGTCAGAGCTTAAAACCAACGCCAAGAGCTTTCAACAGTATTGATCTTTCTCCGGAATCTTATTTCAAAAACTATACGGTTTTGGTAAGTGAAGATAACGGGGCTCAAACTCCGGAAGCAGATAATATTCTGAGCGCACTTTGGTTAACGGGAGATTTTACCTCAAGAATAGACAGCCCGGCCCAATACTTCTCCAAGAATACCAATACTGAAGCTTTGGACGCCCTGCTTATTTCTGAAAACTGGAAAAGATTCGACTGGAGTTCAGTACTCAGCGGAACTGCCCCCGTCATTAAAACCCAATCACAAAAATACCTTTCTTACAGGGTAAAACCCATTAAAAACAATGCTCTTCTGCCCAATACGAATGTCAATTTATTAGCAAAATCCGGCCAAAACCAGCCTGCATTCAGCCAATTCAAAACAGATCAAAACGGATATATTTATTTAAATAACCTCAATAATGATGAACCGCTGGAAATTACAGCCTTTGTCAATTCAGAAAATAAAGAATCAGGAAATGATGATTTATATGTCACCATAGAACCGTTAATTACTCCCTCTCAATTTAAAGGCAATTTCCCGGCAACTCAATATACATTGGTAAAAACGGACAAAAATAAAAACCTGCCTTCAACAATTTCCAGAGCTATCAACACTCAGAAAAACATTAAAAAGAAAGAAAGTAATGATATACAAATCCAGGCAGTAGCTTTAGTAGGAAAAAAGAAAGATCCGAAAGCAGAGCTTGATAAACAGCTGTCCAGCGGAATGTTCAGTTCCTTAAATTCAACTGTATTTGATTTCGTCAATGAAGATCAGCATATATCAGGATCAAGCAATATTTTAGACTGGCTGCAGGGAAGAGCTGCGGGCTTAACATTTCAGAAAAACAACTCAGGAGCAAGCGTACCTTATATCCGAGGCCAGCAAGCTAAACTATTTTTAGATGAAATACCTACCGATCCTACCATGATTTCCAGTCTTCCGGTTAATAATATTGCGATGGTAAAAATCATTAAAGGATCCGGATTAATAGGTGATGCCGTAGCCATCTACACGATGAAGGGGAATATGAAATCTAAAAGTAATGAAAAAGAAACGAGGAAGAACAACTCATCCATCATCAAAGGATATGATAAACCTTCTGAATTCCCTATTGAAATGATAGATGACGATGCTCCGGAAAAAATTGAAAATGATACCCGCGAAACACTATACTGGAATCCTAATTTATTTGACAGCGACTATGTTCCTCCAAGAATCAAATTCTTTAATAATGACAGTGCAAAACAATATAAAGTGTTGATCATAAGCTTTGATGAAGACGACAATCTTCTTTATGACCAGCAGGTTTTACAATAATCATATGGGACAAGTTGTATTGAGCTTGTCCCTTTTTATTAAAATGAATATTGATGTAATAAACAGGGATACTACTGTTATTTCAGGGCGGTATCATAAATTGTATTCAGAAGATCCTGTCTCATTTTAGAGTTTCTCTGATCAAGAAGGATAATAATTCCCCACTTTTTAGCCCTGTTGTAACATATGATGGAAGATTGTCCCATAGAATCTCCGGATTTTAAATAGAGCGTATTTTGATCATCCGTTGAGATATTCAGGCCTAATCCCATCTCTCTTTTGTCATCTTTGTAAAAGATTTTTTCCCCTATGATGGAAGCCTGTCCTACTTGGGTCTTATCATTTAGTACAGCCTTTAAAAACCTGATCATATCGGCTGAATTAGATTTTAACAATCCCGCAGGAGCAGTCACATTCCAATAGAAAAATTCCTGAATTCCTCCATCCGGATTATGGCCGGTAGTTCTGTTTTTCACATTAAAATCTTTCGTTAATGTAGTGGTCATTTTCAAGGGAGCCGTTAGTTTTTCTCTTACAATGACATCATAGCTCTTCCCATATACCTTTTCAAGAATCTGTCCCAATAAAGTATAGCCAATGGTAGAATACCGGTATTTACCATAATCTTTCAGCTCATTGCAGGTATTGATTAAAGTGGTCAAGGTATTTTGGTTAACACTGCTTATAGGCTGCTGAGGATTCAGTTCTATTAATTTTGGAAAGTCGATGTCAGGTAAACCAGATTGATGGGATGCGAGATCTGAAATTCTGATTTTGTTTTTAAGATTTTGATGCAAAACATATTCTTTGGGAAGGAAACGGTCTATATAATCATCCAGTTTTATCTTGTGGTCTATCACTGCCTGGGCAATTAAATTGGCAGTTAAAATTTTAGTAATCGAAGCAATTTCGAACAGAGAGTTTTTGTCGATTCTGCCTTTACTTTCCTTACTTATATTTCCATATGCAGTATAGTATTCTTCATTGTTACTGATAAAGCCAACACTGATTCCTACCTCTGGATTTTTTTTATAATTATCCCGGATGATAGAATCTATTTTTGTGGAAACTTTTTGTCCGAAAGAAAAACTGCTTAAGAATAACAGTACTGCTAAAAATTGAAATGACGTTTTCATTGTATCGTTGTTTAATGTTAAATATTAATTTCGATACAAAGATGTGGAAGCTCCTCAAGACAGGCGACCGAATAAAAGTAATCGTCCCGATTGATCAGAAAAAATACGTTCGAATCATTCCAAAAAAGCGTACGAGTAATTACAAATTACTGTATTACAAATTTTTACGATAAAGCGTAGGCGTAGTCCCCGTATGCTTTTTGAAGGCTGTATTAAAAGAAGATTTTGAATTGAATCCCACTTCATACAGAATTTCAAGGATCGTCACCTTACTTTTGGTTTCATCTTTTAACATATTCATTGCATTTTCTATGCGATAGGTATTTACAAAATCATAGAAATGCTGTCCCAATTGGTGATTGATCAAAAGAGATAATTCACGCACAGGAATTTCAATTTCACCGGACACATCCTGAATGGTGAGAGAAGAATTAAGAAAAGGTTTTTTCTCAATCATATAGTTTTTTAATCTCAAAAGCTTCTCATTACATTCTCTGTCGCTTACCGCAGATTCTTCATTGCTTTTCTCTTCCGAAACCAGCTCAGACACCAACTTCAATTTTGAATCCACATTTCTGAAAAGCTCAGGATAATTCAGTGCCTTGAAAAGATACCAGCAGGTAATAAAAAGGGATAATAATAAAAGTCCAGCCTTTATCCCTTCTGAAATATGAACATACTCTGAAAATTTCAGGATGTTTTTTAAAAGAGCAATGCTATATACAATGCACAATACAACCGTAAACTGAAACAGCCAGTTGTAGGAGCTTATACTTTTCCCTGCATAATTTTCAAGATAAAGCGTCTTCGATTTTCTCAATACCCTGAAAACCGCAACAAAGTAAATGATCATCTGAACATGGAGGAGAATATGATTAAACTTCAGTTCTATCATATTTTGCCGGTTTTCAATAAAGAAAATTTTGGATGCAGTATCTACACCATAAAAACGAGGCACTAAAACAAGATTAGTAATGATAAAAGGAAGCACATGCAGCAGGTTCTGAGGTTTCAGTTTGAAATCCGAATAACAAACGGATAATACATAGAGATAAAAGACCGGAATTTGCAGGAAAACAAACATGTTTTTAAACATTCCCAGATTAGACGGACCATCTGCCATCCTATAAAATAAAGGATCACAAATATCTATAGCGTTCAGGATAAGAAAAACAGCAAATAAAACATTGCTTACCCTGTGCCTGGTCTTTACAGTAAGGAGGAAAACAGCAAGAAGTACAGAAATGAATATAGAAACCGAAGCTATAATAATTAATAAATTACTCTTATCCATTCCTTATCTTTCTTTGTTTTGGGTTATTATATTTTTAAGTTTTTACGGGTATTCTGGCAGTATTTCAAGAGTTCTGCCCCAACCCATGCAAATATAAAAATTTGATTGATACTGGCTGATTTTTTTATCTATCATATATGAAAGGCTGGAAGGTGGGAACTGGACGTTATGAAGGTTATCAGAATACCCCCGCTAGCTCACGAATCCTTTCATGTGGCTTTTACGATTACAAATCAAGCATTCTAAAACAATAAAATATCCTTGTCAAGTTTTAAAACCTTGACAAGGATACCAAAACATAAGTCTCTTTGTCTGAAACACCTACCGGGTAGGCAAAAACAGTTCTTTGTCTTTTTATATAAAAATGATACTAACATATTATAAAGGTGTGTAAACAACAGACATAGTAGCTTCCAACTGTCTGTATGTACCTCCTTTATCACATTGGCTGTATGCATGAAATTCTTCTCCTGCATTTAATATAAAAACAGCAGTAATATTGGTATATCCATTTCCCATATAATTAGATCCATAATGCTGGGTAAGTTTGTTTGCTGTAGTACTAACCCCTACTGTTACTCCTCTGTAGTGGTTTTGTGCTAATGTCCCGTCAGGAACCTGGTCAAAGTGGGCTGTGATATTTATGGTGTATAATCCTGTCTTGACTGCCTTAAACGTGCCGTTATCAACTCTTGTCAGATAGGTATTATCAGAAAGACGGGTATTTTCAAACCACATGATAGCCCAGGAGCTATCTCCTGGTTTAGCAGAAGGGCCTGTTCTTGTAGCAACCAAAACGCTTGCCGGTGCTTTGATGTCTACTTTTTTAGCAACTCCGTTAGCATCCAATGCCATTAACATGTCCGTGCTGTTCATGGTGGATGCCGGAACATCTCTGAATCTTACATTTCCGTCTACATCCAGCTTTTGCGTGGGAGACATTGCATAATTTGTATCAGAACGCCCTATTCCCATATTCCCGTTCTCATTAATTACGACAGCGGGCCGGTCACTGGTAGAAAATGTAAGAGCTGAAGAATTGCTTGTCCCGTTTCCCCAGTAATTAGCTTTTATCCCTGCTAATGGAAAATTAGCTCCTGCAATCTTTCCATTAAAGGATAATTTTCCAAGCTCTGTTCCGGAAGATAAATTAGTGCTTCCTGTTCTTTCCAGATTAATCAATGGAGAACTATTGGTTGCTTGAACCTTCAGCTGATTACTGTTAGTGTTGTCGTTTTCTTTTATATGCAGGGCTGTATCAGGTAATTCAGTTCCTATTCCCACTCTTCCGTTGTCTTTAATAACGAAATCGGTGTTGGAAGATCTGGCTGCTCCGGTAGAAGTTGCTCCTAATTTTACCATTGTATTGGACGGATCATCAATGAAAGCATCTGTTGTAGGATCCCCAACGGTGACAACTCCCGAGTTCAGTTTTTGCCAGCGGTTCAGGTTGCTGTCAAAATAAAAATATCCGGTGCTGGTTACCTCTGTTGTCTGGCCGTCGGGAGCTGTATCAGCAGCTGTTACATACACCATTGCCCCTTGCTGTTTTTGGGTATATGTCTTTGCTCTGAGTTGTGCTCCCGTAATTCTGGGAGCAATAATACCATCGAATACATTAGTAGAGGTAGGCTTACCTACTACATCCAGGCTGGCCTGAGGATTTGGTGTATTAACACCTACTTGTGAGAACACCTGAAGGCTGATGATAAAGCCTCCAAGTAATAGAAATTTTTCTTTCATTATTTGATCATTTTGTTTTTATAAATGTAAGGAGATAAGAAATACACCAACAATATACACATACATCAAAAATGCATTTTTAACAAACTATCCATACATCAACAAGACATTTACCTACTACATATATCATACATGAGAGATATATTAAAAATATATTTTCCTCTTGCTCTCAATATAAATCTGAAAAAAAAATCTTTGTCAAAGCTTTAACCCCCGACGAGGATAACATATACATTCCTTTATCCAAAAGCTATATTGTACTTGTAAAAACAGGACACTGTTTTTTACTTTTGCCGTACTCATATTTTGAGACTTTTTACATCAGGAACAAAGGAGAATTTTCAAAAAAAACATCATCTTTCAAAAGAAAGTCCCAAATATTCCGTTTAATTCTTAAATTTGGCTTATGCGAAAGAATTTTTATTTCATCATTATATTATGTATGCTTACCAGCTGCTATACCTATCAGGTAAAAAAGCCAGTAGATCTGGCCGCCAACAATAATCAGAATCCTAAAAAGAATACCGCTGTAGCTAATAATACTTCCCAGCAAATGATGGATACCAACACTTCAGCTCCAAGTCTGAATGCACAGCCCGCCCCTGCTCCTGTCAATGTTCAGGAAAAATTGGCTGCCGGTAAAAATGTCAGAATTGAAGTAGACAACAAAAGTTATAAAGTAATTGTTGACCGTTGGGAAGGAGACAGCCTGGTAGCACATCCTGTTCGCAATGCCAAAAAAAGTCTGAAGTTCCATAAGAACCAGATCAATAGCGAGAGAATTGCAGAAAAACGCTTTTCACAGCCTATTGCTGATATTCTTACTGTTACAGCTTATGCTGCCATTGGAGTCGGAATCTATCTCCTGGTCAAATAGTTTTTTAAAATGTCCTATTCTTCAAAGTTTCCCTGGCTGGAACCAGCAAAAATTCTGAAAATTGACAGAATAAGAAGATCTTGAAATAAAATCTAACAAAATAGACTGCCTTGTTCAGACAGTCTATTTTTTACTACTTATTTTTTTGTTGGTTTATGGCCAGATCACCCCGGATTGTTTAGGGCTTGTCCATGGTTTTCCTGCAGCACTTGTTCCCGGATGGGCGGCAAGACATTCACTTACCCATGTGGCACCCACGGCGTGAGATTTTACTTTTTTTACGGAACAATAAGTAGTTCCGAAGTTATCTTTATACAGTTGATAGTTAGGATAAGCTCCTTTACCGACTAGTTCTTCATCACTAATAAGTACAACGTCATCATTCACTTCTGCCGGATAATCCACAACCGCACCCAGAACCCATGCTATGGAATCTCTGTTGTTACCAGCCACAAGACTTGGCGGAGGACTGAGTGTAATTTTGATTGATGATTTTGAATGATCTACAGAGAAGGAAGAAGAATAAGTAGATTCTTTAACACTTGCCAGCGGAATTCCCAAGAAAGAAAGCGTAGCCGAAGAAGACTGTTCAAAGGTTTTCTGAATACTTTTATAATCTTCACCCGTTACCGTGATCTCTACAGTAGGATAATTGGAAATTGCTACTCCGTTCAGTAATCCGAAAGGTCCTTCTGGTCCGAATTTCATCCCCGGATCCGGAGAAAACTTATATCCTGAGATATGCTTTTCTTCCTCTTTGTCTCTGCTGTTGGTCTGTGCTTTACGGATTGGGTCAAACCATGCCCAGTACATATTGCTGGCAATATTAAAGTCTTTTGGTCCAAAGTTCACAAGAGTAACCCCTGTAAACATCATTGATATTTTGATAGAGTTTTTGCTTATCGCAATATCTTCACTGAAATAATTGGCATTCCCTCCAATTCCCAGGGTAAAGAAATCAAAGATAGGAATAGAAAAACCCGTTTTCCCTTCTACGGAAACCCGGAAACGGCTTTCGGATTCACGGCTTACCTCCATGTCGATCTGAGCGGTCTGAGAAGTATTTTTAAGGCCGTTTAAAATTTCGTTGAGCGGGGTGGTCACCTCAAAAGCGGGTAAAACACTGTCGTCATTCAGGAGCAGCCCGCCGTTTTCTTTTTTAGGATTCTGTACATTCTTCAATGCTTTGGACAGATAACCATTATTCATTGTCACATTATTCTGTAAGGATATTGTGGCGCCCAACGCATCCAGATAATTGGCTAAGACAGGGAGAATAGGTTTACCGCTTGCCGGTGTCTTATTCAGTAACGCATCAAGGTTATCACTCTTCTGAATCTGGTACAAAGTAGTGGAAGGATTCGCCCATTCTGTAGCAATTTTATCCATAATGATATCAATAGGCTGCATGGTATCCGTAGCAGGAGGAAGCGTATTATAAGCTGCTACCCAGGCATTGAGTAAAGCCATTTGCTGATCTGTAGCTCTTGTATGAGCATCATTCAGTACAGCCGTATCTTCTACAGATAAGGAATAATTGACTTTTGAGAAAGCATCAATAAAGTAATTGGTAAACACCTGATCAAGCTGTACCGGGTCAGTATTGGCTCTAAGATTGGAAGAGATCCAGTCGTAAGTTTTTTTATTAAACTTCAGGTTAGACGGATCCTGCCAGTAATAAGGGAAATTTCCTTTTCCATTAATAGTGATTGCAGACAGGTCTGTACTTAAAACACTGGAAAGAATATCATTGGCTCTGTCTTTCAGTTCTGTAATAATTTGTGATGCTTCCACAAAGGGAGCAACATTTTCTGGATTTTTCATGATTAAAATATTTGATATGGTTCCTACTCTTTTCCTGGCTTTTCGGATGCTGCCGTTGTTCATGGTTTTGAAGCTTCTTTTGAACATACCAAAGTAACGGCGAAAAAAGAGTGAATTTTAAGGTATAAATTTCCGATTTTGAAGCCCAGTATTTGTACTTGAGTTTATAGGCATTTGTACGTGTAAAGAACCATACATAATATTAACCATAAAAATCGGGGAAATCTGTGTCATCTGCTGGAAAAGAAAACCACAAAACCACAATCGTTTTTTACAAACAGGTCATATAAACTGAAAGCATCATTATATTCAATGATGCTTTTTGTTTTAAGATGTTAAATATCAATAATTTGCCCAATAAAAAGCAAATCAATCTTTAAAGTGATAAAGGAAAATCACATCCCCTGTATAGGCGGGTTTTACATGGTCTTTAATTAGGAGTTTGGCCTCCACGACTGCTTTTACAGTACCTCTAAGATCAGTCACGGATTTTACGGTTGCCTGCAGTTTTACATCACTATTTACCGGAACTGCTTCTCCAAACTTAAGGTTTTCTATTCCGTAATTGATTTCCATTTTTACATTTCTCACATCTGCAATCTGTTTCCAGAGATAAGGAATCAAAGACACTGTTAAGTACCCATGGGCAATGGTTGAGTAAAAAGGACCTTCTCTCTCTGCTTTTTCCTGATCCGTATGTATCCATTGATGATCATGGGTTGCATCTGCAAATCTATTGATCTGATCCTGACTTATTGTATGCCAGGAAGAATCTCCCAACACCTGTCCTTCAAGAGACTTATACTCATTAAAATTATTAATAATAATCATATCCTTTTCTACACCCTTTTTAAGGATTAAAATATGCTCAGCTCAATCATCACTATAGTAAGTGGATATCAAGTCTGCATATTTATTTTCCGGGTATCCGTCTTAGTCTGTCAATATTCAGACCAATTGCCGCCTTAATCTATTAAATTCCTGAAAAACCTCTTACTTAAAAGTAAGAGGCTTATGAACATAATGAAAATAAAATAATCTACATTACATCAATGTTCTTTCAAACAAAATATCCAGATACTGAAGTTTCATGGATTTTGAATGGAAAAATATAAAAATATGAGACTAATATGACAATGAATGCTATTATAACATATTCGCAATTGAGGTTTTTATTATGTCAACTTTACGTTAACAGCATTTAACCCTTTATCGCTTTTTTGTACATCAAAAATTACTTTATCATTTTCACGGATCAATCTTGTGTTTAATCCTGAAGAATGTACAAATATATCTTTACTTCCGTCTGTTGGAGTAATAAAACCGAAGCCCTTTGCTTCATTGAAAAATTTTACGGTGCCTTCTTGCATTGTAATTATTATTAAAAAATTGTTTATTATGATCTGTAAACGCTACAGATTTTATTTATGATATTCCGGCAGGCATTGTGCTTCCCACCAGCGGTTGAATATTTTTAAGGTCCGGACGCTTCATCGTCTGCTGTATTGAAGAAGCCGGATTTGCAATAATCTCTACAGGATTATTCAGGATTGTTTTGGCAAAATATTTTAAACTTCCCGGCATTGTAGCAGAAAAAATCAGATTTTGTCTTCTATGAGAAACCAGATTCAATATTTTTTTTATATGATTAATGAATCCCATATCAAGCATTTTATCTGCATCATCTAAAACAAATAACTCAATTTTAGAAAGATCAATATGTCTCTGATTTTCTACATCAAGCAGTCCTCCAGGTGTTGCCACAAGAACATCTACTCTTTTTCTCAGTGCTGCAAGCTGGCTTCCAATGGAAACCCCTTCATAAATGGAAAGCTGGGATAATGGTAAATACTTGCTGTAGATTTTAAAATTCTCTTCTATCTGTATTGCCAGTTCCTGAGTTGGGGTAAGTATTAAAGTCCGTATTTCTTTATGATCCGGAGTTTGTCTTTTCAGCAGCTGTAAAATGGGCATAGCAAAGGCAGCTGTTTTCCCGGCACCTGTTTGTGCAGACGCTGCAATATCTCTTCCTGCTAAAATATGCGGAATTGCAGAATACTGTATCTCAGTAGGTCTGGAATATCCGGCTTCTGTTACTGCACGGATAATAGGATTAATTAAATTTAAATTTTTAAAATTCATTATAAATTCCGGTTTTTTCCCGGTATTTTACAAACAAATCTGTTGATCAGAATTTGAATTGGTCTATTATAATGATAAACAAAAGAGTATTCTTTTCTGCTCATCTTTTTCTTGCCTCAGCTACAATAATATTCTTAAATATATTACTGATACCCGGCAATAACGCATCGCTCTTATCTACAATAGAACTTTACAATCTCGTATTCTCTTTATGAAAACAAAGACTATAAATTGGTAGCTGAAAAAGCAAAACTGAAAGAAAAAAGTGATTTTAAACTATGACAGAATAGCAAAGGCAGTGACCTGTTTTATAAATGTTCTGCAAACCTACGATAAAAAAACCGAATACTACTTTATTTAATTAACTGATTATCAAAAATTTATTCGTACCTTCCGAAAATTAACCGAATTATTTGCTGACGCGGATGATTTTAAACTCCGGAACATGCAAGCTTCATCCGCCATACCCAGCCCTTCTCCCAGAACATTAGAATCACATACAGACCCTCATGTAAGAATTGCTTATTTCATCATGATACATCACAGACCTGAAATATTTAAAAAGATGTTTCAGAAGATCTATACAAGGGATCAGTTTTATCTTATCCATATTGATAAAAAAGCGAAACAAGATTTCATTGAAGAAATACAGCTTTTTATCGTTCATTTTCCCAATGTCTATATTCTGGACAGTATGAATATAGTTTCGGGAGGCTTCAACATCGTTCAGGCAGAATTGAACGCTATGGAATTCCTCCTCAATGTTAGCAAAGAATGGGATTTTTTTATTAATCTGAGCGGTGAAGACTATCCGCTGAAGTCACAAAATATTATACGTAAATTTCTTACCACCAATAAAGGCAGGAATTATCTTTTTTATTATGATCAGAAGTTTTACAGACCTGATACCCTGCAAAGAATACAAAATCACTTTACAGAATTGGCTTATGTAATCTCATCTCTCATCTACAAAAGATCTTTTATGAAAAATGTAATCCCTTATATAGGAGGCAAATGGTTCATTTTCACAAGAGAAACATGCTTATTTTTAACCAACAACAAAACGGTAATGGATTTTGAAGACTATTATCTTCATACTTTTTTACCTGCAGAATCATTTTTTCAGACGGTTCTTATGAATACATCATTCAGTGATATTATTATCAATGATGATAAAAGAGCGGTACTTGAGACCTCTCTCTTTCAAAATACACAGAATACATTCAACTACATTCAGTCTTTGAAATCCGGGAATCAGCTTTTCATCAGAAAGGTCAATAAAAAAACAGATGAAAGTATCACAAAATATATTGAAGACAGCTATCTCACTCCCCTTCCCTATGTGAATGAAATCGAAAGAGAACTGAAAAGAGATAGCCGTCAAAACAACTGATTTTTTGAACAGCTTACCCAAGATACTTAAAACAGATACTCTTCAATGCTTTTCTGCTAAATCATTATATTTGAAGAAACATCATCAAACCTGTTTTCTTCAAATTAAAAATGGAAAAGAAGCTGACACCGGAACACTTAAAGCTTGCCACATTAGACAGCCAGGGATTAACACAAAATACCCCTTTCGGAAGCGGAAAAAATGCGGTTCTTACTGCTTTGGAGCATCTGGGATATATACAAATTGATACTTTATCTATGGTAGAGCGTGCCCATCATCATACGCTATGGGTGAGAATCCCTGATTTTCAGACAGATTATCTGGAAGAACTGGTAGAGGAACGTAAAGTATTTGAATATTGGTTTCATGCTGCTTCCTATCTTCCCATACAAGATTTCCGGTATGTTTTACCCCAAATGCTGACAATTAAAAGAGGTGAATCCCGTTACTACAATGCTGACCCCAAAGTGATGGAATATGTGACAGATACCATCCGTAATGAAGGGCCTAAAAGAGCAAGAGATTTTGAAAATGAAAGCCATAAAGCAGGAAGCTGGTGGAATTGGAAACCTGCCAAACTAGCTCTTGAAAGACTTTTTATGCAGGGAGATCTGATGATCAGCGGACGCTCCGGAATGCAGAAAACTTATGATCTCGCTGAGAAGGTTCTGCCATCTTTCATTAACACTACAGAACCTACTCCACTTGAGTTTGCAGAATATCTGGTAAAAACCAATCTGAGAGCGTATGGATTTACGACATTAAAGCAGATTACCCATCTCAGGAAGGGAAATGATTTAAAGAATAACGTTAATAAGGTTTTACAAACAATGCTTGAAGAAGGATTGATATCTCAGGTCAAAATAGAAGGATTGTCTTCCGCCTTTGTTCGGAACGATGTTCTTGACAAGACATTTGATCTTAAAGATTCCAATATCCGGCTGCTCTCTCCTTTTGACAACGCTATCATCCATCGGGATAGAATCAGACAGATTTTTGATTTTGATTTCCGGCTGGAATGCTATACTCCAAAAGAAAAAAGGCAGTACGGCTATTTCTGCCTGCCTATCCTGTTTGGAGATCAGTTTATAGGAAGGGTGGACTGTAAAGCTCACAGAAAAGAAAAAAAGCTGGAGCTTATTCATTTACATATTGAAAACCATACTCTAGACGTAGAGTTATGGCTGAAACCTTTCATAGAAACAGTAAAACGTTTTGCCATTTTCAATAACTGTGAATCTTTGATTCTGACAAAAGTAAGTCCGTCAAAGTTGAGTACCCCTGTAAAAAAAGAATTGTCAGGATTAAAGTTCAAAAAGTAGGTAAGATTTCTTAAAAGACAAATCACATTAATCACTTCAATAAGGCGACCTGTTACCTGTTGTATGGTCAAAATAATCCGCAACTGAAAAAAGCAGCTACGGATTTCTTTTTTTACCCTATCAATTAATTGAAAAACAGGACATCCACTCTTAGTCGTAAATAAAGCGCTGCTTCAGCAAACAGAACACTAGCAACTGATAATCAGGATTGTAAAAAGTAAAATTACTATTATTCACTGCATTTATAAATCCACTTATATATATTTTTTTTAATAACAAATTATATTTCAATTTGCATTTAGAAAGTATTTATAGTAACCCTTTAAAATAATTCTAAAATGAAAAAAAAATTAACTGCGCTGAATATATTATTTTGCAGCATGCTTTTATCCCAGGTAGGTATTAATACAAACACTCCTAAATCTACTCTAGATGTGGTAGGAAAACCTTCAGACCCTTCCATATTTGATGGAATTATTGCTCCAAGAATTAACAGGGGTTGATCTTAAAACAAAAACATACACTGCACAACAAACCGGAGCGCTGGTATACGTTACAGCTGCTGACTCTTCTCCTTCCGGACAAACAGTGGATGTTGTTTCTTTGGGATATTATTATTTTAATGGTGATGCTACTATCAATAAATGGATCAAAATCGCAGCCGGCCCATTCGATCAGACCAATGATGAATGGAACAATGTTCCTTCAGGCAGTAAAATTGAAATAGGGAAACTTTCAGACGGCACAACATCCAGACCTGCAGGCACTGAATTTATAGTGGCAGATAATGGGAGAATCAGTATCGGCTCCGCTGACAACAGTGCAATGGTTACCATCAATACATTGAATACCAATTCTATTCTTAAACTGACCGGGCTGAGCAATAGCAACACCAAAACAGCTTCATCCATCAATTACAATAGAACGTTCCCTTTGCATGCTGATAATAATGGAAACATCTTTTCCAAATATAGTATAACGTCAGGCAGCACTACTGCGCTCACTTTTGACGGTAATTATGTAAGTACTCCCACTGCTCAGACTTTAGTAGCGACTAACCAGGGATCAATTGTAAAATTCACAGTTCATTCAGGATTTGCATTTGGTGTTCCAGGCTCTGGAGCTATAGTTTATGGTGAAGTTGTATGGTCTACTACTAATAAATTCCAATGCAGATATTATGGATCTGCACCAGGAACAGGAGCTAACAACCTTACAGTAAGCGGTGAAGGAACAGATATTCTTACTTTTGATTTTGATCTTGGTGTAGACTTTATTCTTGAAAAAACAGCTGCAGGTATTACCTACAGAAATACAAGTTCATCCAGCAGTATAGGCTTCAGTATTTACGACAGCTTCAGATCAAGATAGAATAGCCTATAAAATCTTTTTGAATGTCATTAAAATCGTCAATAAAACAGGGCTTAAATTAAATAATTTAAGCCCTGTTTTATTGATATATAAATCTGAGAATATTATTCCGCAGAACTGCCTACAGCTTTCATTTCTTCTATCAGATCAGGCACCTCTTTTTTAGGTACGGAATTGATGAATTCTGAGGGAGTCATATTTTCAAACTGTTTAAACGTTTTATTAAAGGTAGACTGATGTCTGAAACCAGCTGAAGTATAAATATACATCAGGGTGTACCGGTTATAATTATTATCTTTTTTCAATTCTTCTTTAACATAATTGATCCTGTAGCTATTTACAAAAGTTTTAAAATTCATTCCCGTATTGATATTGATAGCTCTGGAGATATAGGTTGTATTCGTATTAAGGCTCTCTGCAAGGTCCTGAGCCAAAAAATCAGGATCTTTCCACGGCTCGCTTTTAAAATGATCAATAATCTGCTCATACAGTTCTGTATAAGTTTCATTTATAGCAGCTGCATAATCTTCCTCATCTAAAGTAGTATCATTTTTATGCTTAATACTACTATTCCTCAAATAAATTTTAACCTTTTCATTTGAAATCAGAATATTATAATAGAGAAGAAATAATCCTATAATAAAAAAGGTAGAAATAATTTTTATTGTCCCTACATAAGCACTATAATGAACCTGCAGAACATCAGGGTAATAATGATCCGGCAGTGAGATGATAATCAAAAAGGACAACATTATAGTAACCGTCCAGTATATAACTGTCTTGAAACTATAAAAATTATAGATTCCAAAAGGAATTAAAAGAATGAACACAGAAATCTCAGGAGTATTTTTCCAGAAAGCAAAAAGTAAAATGCTTAAAATGGCGATATCCACAATAATATAATAGGTGATCAGGTGTCTGAGAATAAAATAATCCAGTTTATAAACCACCACAGTGACCAATATAAGAAAAAGAGTAAAGCCGAACATCACCATCGCAATATTGGTATTTCCTTCAAAATAGAAGAAAGTTTCATGAATGAGTAATACGCTTACTAATATTAAATTGTAATGAAGAAGATATCTTTTGAAAAGATTATTCAGGGAAGACATATTGTGATCTTCATTTTCTTTGGTACCATTCAATTTCATCATGACTATAACGCTTATGTTTTATACTAAATTAGTCATTTTTTAACCCATCATAAATTATTCATAGAATATTTTCATAAATCAACTTAATCAAGTTACTAATATACAGAATCTTACTCTAATTCAAACACCTTTATAAACATTGTAAATTTATCATATTCAGTTTATTATTCACTCTATCTTTGCACAGATAATAAGTTTGAGAAAACAATTCTCCGGCATCCATACTAACCATTATCGTTAAACACAAAAAAATCAAAAAATCAAAAAATCAAAAATGAAAAAAAAGATTTTACTGCCGATGGCACTGTTATTAACATGTACAGTTTTATTTGCACAGGTAGGTATTAACACAACTACTCCATTGGGAGCATTCCATGTTGATGCAGCAAAAGATAACCCCACATCAGGTAGTCTGACATCTACACAACAAGCCAATGATTTTGTTGTGACCGCCAACGGATCTGTAGGAATAGGGACTATTTCACCTGATTCTTCTGCAAAGCTTGATGTAAGCACATCTAGCCAGGGATTTCTTCCTCCAAGAGTAGATCTTACCTCCTATACAATGGATCTGGACGGCATAAGCGGCCAGGCAACAGGTCTTCTTGTCTACAATATAGGGACCAATCTCTCGCCCGGATATTATTACTGGGACGGAACGGGATGGAGAAGGTTCAGTCTGGGAGCGGGAATCACTCAAAATATTACCTTTGTTACCGGAAGCAGGACCCCTGCCAATCCGTATATTGTACAGGATAGTGATTATTATGTTTTTATAAGACTGTCCGGTACCATCTCAGGGCCTACCAATTCCGGATCTGCTCCGGATTTTATCAATACGAATTATAATATTCAGTTACCGAATCCTGCACTTTTTCCCGGGCGTGAACTTTATCTGATTAATGATTCCGATGGTGTAAACGGAATAGCCGCAGGAGTGCATGCATATACCAATTATCCTATTTACGGAACATATATTAACGGGATAAGTACTAACTATACAACAGGTAACGGAGGCGATTACAGAATACTTGAGAACTATCCTAAAGTAAAAATAGTAAGTGACGGCGTTAGGTGGATCGCTGTACAGGTTACTATCGTATAATACTTTATGCATATTATCAGATCAAAATAAAGTCTGTCCAATAAGCTTTTGTTCCTATTTTTATTACTATAAGATATCTTACAGAAGTAGTCTTGTATACCACACAGCTTCAAAAACACAAATATCTAAATATAGTCCGGGATAATATTGATCCCGGACTGATTTTATGCAAAGTTAAGACCGGATTCAACTGTCAGGACTCTTCTGAATGTCTTTGAAAACCGGATACTGCTTTTACCAAAATGACAATTAATTTAATTGCAGATTTGCTTTCTGAACAAAGTCATTCCATTGCAGATTCAGGTAATCAACGGCTTTCTTTTTCTCATTATCATTCAAAGAAGAATAAGTAATGGAATTGAAGACCAGCTTCTTAAGGGCTTTCACATCCAGTTCCCAATAGACCTGTGTCACCCAAAAATCATAGCTCAGGCCGGTATATCCATACACTGATGGATCATCACTATTGATGGAACATTGTACACCATTGCTCAATAAGACTCTTGCCGGATGATTTCTCAGATCACTTACATATCCTAAGATCTGATTACTGAGTGGACTTACTTCCACCAGTTTATTTTGCTTTCTGACCTGTTCCATTGTTTTTGGGAAGTAAATCAGATTCAGTCCATGGCCAATTCTTTTATTGTTCAGCAGTACTACATCCAGAATATTTTTATTCAGAATAGAATTGCTTTCGCCGGCATGAAGGAAAAGAGGCAGTTCCACTTTGTACTTTTTGCTAAGTCCGCTCATTTTGGCCCAGCTTTTCTCAAAAAAACTGATATTATGCCCAGCCGCTTCATCTGCCACAAGATCAAAGCCTGAGATCATACCCGGAAATTCTTTCTTCATTTCGAATGCCGTTTCCAGCTGTTTTTCAATACTTTCATTATCTAAGAATTTAAAGCTTGAATAGATCAGTTTCAGAGTAAACCGGGGATCTGATTGGTGTATTTCTTTAAGAATGTCCTGCAGATCTGTGATGGAAGTTTTCAAAGGATACTTTCCATGCTGAAAATCATAAAGCTCATCAAAAATATATCTGATTTCTACATGCTGTACTTTATCTTTTACTAAATCCTGAAATCCTTTCAGATAATATTCTTTAAAGAAAGGACGGTAGGGAAGCAGTAAACTGATACGCTTAAAACGTTTTTCAAATTCAATCCAATAATCTGTATAAGAGCAAAGGTTATTACGTTTCAGCGTAAGAAGATCCTGCAGTTCTTTTTCAAAATCAGGGTTTGAAGTGAGTTTTTTATCAAGGTTTACAAATCCGTCCGGAATTTTTCCTTTTTCAAAAAATCCCAGCTGTCCGGAAATAAACTGATCATTATCTTTCTGATCATAAACATAGCATTCCTGGTATTTTCTGGCTGTTGAAATAATCCATTTCACATCTGTAATTCCACCGCTGTGGGTATGGAGCAGACCTCCTTTCGGCATTGTCTGAAGGATTTCAAACAGCTTGCTGCTTTCTATTAATGGTTTTAACTCATTAAAAGAGCTGTTATATAAAGATATTTTCTTTGCTTCGGAATCACTCAGAAGCTGTTTACGAAGCTGAAAGAGTTTTTTATCCAAAGCGATTTCCGCATCAGACAATTTTATATCAGCATCAAACGCCATTGCTGCATTTTCTGTCTCTGACAGCGTCAGGCTTTGTTGATAAGCAGATTTTTCAGTCACTTTACTTTGTCCCCAGAATAAGGATGCTCCAAAAAGTGATATATAAATAAGGTATTTTTTCATCATAATAAATATTGGAGGAGTTTTTTGTACTATCGGTTATGCTTTAACCTTTAAAAGTAGCTTTTTACAGCAAAAATTGTGCAAAATAAAGCTAATTCAAAAAAAGATTAATTTTTATATTGAAAAACTTTACAATATTCACTTTCCTTGTCTGTTACGGATCTATCTTCCTAGCCAAAAAGGAAAATCGGAGAAACAGATCTATTTTTTAGTAAACAAACTACTTTTAACACTTTTTTAATCTTCAACGGTTGCACTTATTTTGAAGTTTAGCTACCTTTGTCTCTAAGATGCGGAAAAAAAATTATCAATATTTATACAGTATGTTATTTGCATTACTTACCATTTTAGGTTGGTACTATGTGCAAATCAAGCAGTATATTTCAACGGATCTTTCTTCTGATATTCATTTTACCACTGATCTTCTTATTCATAAGAAAAAGAGCTTCAAAGAATCTTTTGCATTTCTTAAAAATAATGAGGACAATGAGACTTACAATGTCAGCCATCCGCCATACAACAAAATCATAGCTAATCTTTCTGAAAACGACAATGAAAATGACGACAATGTAGAAACATCTGATTCTACCAAACTTCTTGCCCTTTTTAAAGATGGTTTATGGCATCTTATTTCAGGCTTTGTCACTACATTTCACAACAGACAAATTGCTGTTTCACTTGCTCAATCAGAACATTTAAAAACCTTAGACGATGATCTGTACATCCAGTACAGGGTCATCCGACTGTGATTTTATACTAATTTTTTCGAAAATCTTATCTGCTTTCATACACTGCTATGAGAGTCGGTAGCTCTATTTTTTCAATTATAAATTATTATAAAAACAATATTTATCATGGTCAAGAAAAGTCTCATGTATATCAACTTGTGCCTTATTCTCCTGTTTGTAGGCTGTCAATCTGAAAAAAAGGAAAAAACAGAAACAGCTTCATTCAACGTTACAAGCCCTCTTATAAAAGATACATTGGTGAACAAAGATTATGTTGCGCAAATCCGTTCTATTAATCATATTGAGCTTCGTGCTCAGGAAAAAGGATACATCCAGTCTATTTATGCAGATGAAGGGCAGTTTGTACAAAAAGGACAGCTGCTGTTCAAAATCATGCCTAATCTTTACGAATCTGATGTAAACCGCGCCAAAGCGGAAACCCAATACGCAGAAATTGAATATCAGAATACCAAAAACCTTTCTGACAAAAATATCGTTGCTCCTCAGGAAATGGCTATGGCCAAAGCAAGATATGAAAAAGCCCAGGCCGAGCTTTCTTCAATGAATACCCATTTGAGATTCACAGAAATCCGTGCTCCGTTTGCCGGAATTGTAGGAAAATTACATGTGCGTAAAGGAAGCCTTGTAGATGAAGGTGAATTGGTAACTGAACTTTCAGACAACAGCAAAATGTGGGTATACTTCAATGTTCCTGAAGCTGAATATCTTAATCAGATGGATGCGAAAAAAGATAATAATCCATTGCATGTACGTTTAAGAATGGCCAATGGCAAAGAGTTTACCCAAGATGGTATCGTACAAACCATAGAGTCTGATTTTGACAATGAAACAGGAAATATCGCTTACAGGGCTACTTTCCCGAATCCAAAAGGACTGTTAAGATATGGAGAAACCGGAAACATTGTTATTACTTCCCCTTATGTTAATGCGATGATGATTCCACAGAAAGCTACTTTCGAAGAGCTGGAAAAGAAATATGTCTATGTGATTGGTAAAGACGGCAAAGTACATGCAAGAGAAATAAAAGTAGCTGCCGAATTACCGCATATTTATGTAGTTTCTTCAGGACTTGGCAAGGATGACAGAATCCTGCTTGAGGGTCTTAGAATGGTTCAGGAAAACCAGAAGATCAGCTCAAAGTACCAAAAACCTGAAAAAGTAATGTCGAATCTGGATCTGTACGCCGAGTAACCCAAAAGCAGCATTATGTTTAAAAAAGTAATACACCGACCGGTTTTCGCGATTGTGATATCGGTTGTGATCCTGTTTATGGGAGGGATTGCTATGAAGCAGCTTCCTACTGAACAGTTTCCAAAAATTGCCCCTACCACCGTAGCTGTTTCTATTGCTTATCCGGGAGCGAGTGCAGATGTATTGGTAAAATCATCTTTGATTACAATTGAAAATGCCATCAATGGAGTTCAGGGAATGCGTTATATCACCACCGATGCCACCAGTGCCGGAGAAGCGACTGTAAATGTTGTCTTTGATCCGGGAACCGATCCCAATGAGGCCGTAGTTCTGGTAAAAACGAGAGTAGATCAGGTAATGCCTCTACTTCCGGAGCTTGTACAGAAAGAAGGAGTAGTCGTAAACCCGATTCAGCCAAGTATGCTGATGTACGTGAATCTCTACAGTACGAATAAAAGTATGGATGAAAAATTCCTGTACAACTACTCTATGGTGAATATCATCCCGGAAATCAACCGTATCCACGGGATTGCAAAGTCTCAGATTCTGGGTAGCCGCAGATATGCCATGCGTATCTGGCTGAATCCTGACCGTATGCGTGCTTATGACATCTCTGTAGATGAGGTAATGAAAGCGATTGGCGAACAAAGTATCATCGGACGCCCGGGAAGAATCGGGCAAAGTTCCGGGATTGCAGCCCAGTCTCTGGAATATGTATTGACTTATAAAGGACAATACAACAAACCGGAAGAGTATGAAAATATCATTGTCCGTTCCAATGCTGAAGGAGAAAATGTGAAGCTGAAAGATATTGCCAAAGTAGAGCTTGGAAGTGAATTCTTTGATATTTATTCCAATCTTGACGGACATCCTTCCGCTTCTATCGTTTTAAAACAAAACTACGGAAGTAATGCCAATGATGTAATCAGGGATGTGAAAGCAAAACTGGCAGAAATGAAAGGAAACTTCCCTCCGGGTGTTGATTACAAAATCAGTTATGACGTTTCACAATTCCTGGATGCTTCTATTGAGCAGGTAATGCATACCCTGAGAGATGCATTTATCCTTGTAGCCATCGTGGTTTTCATTTTCCTTGGAGACTGGCGTTCTACTTTGATTCCTATTATTGCCGTACCGGTTTCTTTGATCGGAACTTTCTTTGTGATCCAATTCTTTGGGTTAACCATCAATTTGGTTACTCTTTTCGCATTGGTATTGGCAATCGGTATTGTGGTTGATAACGCGATTGTAGTAATAGAAGCAGTTCACGCCAAAATGGAAGACAGTAATATCTCGCCTTATAAAGCCGTAAAAGAAGTGATGGGTGAAATTGCAGGTGCTATTATTGCGATTACAGCCGTGATGGTTGCGGTATTTATTCCTATTTCATTTATGACGGGTCCGGTGGGAACTTTCTACCGTCAGTTTTCGATTACTATGGCGAGTTCTATTGTGATTTCAGCGGTAGTAGCGCTTACTCTGACTCCGGTTTTGGCAGCAATGTTATTGAAAAACCATCATGGAAAGCCTAAAAAAGTAAATATTTTCACCAAAGCGTTAGATTCTTTTAACGCAACATTTGATAAAGTAACAGGAAAATACGCTTCATTCCTCAGAAAAATCGTAAGTCGAAAGGTGGTAACATGGGGAATTCTGATTGCTTTCTGTGCCGGAATTGTGATGATCAATAAAGTACTTCCGGGCGGATTTATCCCGAATGAAGACCAGGGAACCATCTATGCCATTATCCAGACCCCTCCGGGTTCTACACTGGAGCAAACCAATAAAGTTTCCAGAACATTGCAGAAAATCTGCATGGGTGTAGATGGTGTGGAATCTGTATCATCCCTGGCAGGATATGAAATTATGACAGAAGGACGTGGATCGAATGCGGGAACCTGTCTGATTAACCTTAAAAGCTGGAACGACCGTGATCATTCTGTAAAGGAAATAATGGAAGAGCTGGAAGAAAAATCTAAAGATCTTGGAGCTACCATTGAGTTCTTTGAGCCACCTGCTGTTCCGGGATTCGGGTCTTCGGGAGGTTTCTCCATGAGACTTCTTGACCTTAACAGAACGACCGATTATCAGGAATTTGATAAAGCCAATAAAGATTTCATCGCACAGCTTAAAAAGCGTAAGGAACTTTCAGGAGTATTCACCTTCTTTGCAGCCAATTATCCTCAGTATGAACTGGTATTTGATAATAATGCAGCGATGCAGAAAGGAGTTTCTATCGGAAAAGCGATGGACAATCTCAACATTCTGATCGGTAGTACCTATGAACAGGGCTTTATCCGTTTCGGACAGTTCTTTAAAGTATATGTACAGTCGTCTCCGGAATTCAGAAGACTTCCTACGGATATTATGAATCTGTATGTAAAAAATGACCGTGATGAAATGGTTCCTTATTCGGCATTTATGACGATGAAAAAGACTCAGGGACCAAACGAGATTACCCGTTACAATATGTACAATTCAGCTGCCATCCGCGGTCTTCCGGCTGCAGGGTATACTACTGCTGATGCTATTCAGGCTATCAATGAAACAGCGGCTAAAACACTTCCTCACGGATACAAAGTGGCATGGGAAGGATTGTCTTATGACGAGGCACAGCGTGGTAATGAAGCCATCTATGTATTCCTTGTTGTTCTGGTATTTGTGTATCTGGTTCTGGCCGCTCAGTATGAAAGTTTTCTTATTCCGTTTGCAGTGCTTTGCTCTTTACCAGTGGGAGTATTCGGATCTTTCTTATTATTAAAAGCGATGGGACTGGAAAATGATATCTATGCACAGGTTGGATTGATCATGATTATCGGATTACTGGGTAAAAACGCAGTACTTATTGTAGAATTTGCCGTGAAAAGACGCCAGGCAGGAGATTCTATCTTGGAAGCTGCTGTAGAAGGCTCAAAAGCCCGTTTCAGACCGATCCTGATGACTTCTTTTGCCTTTATTGCAGGATTGGTTCCGCTTGTTTTTGCAAGAGGTGCCGGAGCTATCGGAAACCATACCATTGGAGCATCCTCACTGGGAGGTATGCTGATAGGAACGCTATTCGGAGTGATTGTAATTCCAGGGCTTTACTACATATTTGCCAAGTGGTCTGACGGTAAAAAAATGATTAAAGACGAAGATGAATCTCCATTAAGCGAAGACATGATCCATTATGAATAAAAGAAAAATATATCAATATGCAGGTCTGGCAGTCGTCTTATTAAGTCTTACTGCCTGTAAACCTATAGAAATCGTACAGCGTGCTGAAAATAAAACTGTCCCTGAAAAATACGGCTCAGCAGAGAATGACACCATCAATACCGGAAAAATGAAGTGGAATGAATATTTCAGTGATCCTCATCTTCAGGAGCTGATTAGTCAGGCTCTTCAGAATAACCAGGAACTGAATATTGTCCTTCAGGAAATTGAAATATCTAAAAACGAAATCAAAGCCAAAAAAGGGGAATATCTTCCTTCTGTAGGTTTAAAAGCCGGAGCTGGTGTAGACAAAGTAAGCCGATACACCAATATCGGGGCTATGGAAGCTAATACTGAAATAGAACCCGGCAGAGAAATGCCGGAACCTTTGTTTGACTTTGGTGTAGGTGCTCAGGCACAGTGGGAAACCGATATCTGGGGAAAACTTCATAATGCCACAAGAGCACAGGTACAAAGGTATCTTGCGAGCATTGAAGGAAAGAATTTTATGACGACTCATCTTATTTCTGAGATTGCCGATTCTTATTATGAGCTGCTGGCGCTGGATAATGAGCTGGTTATTTTGAATCAGAATATCAAAATTCAGAATGATGCTTTGGAGATTATCAAAGAACTAAAAAAGAATGCGCGATCCAATGAACTGGCAGTACAGAGATTTGAAGCTCAGGTTCTGAAAACCCAGGGCATGCAGTATGATATCCGGCAGAAGATAGTTGAAACGGAGAACAAGATCAACTATCTGGTGGGAAGATTTCCTCAACCCGTGGAAAGAAGTCAGGATTCTTTTGATTCTGTTGTTCCGCAAGCTGTGTATGGAGGAATCCCTTCCGAACTATTGGAAAACCGTCCGGATATCAAACAGGCTGAATATGAACTGGCGGCTGCCAAGCTTGACATTAAGGCAGCCAAAGCAAGGTTCTACCCTTCTCTTGATCTTTCTGCAGGAGTCGGGTTACAGGCTTTTAATCCGCTGTACATCATTAAACCTCAGTCGTTTCTGTTTTCTCTTGCGGGAGAACTTACCGCTCCTCTGATCAACCGAAGAGCGATTAAAGCGGCTTATAATAATGCCAATGCCAAACAGATTCAGGCAGTGTATCATTATGAGCAGACTGTTTTGGGAGCTTATATTGAGGTAGCCAATCAGTTGTCTAAAATTCATAATCTGGAGAGCAGCGTGAATATCAAAACGAAGGAAGTGAATGCTTTAACAAAGTCTATAGATATTTCCAACGACCTGTTCAAATATGCCCGTGCTGATTATATGGAAGTCTTGCTGACTCAGCGGGATGCACTGGAGTCCAAATTTGAGCTGGTAGAAAAGAAAGTGAACCAACTTAAAGCGAGTGTTGCTGTTTACAGAGCGCTTGGTGGTGGTTGGGATCAGACTCCGTTGACCGTTCCGGATATTAAGAAAGAATAAATCCATATTTTAATCTTGTTTTCATAAGAAGTCTACCGAAAGGTAGGCTTCTTTTTTTAGGTTTTGGCTGAAGCCTGATGAATTTTTTAATCTTCGTTAAACGGGCTAAAGCCCGTACCTATTGAATATTTTCATTTTTCCCACAGATTACACAGATCAACACAGATGTTTGAGTCTATTTCTTTCATTCATAATTCATAATTCATAATTCATAATTCATAATTTATAATTCTATTCTAGCCCTGATAGCAGCGGTTACCCCGCAGCAAAAAGTGGATTCAGCCAGGGGCGAGGAGTATGAGCGGATAGCAGGATGAAGCTCCTGATCCTCATTCTCATGAAAATACAGCTATAAAATAAACAAAAGTCTACAAAATCAATAGACTTAATGCTATTAATTTTAATTCATATTCAAAAATGTTACTTTTTTATCTTTTTTCAACATTTCACATAACAAAATAAAACACTGATTGTCAATTAAATAAATTCAAATTTTTCATTTTTTTTAAATTAACCTACTAAATTAGTAGACTAATATGATTTATCTCATACTCTCCTTTTATAGGGGTTTGTCAATTATTAAATAATTTTGACCCAGTTAAAAAAATCATAAACTTTATTCTCATGAATAAGAATACCTTTAATTCTTACCTATGCACCATTACGGCGGCAGCTCCTGCACAGCAAAATTGTTGTGGAATGTCTGCCCTTTCACAGCACAACTGTATTTCTCAAAACATGTGCTTTGATATGATGTGCATGATGATGATGTGCTAACTTTTTAAGAGATACATTCATTACTGTAGGAATTAAAGCCAAAGAGTTCAAGGCTTCTTTCATCCGGGTATATCTCCTGTAAATTTTACTTTTCTATTTTGTAAAACCTCCCTGAAAAAGGAGGCGGAAAGTCACACTTTTTACCGGGAGATCAGCAGTAATACACAATTCAGTTTAAACCTAGATTAATATAATGAAAAAGAAACAATGCAAGCTTGGTGTATTGGCCTTACTGCTGTTCGCGGAATATGGTTTTGCACAAAGTAAAGACAGTCTTTCCAAGGAAACTTCCATCAAAGAAGTAGTGGTGGTAGCTTTTGGAAAGCAGAAAAAAGAAGAGATTACAGGATCTGTACAATCATTGAAGGCTAAAGATCTTTCTAATCTTCAAAACGGAAATATTCTTCAGGGAATTGGAGGAAAAGTGGCGGGAGTACAGGTAATTTCTTCCGGCCAGCCAGGTTCTCAGCCTACGATCAGAATGAGAGGAATAGGCTCTATCAACGCCTCCAGTGACCCGCTGATTGTACTGGATGGAATTCCGTACAGCGGAAACCTGAACAGTATTGCGGCATCAGACATTGAAAGTATTTCTTTTCTGGAAGATGCCTCTTCGAATGCTTTGTATGGTTCCAGAGGAGCCAATGGAGTGATTATTGTGAACACCAAAAGAGGAAAAAGTAAAGGTGTAAGTATTGAAGCCGATGTAAAAACAGGGGTTAATTTCAGATCCATTGAAGATTATCCGGTTTATACTTCTCCTCAGGATTATTATACAGCTTATTATAACAGAGCAAGAATTGGTGAAATTGCAAGACTGAAACAACCGGGAGCAGTTCCTTCCGGCCCTTCTCCTCATGATGTGGGACTTTCAGCATTGGCCAAACTGGGATACAATGTGTATAATGTTCCGTTTAATCAATTGATTTCAAAAGACGGTTCTTTTAATCCTGACGCGAAACTTTTATACCAGGACGACTGGAAGAAACTGCTTTTCAGACCTGCTTTGCGAAGAGAAGCCACGGTAGGAATCAACGCTAACGGGGATCAGGTAAAATCCTATACTTCCCTTAATTATCTGGATGATAAAGGATATCTGATTTCTTCAGGCTTTGAAAGATTCGGGATCAGATCTAATGTAGACTACTCTATCACTTCAAAACTGAAGCTAACCAGTGCTTTATCTTACACTTATAGCAAGCAGGATTTCGGTGAGACCGGAGGTTTCTCCAACCCTTTCCAGTTTGCCAGAAATATAGCTCCTTTCTATCCTGTTTTCCTGAGAGATAACAACTATCAGAGGCTGTATGACAGTTATGGAAATGCCTTATATGACTATGGAGATGGCCAAGGACCTAATGGTGCCACAAGATCTTATGCTGTATTTGAAAATCCGGTAGGTAACCTTCAGAAAGATAAGTCACAGATCGTCAGCAACATTACCAACCTGAACCTGGGTTTACATTATGAAATCATCAAAGGACTGGATTTTACTTATAATTTTGGTGCCTATCTTGAAAATACAAGAAACCTTGAGTTTGGAAATACGGAAGGGGGAACTTCATCTTCTGTGGGAGGAACAATTTCTCAAGGTTCTAATTTCAAATATACGCTGAACCATCAGCAATTGCTTACTTATCAGAAAAAGCTGGGAAATCACAGCTTCAATCTCCTTGCAGGGCATGAGCTGAATAAGATAAAAGATAACGGATTCTCCGGATCAAAGCAGCAGCTTTTATTACCTGACTCACAAGCTTTTGATAATGCCGTGAAAATTACCGGTTTATCAGGAAGCGGTTATGAGTATGCGGTAGAAGGCTATTTCACAAGATTATTGTATAATTATGATGGTAAATATTTCTTCAATGCCAATATCCGTAGAGACGGTTCGTCTGTATTTTCTCCGGAGAGCAGATGGGGAAATTTCTATGGGCTGGGGCTGGCATGGAATATCGCAAAAGAAGATTTTCTTAAAGACAACCGTGTGATCAATTCTTTAAAATTAAAAGCTTCTTACGGCCAGCAGGGAAATGATAACATCCTTCTAGGTGGTTCCAGCAGAGATTACTATGCTTATCAGGATATTTACGGAATCAATAACTTCGGGGACGACAAACCTGTTCTGTCGCTAAAAAAACAGGGAAACAAGGATTTGAAGTGGGAAACCTCCAAAAATCTGAATGCCGGTTTTGAAATTTCACTTGTAAAAAACAGAATCAGTCTGAATGCTGATTATTTTGAAAGGAAAGTTTCGGATATGATCTACACACTTCCCCTTCCTCCCTCCAATGCAGGGTCATATGTGAAGTATGGAAATATCGGAGATATGACCAACAGAGGTGTTCAGGCTAATGTAAGCGTTGATATCCTTCGTGGTGACGAGTTCCAGTGGAGTTTGTATGCGAATGCCACTCATTACAAAAATAAGATTACCCGATTACCGGCTGAGCAGAGAAATACAGGCTTGGTTAGCGGATTATTTATTTTAACAGAAGGTGGAGACCGTTACACCTATTTCCTCAAAGAATTTGCCGGAGTAAATCCTGAAAATGGTGATGCTTTGTGGTACCGTACAAAAATCAACCCAACCACGCAAAAGGAAGAAAGAACAGTGACCAATAATTATAAGGAAGCCACGGACTATAACACCGGAAAGTCTGCTATTCCAAAGGTGTATGGTGGATTCGGGACAGATTTCAGCTATAAAAGATTCAATCTGGCAGTGAATTTTGCGTATCAGTTCGGAGGATATGGATATGATGATATTTACAGAAGCTTATTCCATTCTGACAGTTATGGTTCTAACTATTCAACAGATCTGGATAAAACATGGACACCTGAGAATCCCACTGCTGCATTACCAAGAGTAGATCTTACGGCTACAAACCAGAACGGAAATTCAACGCTTTATCTGATCAAATCAGATTATATCAGTCTTCAGGATGTAACCCTATCCTATCAGCTTCCTGATGGTTTTGCACAACAGGCAGGCTTATCAGCCCTGAAAATCTACGTGACAGGAAACAACCTGTACCTATGGTCCAAGAGAAAAGGATATGACCCAAGAGCTTCACTGACGGGAGTTTCTGATGCTTACCGTTATTCTCTTTTGTCCAGTGTCTCTTTAGGCTTTAAACTTAATTTTTAAAAAACAGGAATGAACACAATAAAATACTTTATAACAGCTGCAGCCATAGGCTTTATGGCTACCAGCTGTGCCAATGATCTCAATACTTTACCGGAAGGAGATATTTCCGGGGAGCAGCTCAATAATGATGCTAACAGTCCGGAAAAAATTCTGGGGGGCGTATATCTTGATCTTCGGAGCAACGGTGCCGGCGGTACTACCGTTCACTCGGATTTCGGGATTATGGGAATCAAAGCAGGTGCAGATCTGATGTCCAATGATGTCATCCAATCTACCAACCAGCACCTGGGAATGTTTTATAATTATGAGGCCACCAATGCCAGCAATATTGCTTCTGAGATTGTATGGACCACTTTTTATGCAAGAATATTTGTGATCAACAAGCTTCTTGATGGTCTGGATAAAAATGCCAATGCAAAAAACAGAGCGATTGCAGGACAGCTGCTCGCTTTAAGAGCCTATGCTTATTTTTATCTTGTTCGCTTTTATGCTAATGATTACAATGGACATCAGTCTGAGCCGGGACTTCCATTGGTTCTTACAGCAGCTAACCCAAATCAGGGACTTCCGAGATCAACTGTTGCTGAGGTGTATACTCAAATCAAAAAAGATATAGAAGAATCTGTTACGCTTTTGGACACATATGCCCGTCCTTCCAGAGCACAGATAGACCAAAGAACTGCTAAAGCTATTGCCGCAGAGGTATTCCTGGAAACAGGAGATTATATCAAAGCAGCCCAATACGCTGGGGAAAGTAAACAAGGAATTGCCCTTATGACCGAAAATGATTATACCTCTACCGGATTTTCCAACATCAATAATCCTGAGGTAATATGGGGCTTTCATAATACCATTTCTACGATGAGTATCGGAAATTATTATGCTTCTTTCTTCTCCATGTTTGATAATACCAATGAAGGCTATGCGGGAGCGGCACAGATCCGTAAACTGATAGACAAGCGTCTTTATGAAGCCATTCCGGCAACGGATTACCGTAAGAAGGTATTCAATGGAAGTCAGAATGCAACGTATACTTTTAATGGAAAAACGAAAAACTATCCACCATATGTAAGCTGGAAATTTAAAGACCCTACCCTTTTTGAAGGAGATTATATTTACATCAGAGCTTCCTCATTGTATTATATCCAGGCTGAGGCGCTTGCCAGACAAGGAAGAGAAGCTGAAGCAAGACAGGTATTATTCGATATTACTTCTAAAAGGGATCAGGCTTATACCCTGTCTACAAAATCGGGCATTGAACTGATCAAAGAAATTGTACTGCAAAAGAGAATAGAACTTTGGGGTGAAGGCTACGCCTGGTTTGATATGAAAAGGCTCAATACTCCTTTAGAAAGAGTATACACCGGAACGAATCATACTTTTGGACGATTCAATCTGACACCAGATAAATTCAGATTCCAGATTCCTAATAAAGAGATTAATAATAACCCGCAAATCAAACAGAATGAGTAGATAAACAGAAACAATTTTACATTCAAATATATTCAGTGACGAGGCATCATTTACTTGTAAGTGGTGCCTTTTTATGTCATCTTTGTCATTTCGGGCATAGCAAGGAATCTAAACTTTAATGTCCTCACACTGATTTTAAAATTGGGTGGACGTTCCAGAGTCTACGAGGTATTTTTAAATTCGAAGTTTCTTTGATGCTTTTATAATTTTTAAGGAGACAAAGTTAGAATGAATAATTGATTCTTTATAAGCAAACGCATTATCATTCACCTTCATCAGCGACAAAGTCACTTACTTTGCTCGCTTACTATATTCTTTTAGCTTTATTAAACTTTGTGTTTAAGATAGATCATCTCTTGTTTGTTGTTGGAAAATCGTAAAGATTTCGCAAAGTTTTTCTAAATTTTGAGTATAATTTTAAGGCACAAAAAAAATCAAAGATTTTTAGCAAGAGAATGTTTAAAATTTTCTCGTGATTTCAACAATTTTTGCATAAAGATCTGCTTAATTTGCAAAATCTGTGAGAGATAAAAGAAATCAACAGATTCTTTATTTTATAATAATATCAGATTTGTAATGATCTTTCACCAGCTCGCCATTTTTATACAGTCTCTGGTTAATCACCTTCCCTTTTTCATTAAAATAAAGCCATAAAGCATTTTTCCTTCCCAGAGAATCTCTTCGTCCTATTTCCATCGGCATTTTATTGTTATGAAGAATCTGAATCGGAAATAATCCTTTTAAATCTTTTAATGAATCCATTTTTTCAGGGATCAACTCAGATTCCTCACCGATTTTGAAAATATATTTTTTCCTTTGATTACTCTTTAAAATCAACTCATCGCCTGATATTTCATATTTCCCTTCTGAGAAAGGTGCTGTTACAATTTGATCATAGCTTATATGTTCTGTCTTTAAAAATTCAAAGGTTCCGTCTTTTATATAAAGTGAATAGTTTCCATTTCCAGATTCCAGTTCAGCATATTGAGGATATTCTTTATCTTTTTTGCAGGATATAACAGACAAAAGAAGGATGAGAAGACTAATGGTTTTTATTTTCATGGGAAACTAAATTATTAAATATTTGAAATAAAAGCAAAAGAGGAAATACATATATTTGGAAACATTTTAATGTCATATCCATTTCTTAGTCTCTCAATACAAAAAAACATAATGACCTCGACAAAACTATTCTTAACAGGTGTATTTTCTATTCTTTTATCCATTATCACAACAGCTCAGAAGAAAGACAGCTATACGGGAAAAGTAGACAGTATTATAACCTCTGCCAGCCCAATAGCATTCAACGGAGTTGTTTTGGTAGCTCAAAAAGGAAAAATACAATATCTGAAATCCAATGGTTACAAAGATTTCGAAAAGAAGATTCCTTTAAAAACAGATGATCAGTTTGAAATCATGTCAAATTCCAAGCAGATGACTGCCGTTTTAATTTTACAGGCTGCCGAACAGGGGAAACTGAATCTTCATACTCCTATCAGAAAATACCTTCCTTCTCTTACCCAAACCTGGGCCGATACGGTGACGATCCATCATCTTCTGAACCATACCCACGGGATTACCAATCCGGAGAAACCTGCAGCTTTCAAAGCCGGTTCACAGTTCAAATATGGTAATCTTTCCTATATGATGCTTGGGGAAATCCTTAAAAATACAACAGGGAAAAGTTTCGCAGAATTGGCCAATACCCTGTTCAAAAAGCTGAGAATGAATAAAACTTTCGTCTACAATACAAAGAATAATCAATCTCTCGTTCCTGGTTATATGAACAAAAATAACCGGTTTGAAAAAGTAAAGGAAACCTTTCTGAATGATAAAATAGCATCTGCTGCAGGTGTCATTTCCACAGTGCAGGATCTTGCAAAATGGGATAAGGCCTTATTTAAAGGGAAACTTCTCTCTCCTGAATTTCAAAAGCTGATGCTGACACCTTCTACCCAATCCCAGCACAATGTTTTCGGAAAAGAAAGTATGGGGTTCGGGTATAATGTAAGATTTATCAAAGAGGCTGGGCTGGATTATTTTGCGGTGACAGGTCTTGGTGATGGTTTCACCTGCCTTAACACCTATTTTCCTTCCACAGATACTACCCTCATTATTCTTGAAAATCAGATGCCTGAAAACAGTGAATACTGGAGTGGTAAAGAAGCTTCGATAAAGAATGTGATTATTACAGCCATAGCTACCCATTGATATTTTTATTCATTAGTTTACAAAAGCTCATTTTTAACATTTATTTTTAATAAATTTTTAATTTAACCATACCTGAGTAATTTCCAATCTGTTTTTCAACACCTTACACGATATCCAGAATTATAAACCTGATTTAAAGAAAAATAACAGTCCTTTTAGAAAACAGAATCAAAACCATGATTCACAATTCTTTACATAAACAATGAAATCCATAGCATCAGTAGATGATCTCTCATAAATATTAAAAAAAAATGTTACTTTTGCTTTAACGAATAAAATTGTTTTTAAGCTTTTTTATGAGTAAATTTATGTGCACCAAGTTATAAAACATTAAAATTCATTCCATGAGAAAAATAATTCTACTTATTACATGTATGTTCGGTATTTCAGTTTTCTCACAGATCAAAGTGTTGAAAAATGAAAGTTTGGTGGAAATTGGTAAAGATAATTCCGTTGGTCTCTATAAAAAGGAAGATAAATTTACAGTCAACTACCAGGATCTGAACACCAGCAACCTGAATACAATCCGATCTTTTTCATTCCAGAACATTAATGGAGATGTTGCCGGATTATATAAACTTATTATGGATGGTTTTATTTCCACTCCAGAAGAAAATGTTGTATTGGAACTGCCCAATGATATTATAGAACTTCACTATGAAAAAAACTACGGGCAGCAAACCATGCAGTTTATTCAGGTGATCAACAAAAATAGAAAATACATTGGCAAGTCACAGTATTTAACCCAAAAACAGGTGGAAAAAATCTTTGGCCGAACCAACGGAAAATATACTATGTATGACAAACCCGCCAGTATAAACCCGGCAGCAGTAAAAGGAACCACCAATACAGCTTCTACAGCAGTTCCTGCATCAGGCGGAGCCAAGAAAAAATCAAGAAAATAATTATATTTTATAAATATTGCGAAACTCATTCTATCGGATGAGTTTTTTTATTTTATTTTTGCAGAAAGATAGTAAAACCTATGCCGCTTCAGATAATCAATTTAACCAAAAAATTTGGTGAACAGACTGCCCTTGACAATATCAACATTTCTATTGATAAAAATGAGATCATTGGTCTTCTTGGTCCAAACGGTGCCGGGAAATCTACCCTGATGAAATCTATTGTCGGTGCACTGAAAATTGATCAGGGAGAAATTATTTTCAATGGGATGAATATTGCTGACCATGAGATTGAAAGCAAAAAGAAAATCGGTTTTCTTCCTGAAAATAATCCGCTTTATCTGGAAATGTATGTGAAAGAATACCTTCAGTTTGTGGCCAATATCCACAAAATTTCTGAATCAAGAGTAGATGATGTGATTGAACTGGTAGGAATTACTCCGGAAAAATCAAAAAAGATCGGACAGCTTTCTAAAGGATACAAGCAACGTGTAGGATTGGCACAGGCCATTATTCATCAGCCGGATTTACTGATTCTGGATGAACCTACCAATGGTCTGGATCCTAACCAGATTATTGAAATCCGTAATGTGGTAAAAGAAATTGGTCAGGAAAAAACAGTTTTACTTTCTACCCACATCATGCAGGAAGTAGAAGCACTATGTTCCAGAGTCATTTTGATTCATAAAGGAAATATTCTTCAGGACTGCCCTATTGATGAGTTTAAAGGAAAATTTGAAAGCCTGGAAGACGCTTTTGCAAGTTATACTGCATAAAGAATAAAAAATGCTCCAAGTTTTTTGGAGCATTTTTGTTCTAGTTTTTCATCTTTTATGTAAAGAAACTCTTACCCTAAAATCGTTTAAGCATTTCTATTAGGAATTATTATCCGTTCCTTCTTCCGTTGCAGAAACCGTTTCAGCATTTTTCTTCTGAACCTGCTCCAACAGCTGAAGTCCCAAAAGTCCGCTGATACCACCATTGGCAGAATCTCCGCTTCCTCCGATTAATACTTCAGGCATTATTCTTACATTCTGACTGGCTATATTTTCCATTATTTTTAATTGTGTAAAATTATTGCCCCCCATTGCTTCTACAGATAATTTGTAAGATTCCGCATTAGATTTACCAATGGCAAGAATTTTTTCAGCTTCTGCATTACCCGTTAATGAAATCTGTTCTGCACTTGCTTTAGCCAGCAGTTCTATTTTTTCAGCTTCAGCTTTGGCAAGAAGTCTTGTTTTCTCAGCTTCTCCGGTAGCCAGCAGCTTCAATCGGTCTCCTTCTGCGTTGGCCTGCAATCTTACAGAATTGGCGTCTCCGGTTGCTTTTTTTACCGATGCATCAGCTATTCTTTCTGCAATCACAACGCCCTGATCTGCTTTTACAATTTCTTTCTGCATATCAGCAACAGCCGTTTCTTTCTCCAGAGCCTGACGGGTTTCCTGAGCCAGCATTTCAGTTTCATAAGTAATTTTCTGCTCTTCCGCCAGTTTTCTGTCTGTTAAGGTCTTCATCAAACTTTCCGGTGGAACAATAGCTCCAATCAAAGTATCAACAGCATTTACATTATATTGCTCCAAAACACTGCTGATGTGGTCTTTGGCCGACTGTTGTCTTTCTTTTCGGGTTCCTAAAAATGCAATCACATCACTGTCCTGCGCTGAGTTTCTGAAATAATTGCCAATGGTTGGTTCCAAAACCTGGCTCACAAGATTGATCATATTTCCAAAGCGGGCGATCACTTTTGGAGCTTCATAGGTAGGAATATGAATAATTTGTGAAACATCCAGATTGAAAGGGAAACCATCTTTACTTCTTACTGTAATAGTTGAAAGATTTTTATCAAGTTGGTGAGATTCGCTTCTTTCATAAGCCCAGTTCAAGACTAAATTGGTAGTAGGGACAAGCTCAACCTTCATAATATAAGGATTGATAGGATATTTTCCGGGGCCAATGGGTTCCGCCCAAACGCCTTTATGACCTTTCTCAACAATATTACCATGTTTAAAATCTACTCCGCTCAGATCTTTTCCATCTTCTCCTACATAGCTGATAATTACGCCAACATGACCAATCGGAATTTCCGTCATTTTTACCATTTCAACTTTGGTAAACCAGGGATTCAGAAAATAAGAACCTGCCAGGATTACCTGTTCCTGAAGTCCTTTATATCCTCCGTTATTTAAAAAAGTATCAACATCCTGAAACTTATTATGATCATTGATAATTTTACCCGCAATCTGACCTTCTTCCAAAGGACTTCCTTCCATCGTTGTGATAATTCCGACTGCATTGTCAGGAATCTGAGTCATATCCGTTAATTCTATTTCAAACAGCAGCGTATTGATTCTGTAAGAGCCCGGTGCAATAATCGCGGTCTGACGGCCTTTTCTTCCTCCGTTTTTTAAAAAAGCTTCGGCGTCCTGAAAAGAATCACAGTCTACTTTTCTGGCTAAAATCCTTCCGGTTTCCAGTTCTATACCATCTTTTGCAAGCAACAATCCTATTTTTCCGGTCGGGATTACTGTAAAAGGTTGAAAATAGATAGAATATTGCCAGATCCATTTTCCAAAATAAACTCCCGGAGCTAATGTCTGAGCCTGAAAACCTGCTTCTCCGTTGGTTGCGATAATTCTTCCTTCCGGAAGTTCCTGCTTTCCTACCAGCACAAATTTTTTGGTAACCAAACCGATTTTGTCCTGAGGAACAATGATCAATCCAAAGAAAATTCTTAAAATGAATTTGTAAAAAAGTACGCACAAAAGTGCAATTACAGCCGGAATCATCCAGCCATGAAAAGCTAATTCCATAATTTGTTTTTTGTTTTTTTGATTAAATTTGAAAACAGGGATTGCGCTCTGATCCTTCAGAATATGAAAAAGCAGAGTACGAATTATATGATAATTCTTTCGAAAAAATTAAGAAATTGAGGGAGGAGATGTATTAAAAATCGTGAAGATGATTTCTGATACTTTTAATACGAAAAACTTAAAATTAATGAGTTTCATTTTGATAATAAAGGAACGAGATCCTTTTGATGATACAAATGTACATAAGAAAAGTAATCGGTTGTTTCGGAATTTGACAATATTTCACCAGTTAAACAATAATCAATTGAAAATCAGTATTATTATTTTCCTAAAACGGGTATTCAAGAGTTGTAAAAATCTAATTTTCAACACTGTATATTTATATTCTAAATTGAAAAATGGCTCTATATTTGATAGAGTCTGAAATGTTAACCAATAACCACTTCATATGATAAAGCATATTTTATTAGGAGCCTTCTGCCTGGCTCAGTTTTCTTTTGTTCATGCTAAAGAAGTTCCGAATCCGAAAACAGACGGTTTTATAACCTCTTCTGCTCTTCAGCAGGTACCGAAGACTGTCATTATTAAAACCAAAAAGTTTAAAATCCGAATTGATAAACAACCGAATGGAAAATACCTTTATCAATCCTGGAATGCCAACACAAAGATTACGGCTAAGCCAAGTATGATCATCAGTGATGGTGAACTGATCCCTGACGGTACGGGAGGCAACTATTACATCAGCTTCAGTAATGAGGGGCACAGCTATCAGATCTGGAGAAATTACCTTACAGATTCTCCGAAAAAAGCGCCTTACACCTTGGTTGTAAATGATGCTAATGATCGTGAAATCGTTCGCCAGGATGGTTATGTGGTGAAAAATTAGAATGATGTAAAAGCTGGAAGAGGGAGGCTGGAAGTTGACAGCCTCGTTTTTAGAACCTAAGGTCTTTCCAACTCTCTTATACAATAAAAATCCTGCATCAAATTATATATGCGGGATTTTTTATGTTCCGGATTGTTTTAATTCTGTAAAAAGGGAGCTTTCTTCGTAGCTTTCTTTAGCTGCTTTGTAACCGATATTGAAAATTTCCTCCAGTCGGTCTTTTCTTCGTTCAAAAGTTCCGTAGGAAGATAATTTCTGAGAAGAAATGAACCAGTCACAATAATCAAATTTTATTTTTTCAATCCTGTAGGAAAGAAGGTCGTAAGATCGGGAAACAATTGCTTTGATAGAGTTCAGATCTTTAATTTTAGCTTCATTGGGTGGTGATACAAACACACCAATTAATTTATCACAATCTTCTCTGATAATATCCGCTGGAAAATTATTCAATACTCCTCCGTCACAATACATTTCATCACCAATGATGTAAGGAGTGGTTATACCAGGAATGGAGCATGACGCAATAATGGCATCTACGATTTCAAAATCTTTATCAAAAATCTTCTGGGTTCCGGCAACTAATTCTGTTGCTACAATCTTCACTTCGATATCAAGATCACCTAATTTCATTTCCTGAAAAATAGGTTTCAGATAATTCCTGAAGATCACTGAAGAAACCAATCCCGGCTGATTGAATGTAAAGTGCTTCCAATTGAAAAAATACACAGAATTGAAGAATTCCAGGATTTCGTCCGGAGTTTTTCCGACAGCGTGCAGACATCCTACGATAGATCCCGCACTGCAGCAGGAAAGAATATCTATCTCAATACCTTTTTCCTGTAAGAATTTTAATACTCCTGCATGAGCGATTCCTTTGGTACCGCCTCCTGATAAAACAAGTCCTACTCTCTCAAAATTCATTGAATAAATGTAAGAAAACAGTCTGAAATAATTAAGTTAATTTTTATAAATATGCTAATTTTAAAATTATTTTAAGAAAAATCACTGTAATCATATCAAAATTCAATCAAAACAGTTTTAACTCCTTAAGCAGCCTGACCTTCAATCTGCTATTAAAGCTCATACTTCTCAAAAATTAATGTAAAAATGATCATGCAGATATTAAATATATACCATAGTTTTTTACTTTTATCAAATCAATTTATAATAAATGATCCTTGTAAAACAAATAGTTTAAATTAAAGTGAACAATAGTAATGACTTAAAAGACCTTGCCAAATTATTTCTGAAGCTGGGAATCATTGGATTTGGAGGCCCGGCAGCCCATATTGCAATGATGCAAAAAGAAGTGGTGGCTGAAAAAAAGTGGCTGACAGATCAGGAATTTCTGGATCTTATTGGAGCTACCAATATCATTCCAGGTCCTAACAGTACTGAAATGGCAATTCATATAGGGCGTGAAAGAGCAGGCTGGAAAGGGCTTATTGTTGCGGGGCTTTGTTTTATCCTTCCCGCCGTTATTATTACCGGTACTTTTGCATGGCTGTACAAAAAATATGGCCAGCTTCCCGAAATATATCCTTTCATTTATGGAATAAAGCCTGCTATTATAGCGATTATAATAGGTGCTGTATTCCCATTGGCAAAAAAATCAGTAAAAACTTTCCCATTAGCGGCTGTGGGAGGAATTGTTCTCCTATGTTCTTTTTTTAAAATCAATGAAATAGGATTAATGTTCGGAGCCGGGTTTTTAATATTGATAATAGAGTATCAGCAAAGAAATAAAAAACTGAATAATTTTATTTTTATTAGCCCACTTCAGTTTTTACTATCCTATGCTTATTCTCTGCTCAATTTAAAATTATTCTGGATCTTTCTGAAGGTGGGCGCCATATTATACGGCAGCGGATATGTTTTATTCGCCTTTCTGGATACAGAGCTTGTTTCCAGAGGAATTATTACACGCCAGGAACTTATAGATGCTATCGCTGTAGGCCAGTTTACACCGGGTCCGGTGTTTTCTTCAGTGACATTTATCGGATACCAGATCAATGGGATTTCGGGAGCTCTGGTATCTACGTTAGCTATATTCCTTCCTTCTTTCATATTGGTTGCTTTAACAGGTCCTTTCGTCAATAAAATGAGAAATTCTTCAACATTTTCTTCTTTTCTTAATGGTGTAAATGCGGCCTCAATAGCTCTCATTATTTCTGTATGCATCACTATGGGAATTGACAGCATTACCGACTGGAAAACAACTCTTATTGCCTGTGTCAGTATAGCTATCCTGTTCGTTTTTAAAAAACTAAACAGTGCTTTTGTGGTTATCGGAGGAGCGTTAATGGGCTATTTATTATATTTTCTGACGTGAATATGGTATAAACAGTAATCATTTTCCATAAAAAACCACAGATGAAAATCTGTGGTTGTATGATTAATCCTGAAGCTAATTTCTATTCTTATCAATTAGATGTGCATTAAACCTAATAGGTTTTAAAAATTTTAAGCTAAAAATTTCATCAGAAATCTCTTAAGAAAAATAGAGAATAAACCTAACAGGTTTTTGAAACCTGTTAGGTTATTTTTCTTTAATTTAAAAAAAATACATAGAATCTGTATTTTATATTTATCTTATTCTAGTTTAGTATCATACAATTGTAAAAGCTCAAGATAATCTTTCTCTGTTTTGGCTTGCTTTAGTTTTTCTGTCAAGTCCAAATCATCTTTAAATAGCTTCTTTAAATTCCGGCTGAAATTATCTAAAAGACTCTCTTCATAAAGAATATTTTTATCCTTATCAACTAAATAATTCAAAATTTGAATACCTGATGAAAGAATAGAGTTATTAAAGGCTTTATACCAATTTATATTCTTTCCCTCATAAACTACTTCAACCAGTCCTTTCTCTTTAAGAAATTTATCTGTTGATGCAAAATATTCATGCTTCTGCTGATTCTCATCCAAAATTTTAATATATCTTACTTCATTAATGGGAACCCAAGTTGTATTCCCTTTTTCATCCATCATTTTCATTTTAAATAAAACAGTGGCAAATGAATATTTTTTATTGGTATACATACCCGTATTTCTCACTCTAGCCCTTAGAGTATCTCCGGACTTTTTTAAAACATATTCTGTTGGAAAATACCTTTTGTTTTCTTTTTCTTGAGAAAAAACGAAGGCAAAACAAAGAATTGCTAATAAAAAAAATATTTTCTTCATGGTTAATTATTAAAAAAGCCCAGAAAAATCTGGGCTTTTATATATTTAAATTAATTGATTAAATATGAATCACCTCACCGTAAGCAGCAGCAGCAGCTTCCATAATCGCTTCAGAAACTGTTGGGTGCGGGTGAATAGACTTGATGATCTCGTGACCTGTAGTTTCCAGTTTTCTGGCAACAACAGCTTCAGCAACCATATCTGTTACTCCTTCACCAATCATGTGGCATCCTAACCACTCACCGTATTTAGCATCGAAAATCACTTTGATAAATCCGTCTGTGTTTCCGTTTGCAGTAGCTTTACCACTTGCCGAAAGAGGGAATTTACCAACTTTGATTTCATATCCTTTTTCTTTAGCCTGCTTTTCAGTAAGGCCTACAGAAGCTACTTCAGGGTGGCAGTAAGTACATCCAGGGATATTGCCATAGTCGATTTTTTCAACATGCATTCCTTTAATTTTCTCAACACAAGTAATTCCTTCTGCAGAAGCCACGTGAGCCAAAGCCTGAGTTGGGATGATATCTCCGATGGCATAGTAACCAGGTACTGAAGTTTCGTACCATTCGTTTACCAATACTCTTCCTTTATCTGTCTGGATTCCTACTTCTTCTAAACCGATGTTCTCGATATTAGCAGCAATACCTACAGCAGATAATAAGATATCAGCTTCAAGAGTAATGTTTCCGTTAGCTGTTTTCACAGTAGCTTTTACTCCTTCACCAGTTGTATCAACACTTTCTACAGAAGCGTTTGTCATAATCTCGATTCCTGTCTTTTTCAGAGATTTCTCTAAGTGTTTAGAGATTTCTTCGTCTTCTACAGGTACGATGTTTGGCATAAATTCAACAACAGTAACTTTAGTTCCCATTGTGTTATAGAAATCAGCAAATTCTACCCCGATAGCTCCGGAACCTACAACGATCATAGATTTCGGCTGCTCAGGAAGAGACAATGCCTGTCTGTATCCGATTACTTTTTTACCATCCTGTGGTAAGTTTGGTAATTCTCTTGAACGGGCTCCTGTAGCGATGATAATGTGATTTGCTGAATATTCAGTTACTTTACCTTCTTTATCTGTAACAGAAACTTTTTTACCTTTCTGTACTTTTGCAGTACCAAGAATTACGTCAATCTTATTCTTTTTCATCAAGAATTCGATTCCTTTGCTCATTTTGCTGGCAACACCACGGCTTCTCTGAATTACATTCGGGAATTCAAAGCTAGCCTCCACTTTATTCAAACCATAATCTTCTGCATGGTTGATATAATGAAAAACCTGAGCAGATTTCAATAAAGCTTTAGTTGGAATACATCCCCAGTTAAGGCAAATTCCTCCTAAATTTTCTTTCTCGATAATTGCGGTTTTGAAACCTAATTGCGCTGCTCTGATCGCAGTAACATATCCACCAGGACCACTTCCAATGACAATAATATCGTAATTCATTACTTTAAAAATTTTTATGCGAATTTAAGGAAAAATATTGGATGTTTAATGTTTCTGCAAACTGATCTTAAAATGCATTAATAAAGCTATTTTTATTCAATTTTAAACAAAGAAAGAGAATACAATACGCATTCTCTTTCAATAAATTTTGTCTTATACTGAAAACTCATCAAAACTTAAAGTATAAAAAACGGCTTTTCAAATTTTAATAACCGCAAAAATACTGTATTATTTTGCCTGTTTAAGTAATCGTTTTTCAGCCGCATATCTTTCATTCAGAGCTTTCATCTGATCTCTTTTCATCTTTTTGGTAGCAAGCGGGTGATTAAGGATCAGTTTTTTCTCAGTATTGTATTTTTTGGTAAGTTCCTGCATTTTAATATTTACCAACTCACTTTTTGAAGGATGTGGAGGCGGTACTGGATGTTTCTGAGCTGAAACATTCATAGATAAACCTAATAACAATACTGTTGAAATTAATAACTTTTTCATAATGTTCATATTTTTGAATGGTTTCAATTAATTCAATATTATTTAATGAAATTCATTCCGGTTCGCAATAAATCTTGCATATATCATACCAAGATTTATATACAATAAAATCTTAAAAAAGAAAAAAACAAGAAATTTCTGCCAACATTTATTATTGCGGATGTTTATCACCGACTATCCTGCAGGTATTATCTCACTTGATAACTTGATTAACCTATCCCTTTTAGTAATAATAGCTTCGACAGGCTCAGCCTGACAATGCTTAAAAATTTCGGATGGTATTTGAGTTTTCACCCTGAGCCGGTCGAAAGTCTATCAATAAGAAAACCTTTGTTAATCATTAATCTCGTGTATTAATTAAAGGGATAAGTTAATAACTTGAAATACTCTGCTGATTGATTTAAGATTAATTACTCATTTTATATCACAACATATTGTATTATATGTATTGTAATTATTCAATATTTAGTGAATTTTATATATTTTTTTTTACATTTGTATAAAAACATCACAATATGAAAAAATATATTTTGATCCCTTTATTGGGAGCTTTACCTTTAATGGGACAGGTAGGGATAAACACCTCAAATCCTAACAGTACTCTCGCCATCAACGGCTCATTAAGAGCCGGATATACCCAGATCACTGCTACAAGCTATAATATCCTGGCTACTGATCATTACATCACTTATAACGGAACGGCTGATGCCACTTTCACCCTACCTGTAATCGGAACCGGAACAACCAGTTTTACCGGAAGAATTTATAAGATTAAAAACATTTCTCCGAATGCCATTACATTACAGGCTTCCAGTGGAAATACTTTAAGAATAGACAACACACCGGTTTCCTCTTTTGTAATTCCTACAGGAGCATATGCTGAAGTAGTCAACAACAGCAATACTTCCGGAGGAACGTGGGATTTATCTTTTACAGTGCTTCCAAAACCGAGCAACGTAGAGATTTATGGTACGCAGCTTTTTATTCCTCCTCATGCCCTTGGAACGGCGGCTCTTGCTGACTGGACCAATCACGCTAATGCAGGTTACGATTCAGGTACTGCAACAGACAGATGGTGGATCGTGAGTAAAACATCTGTGGACAGAGCCCAAACTGCTTCCTACTCCAATGCCAGCAGAATGACCCTTGTTTATGAATATCAGGGAACTCCTTTCAATGTTACCAATATGTACCCTATTCTTACTGCAGGAAACAACTCAAGTTTCCCGGATGTGTTTACAGCATCTTTTGTAAGTCTGGCCAATAATGGTACAGGTGGTAGAACCAGGCTTACTGTATCTGTTGCCCGTGTAGACTTTATCGGTACAAATGGTGCCACGACCAATAACAGTAACTGGGCAGGAACATTCCTACTGAACGTGCTGCTGGCAAGAAAGTATTAAATATCTTCAATATATGTAAAAAGAGCAGACTTTTCTGCTCTTTTTTATGGTTATAAAACTTCAATATTTTGTTTTAAAGGAAGGTTCTTCGATGAATTACCGATCATAATTCTGTACGTTCCCTTTTCTACAGTCCAGTCCATGTTTTCATTTAAAAACTGTAGTTGTTTTACCGGAACTTCTATGGTGACCGTTTTTGATTCTCCCGGTTGTAATTCGACTTTCTGAAAGCCTTTGAGCTCAATAATTGGTCTTGACACTGAAGCCAATACATCTCTTACATATAGCTGAACGACTTCACTCCCAGCTTTTGAACCTGTATTTTGTACTTTGACTTTAGCAATCACAGTGTCATTTTCTGAATACTGGGCTTTGCTCAATTGCAGGTCAGAAATTTCAAAAGAGGTATAACTGAGTCCGAAGCCAAACGGATATAGTGGTTCTCCACTCAGATCATAATAATCATTTCCTCTTCCTGTTGGATGGTGATTGTAAGTTAAAGGTAACTGCCCTTCCTGAACCGGAAATGTGACCGGTAGTTTTCCGGATGGATTTTCAGCTCCGAAAAGCGTTTTTGCTACCGCATTTCCGCCTTCTTCTCCCGGATACCAAATGTCTAAGATGGCTCCTACTTTATCTTTCCACGCTGTTGTTTTTATGGCAGAGCCACCTACCAGAAGAACTGTTACAGGTTTCTTCAGTTTTGAAACCTCATGAATAAACGCTTCCTGATTTCCAGGCAAACTTAATGATGATCTGTCCTGAAATTCACCTTCATGAATTCCGACCGTAACAAGAATATAGTCTGCTTTTTGGGCAAGATCTAAAGCTTCGTTAAAATCTTTCTGATAATCGTACAAACCATAGTTCCAGATCAGTTCCAGATTGGCTTCTCCACGATTCTCATGGAATTCAATCTTAAGATCATATTTCTTTCCTTTTATAAAGTCCACAGGTGTTGATTTTGTAGAATAGCTCAGCTTTTCCCATTGATCAATCACTAATTTCCCATCCAGGTATAGCCTGAAACCATCATTTCCACGCAAGCCTATCATATATTTTCCGGAATCCGGAGCTTCCAGTTTTCCTGTCCAACGAATACTATAATTATCCGGCTGCAATTTTTCCGGATCAGGAGAATACAAAGTCCATTTAAATTTGAATTGTTCATCCTGCTTTTCAAAGACCGGATTGCCTTTTAAATCCGTATTGGAAAAATAGTTTCCTTTTAATCCTTTTTTGTTTTCGGAGGATAAATATTCATTTGAAATTGTGGTGAAGTCTTTTACATTCCAGTCAATTCCTCTTGAATACACAACTTCAGTATTTGTATTTTTTACATAATTTTTAAGACCATCCAGAATATTTATTTTTTTGTTTCCAGGCCCTGAATACCCTCCTAATCTTGCATCCACAGCATCTCTTCCCACTACAAAAATCTTTTTAACATTGCTGGGAACAGGAAGCGTCTGGTTATTGTTCTGAAGCAGCACAAAAGATTCTGCAGCTGCTTTTCCTGCCAAAGGTTTATGATTGAGTTTTTTTAATTCTTCAATTTCCTTAGCAGAAACATAGGGATTTTCGAATAATCCAAGTTCAAATTTGGCTCTCAATACTCTTGAGACGGCATCGTCTATTCTTTCTTTTGAAATTCTTCCATCTAAGAACGGAGGAATAAAGAGTTGATAATGTTTATATTCTGTCTGAAAAATGACATCAAGTCCGGCATTGATAGCCTGTGCAGAGGCATCATCATAATCTTTTGCCGTAAAATGCAGAACATTTGCTCCACCCACTGCACTGGCATCACTGATGACAAAGCCTTTGAAATCCCAGTCTTTTTTTAATTTTTCAGTTAACAACCAATGATTGGCGGTTGACGGTCTTCCATCAAGCAAATTATAAGAAGTCATCACAGAACGGCTTTTTCCTTTTGTAAAAGCGTTGTGAAAAGGAATTAAATGAGTTTCTTCCAGATATCTTTTGCTCCAATGAATCGGGTATGAATCTCTTCCACCCTCTCCTACATTCGCTAAAAAGTGTTTAGGAGTAGTAATAATTCCCATCTTTTCAAACGAAGTGACAAAGCTGACTCCCATTACGGAGGTCAGAAACGGATCTTCACCGTAGGTTTCCTCTGTTCTTCCCCATCTGACGTCATTGGCAAGATTTACTACAGGTGTCAGAATCTGGCGGATTCCTCTCAGTTTTGATTCTTTTGCAATCGCTGTTGAAACCCTGGTCATTAATTCAGGATTGAAAGTAGCAGCCAGACCTATTGCCTGCGGAAAAGCGGTAGCACCTTCCCGAACCAATCCGTGTAAGGCTTCATCAAAAGGAATAATGGGAATTCCCAGCCTTGATTCTTCTACGAAATATTTCTGAATGGTGTTGATCTTTTTCACAAGTATCTCTGCATCTTCACTGGCATTGTATTTCAGCAGCTGTCCTGCGGCTCCGCCTCCCTGATTTCCTGCGCTTACCTGCAATCCGAAAATTCCGTGGGAATATTGTCCTTTCGGAACGTTATCCAGATCTCCGGGAATCATAAAACACTGCCAGAATTTTTCTTCTGGTGTCATTCTCTTCAACAGATCCTGAACTCTGGCTTCGATGGGTTGTTTGGGATCTTTATATAGAGGTTTTTGAGCAAAAGTAATCACAACATTCAACAATAATACGGCTACGGCAAGTTTAAAACAAATACATCTCATTATTGAACGATTTGAATTACAGTTGAATATTTTAACTGAGATCTTTCTTTAGGCAAATTAATTTCAATTGAATTCCCTGATTTTTTCCATTGAATTTTGTTTGATAAGCCTAAAACTTTCAAAGATTTTGGTTTAAAATGATCAGGAATTGTAAAACTTAACGTTGATGGAGATTCATAATTTGTTTTTTCATCCAAGTGAAAAATATTCACTTCTTTTCCATCTTTGCTTTGTGTATAATAAAAATGTCCGTCGTGATAAGGCGCAATGCTTCTGGTTGCAAAAACAGCGGACTGATTTTTTTCCATCCAGCCGGAAATTTGCTGTAATCTTTCGTATACAATGGCATCATAATCTCCGTTAGGTCCGGGTGCAATATTCATGAGGTAATTTCCACCTCTTGAAATGATTTTTACCAGGGTTTCAATGATCTTTTGGGAGGTCTTATAGTTATCATTGGGAACGTAAGAAAAAGAATCACCCATGGTGATACAGCTTTCCCAGGGAATGGAAAGGGCGTGCTCCGGAACTGCCTGCTCAGGAGTGACATAGTTTTCCCATTTTCCTGGAACAGTGCGGTCTACAATGATTATTCCCGGCTGATTTTTTCTCGTCATTGTTCCTATTTTGTCCATATCAATGTCCTGCTCTACTTTGATGGTGCGCTGCCATTCTACTTTCGGGTCTATGGTATGAAAAGGGCGTACCCAACCGCCGTCTAACCAAAGAATATCTATTTTACCATAATTGGAAGTAATTTCATTCAGCTGATTGAAGGTGAACTTTTTAAAGTTCTCCCATCTTTCCGGATATTTCCTGGGATCATAATTGACATTTCTGTCTTTGGGTGGAAAATAAGACCACCAATAATCATCGGAATGCCAATCAGGCTTAGAAAAATAAGCTCCGATTTTAAATCCTTCTTTTCTGAACGTATTGAAAATTTCTTTCGTTACATCAGATTTTGGATTTTTTGAAAAAGGGGTTTTTGGAGAAGTAATTTTATAATCTGACTGCCGGGTATCAAACATAGCAAAACCATCATGATGCTTGGTCGTAAAAACCACATATTTCATTCCAGCCTTTTTTACGGCATCCGCCCATTTCTGAGGATTAAACTGGGTTGGATTGAAAGTTGTCTGAAGATTTTCATAATTCTTCACATATTCGTAGTAAGATTTTCCATGTTCGGGTTTTCTCTGTGTCCATGATTCATCTTCCGGGCATAAGCTCCAGCTTTCAACAATTCCCCACTGACTGTAAGTTCCCCAATGCATAAACAGCCCGAATTTCATATCCTTCCATTGCTCCAGATTCTGGACTACCAACGGGTCTGTGGGTTTCTGATATCCGTCCGATACATTATGAGCTTGTGAAAAAGTAATTGAACTTATTAAAAAGGATGAAAGAAAAAAGGGTTTTATTTTGGATATAACCAGCATATGGAATAGTTTTCCGCTAATTTAATTATCCTTTGGGAAACCCGCAAACATTAGGAATCCAAGAGATTAAGAATCGCCTCATCAAATTCAGGATATAAAAACTTAAATCCGCTTTTTATAAGTTTTTCCGGATACACATTTCTGCTTTTTAATAATAATTCCGTTTCTGTATTCATGAATAGAGATGCAATTTCCAGCTGCCAGACAGGAGCATTGAGTCCAAACGGCATTTTCATTTCATGTCTTAGTTTTCTCATCATATTTTGATTGGAAAGAGGAGCCGGAGCGGTTATATTCAATGTTCCTGAAAGAGTCTCGTGCCGAATAATCCAGTCCACTGCTTTACAAAAATCTTCAATATGAATCCAGCTTACCATCTGAGTGCCTCTTCCCTGCTTTCCCCCGAGGCCCAGTTTTGTAATCATTTTCAGTTTTGGAAAAGCTCCACCATTTTTTCCCATAACAATAGAAGTCCGGAGGGCAACTTTTCGTATTTCTTCATTTTCAACTTTAAAAAATTCTTTCTCCCAGCTTTTGCAGATATTCATAGAAAAATCGTCTCCGATAATTCCGTTTTCTTCTGTGTTTAAGTTATTTTCGGAATGAATGTAAATGGTTGCAGAACTGGCATTCAGCCATATTTTGGGTTTTTCAGAACATTCATCTACCGCTTTCTGTAATATTCCTGTACTGTTGATTCTTGAAGAATAGATCTCCTGTTTATTTTTCTCATGATACCGGCAATCCACTGACTTCCCTGTCAGGTTGATGAGAACATCTGCTTTTTCAAGACTGTTTTTCCATTCACCTATTGTTTGGGCATCCCAATAGATTTCGTTTTTACGTTGAGGATTGCGGGTAAGGATGCAAATCTGATCTCCTTTTTCAGTAAAGTATTTTTCTAAGTTTTCGCCGAGAAATCCGGTGCCTCCGGCTATGATTATTTTCATTTTTTAAGGTTTAAAGTTTGGAGTTCAATGTTTAAGGTTTTCCCACAGATTTCACAGATTTTCACAGATGATTATGTTGTATTTTCCTTGTGCATATTTGTGAAAATATTGGTGATATTTGTGTTTAAAATAATTTGTCACAACTATTATTGGAGAGTGTTTTTTTTCCCACAGAATGCACAGATTTTCACAGATTTTTATGAATAGACAAGATGTTTTAATCTCTTCATTTTTCAGCTGATGTATTTCTTTGTTTTGACTTGTATTTCTGAGCCTTCGGCAAGCATTACGGAAAGAGGTTTCTGATGATTCAGGCATTCAAAATCATTGCCGTATATTTTTTGATAATCTACCTCCAGCTCATATTCTTTTACGCTGTAGCATTCCCATTTCGGATGACACACTTCGTATTCGGAGGTTGTATTTTCCTTTTTTGTAAAGCCAAAATAATGTTCTGTGATAAACTCAAATTCTGAGTTTTCTTCCATTGGTTTTGCAGTATTTTCGGCTGTAATCTGAATAGAATGCCAGTTTTTATCTTTCCATGAATAACGAATCAGCAGTTCATCCTCTCTTTTTTGAATCTGATTTTTCATGGGCATTGTATGATAATTTTCTTTGTAAATAGTATTGGCGACCAGGCTTAGTGCAGGCTTTGGAACAATTTCTTTAATAAACACCACTCCTCTTTTCCAGATTCCATTTTCTTTTTTCTTTACATAGAATCTTAGATTCACTTCTTCAAAATTCCGATGAAAAGGAATCGGTAGTCCCAGTAGTCTGGTATTTAAAAACATGAATCCCACAAGACTTACGTAGCATTTGCCTTTATAAAAATCGAGTTCTGTTCCTTTTGGAAGATAGGGCAGCAAAACTTCAGGGTTGATCTCGTAATTGATGATGGCCAGCTTTCGCCACTCTGCCTTTAAAAAATTCATAATACTCTGTTTTTTTGGATTAAAAAATGGCTATTCCTTCATGGATAGAAGATTCTGCAATGGTTTTGATCATTTCATTTCTTCGGATCAGAAAGTTTTTGAGATACGTTCTGAGAAAAACAGCATTAAATAGCTTTCCAATGATACCCAGCGGAGATTCAAATTCGAAAATATCGGTCATCAGGGTATTTCCGTTTACAGATTTAAAAATATGTCTGTGGCGCATAGATTTGAAAGCTCCTTTCTGCATGACATCAACAAACTGAAACGGTTTTTCCATGCTGATAATTTTTGTGGTGAGATTTTGATAGACTCCCAGATGTTTTGCCCGCCAGGTAACAGTCTCATTTTCTTCAATCAATCCAGAGGTACGTCCTGCAATTGCTTTTTCATGGGATTCTGAGGTAGACTGCTGATGCAGATCAATATTCCTTGCCAGATCAAAAACATAGTGAATATCTGCTTTGATGACTGTGTTTAAATAGATAGTTGACATTTTTCAAAAGATTTTAAAGTTGTTAACTATAGTTTAAAGTGATCCTTTTCTTCTGAAATAAATAATCAGGAATAAGTGAATGATTAAATTTTTCATAATTATTATTTATTTAAAATTTTCAGTAATTTTTGAAATTTGGATTCAAATAAAAACCTAATTTCCTTTGTCAACAGTTGTTTCATCACTTATCAATTTTTCTTTTCTCATTGCATGTTTACGTCCTTTCAGAAATAGCAAGAGGTTCAGAAGCATCATTATTCCTAAATAAATTGAAAACCCTCCGATTTTTTTACTCAGTGCTACAACCAGCCTTTCGATGGATTCAATTTGGAAAAATTCAATGATGCAAAGAGCAAAACCAATGTTTAAAAGGTAAAAGCCTATTTTAAAAAGAGAGTTGGTTGCCATGGCAATTTCTTTTTCCTGATGAAAAATATCAATCATGAATGTCTTCGAATTTTTAAATAAAAACTGTGATACCAATACAGTAAGGGTAATTACAATTGGTAAATAGATCATGTACGCTGAAAAATTATACGTTGCGGTTAAAACTGTAGTTGCCATAGTAATATTATTTTAATGTTAATTTATTTCTCAGAAAGTAAAAGATGAAAATGTTCAAGTAATGCAATGAACAAAGAATTAAAATGATACTTCCAATTCTTTCTGCTGTTACAGTTATCATATCTTCGAAGTTGTTTATGGTACTCCAGGCTGTAAGATTTATTGCGATATATCCTAAATTCACCAAATAATAACATCCAAGAAGTATCCTATTAATTGTAAGGCAAAGACCATCATCATGAAGTAAATATTTAAGATAGGCTTTTCCTTCATGATAGCATCTTCTTCCCACATCAATTGTTATATATGAGCTGATGCAAAGGAAAATCACATATGATACAATATTAAACATTTTATATATTTTATATTTTCAGTAATTTTTGAAAATTAAATTGAAATAAAAAAGGATTTTCATCCTCTTTTGTTTTATTTCAGCAGATTGGTAATCTTTCCTACCAGCCAGTGGTCATCACTTTTTATCGCCAGGTCCATGATATTGTTGATTTTCCCGGTGACAGAACTGAAGTCATTCATCAGCTTAATAAATTCCTGAGCTTCTTCCGAATCTTTATCCTCAATATTCTTTAATTCTTCAAGAAAGGAAATGACAGGTTCTATCTCTCTTTTTCTGCGTTCTTTAGTAATTTGTTTGAACAGATACCAGACATCTTTTTCGGCAACGAAATATTCTTTACGGTCACCTTTCACAAACTCTTTCTTCACAATTCCCCAGTCTATCAGAGCACGTAGATTCATATTGGCATTTCCTCTTGAAATCTCCAGCTGCTGCATCACTTCATCAGTAGACAGAGGTCTTCCGCTAGCCAGAAGCAGTGCATGTACCTGTGCCATCGTACGGTTGATTCCCCAATTGGTAGCAAAGGTTCCCCAGGTCTGAATGTATTTTTCTTTTGCTTCTGAAAGTTGCATCTTGTTTTGTTTTTAATTTCTATAACAAATATAATTATATTTTTTGAATTTTCAATAATTTTTGAAAATTAATTTTAAAAATAAAACAGACCTCCTTAGAATGTCTGTTTTAATATATAAAAATTAAGGTTCAATACGGGTTGTAATGCCTTGATTCCAATATTTTGCTTCCGGCATATAATACAGATATACATTGCTTGATTTCCCTGTATACGTTCCGGCAAATTCTACTTTGAGATCAAGATTAATAGTCTTTGTTTCCTCAGCATTGAAATGTTCCCAGTATAAAACCAGATAGTTGTCGAAAATTTCATAGTAAGAAACCTGTTTTTTATCAACCATGTCTTTCAGTAAGGCATTTTGCAGAGTCAGTCCTGCTGGTATACCAATCTTTGCAATGGTCATTGGCAGCTCACCGTTTATTTTGTTTTTGACAATAATGGTCATTCTGTTGGTCTCTCCTATTTTTAACGTTCCTGATTTTAATTTGGTCTCCATGGTAAGAGGAATATCCTTGCTTTCCGGAGCCTGCAGGGTGTAATATTGATATTCCAGTTTATAAGGCAATCCACTCTTATTTGGATAATGAACATTCATAGTATTTTCTCCGGTTTTAAATGCTGATGAAGCACTTATCATAGGTGAAATTTGTGCTTTATTAATGGTGATCACCGGCTTTTCAGATCCGTATAACTCGTTATTTTTAGAGAAAAACTCAGACAATGCCTGTATCGCCAATGTAGTAGCCTGTGTAGAACCAAACCCGTAATATCCATTGAAATTAATAAGCTGATCAGCCGCTTCAGCGATTTTCAACTGATTAAGTTTCTCATCTTTCTGAAGTGCCATAAGGTATAACGAAAGTGTTTCTGCATCGGCAGACATTCCCCATGAACCAGTAAAAGTGACTTTAGTTTTTATATTCTTCGTTTTATACTGCTGATCCAGTATCCGAATCAGTTCATCATATTCCTTTTGTTTTCCTAAGTGAACGGCAGCATTGGCAAGCAAAGCCAACTGATAAGAGTCTTTTGTAGCTAAAGCTCTTTTCAGCATTACCTGAAAGGAATCTTCAATTTCATTTTTAAACCCAAGTTTGGATAAAGCGTATATAACATACATGTTTCTTGACCATGAATATTCCGAAAAATCTTTTTTAGACTCATAGGGTTTTCTTACTTCGAATAATCCGTTTGCATTCTTTTTTGACAGAATAAATGAAGAAAGTTCCTGGATAAGCTTAGCATCCGGATTTACATACTTCTTTAATTCCGTAAATTCCAATAACGCAAATGCGGAAAGAGCAACATCTGATTCTGCAGAACTGAAATATCCGAAACCTCCGTCTTTATTTTTATAACTCAGCAGCTTCTGGAAGCCTTTTTTCAGGTTTTTTATCACCAGATTTTCAGTTGCTGTGTCTATTTTTTTATTTGACTTTAAGTAATCAAGAATAAAAATGTTAGGATATACGGTAGAAGAAAGCTGTTCAAAGCATCCGTAAGGTTCTTTTTTCAGCTGTTCTATGTCTTCAAACATCTTCAGAGCTGTATTTTCAAATACATAATAGGATGAATACAGGCTTCCATTGATATACTCCGGAATATTGATTTTAAGATCTTCTGTTTCATTATTAATGATGGAAAATTGATGAAGAAATCCTTTTTCTTCTACTTTAAACGGAAGGATCACCGTTTCTCTCAACTCTCCGGATTTTATGGTAAACTGGATATTGGAATTCACCACCTCATCTGTCTGTATTCTGACAAATAATCTTCCTGATTCTAGGTGTTTCAGAGTAATCAGACTATCAGAACTGATGAGTTTCACATGGTTCGGAACAATGACCTCCATGGTCATTTTACGGGTTTCGGGAGAATTATTTTTAATGACCACCGGAATTATCATCTGATCTGTTCTCGTGAGGTATTGAGGAATTTTGGTATCTATCGAAATTAAACTCTGCGCAGCATAGGTTGTTTCATCTCTTCCCACAAGTCCTGATGCAGCAATTCCTTCTGTCATAATTCTGAAAGTGGAATTGGCATCCGAATTATAAAACTCTACTTTTGCTTTTCCATTTTTATCGGTTTCTACTACCGGATTCCAGTAAAGCGCTTCCCTGTAATCAAAACGGTAAGAGGTATTGGTTGTTTTATATTCAGGATACACAAATTCTCTTGCCCCGGCATATGAAACAAGTCTTCCATAAGGCAAAGTTTCTATGGCAAAATAAGATTTCGGAGTTATATCAAAACTTATTTCTGATTTTCTGTTTTTAAGTGAGGTCACAATAATAACTCCATTCACAGCTCTGCTTCCGTAAATAGCGGTAGCAGCAGCATCTTTCAAAACGGTAATGCTGTTGATGTCATTTGGGTTGATGGTAGTATTAAAGTTTTCTACAGGAACGCCATCCACGATGAATAAAGGATTTTTGTTGCTAATAGAGGCCGTTCCTCTGATATTGATCTGTTCTCCTGCACCCGGCTGCCCGCCACCAGTTACAACTAATCCGGCAACCTTCCCATTCAATACGGAAGTTACATTGGAGTTTTGAAGTTCCATAGCAGATGCTACTGTGGTAGAAGCAACCGTTAATTGATCTTTCTTTACACCGTACCCCACAACAATTACTTCTTCAATACTCTTATTTCTACTGATTGTATCGGTTTTTGATCTGCCGGGATTATTCAGCTGACTGGTATTGTTTCTGTTTTCTGTTTTGACTTCTTCTTTTCTTTCAGCTTCCTTTACAATTTCTTCTACGTCTATATGGGTAAGTTTCTGTTTTGCTAAAGGATTAATATCCAGATTATAAGACAGAATTCGAATTTTCAGCTGATGTTTAGGCTGAAAAGACTTTGCAACAATTTTATAAGAATTATTTGCATTTAAATCCGAAAAATAAAACTTCCCGTTTTCAGCAACAGCCTGTTTGAGGATCTTTTTATTATAGGTGTCCAAAAGAAAGACATCTGCTTTCACTGTTTTTTTGTTTTCATCTTCTACCACGCCATAGATTGTGTTTTTCTTTTCAGGAAGGTATTTGTATTTATTGCTCTTCACAATTTCCGGAATAGGCTCAAAATATCGGTAGCCGTTTGTCAGCATAACAAGGTCTAAGCTTTTATCTGCTTTTTCTTCTTTTTTATCGAAATAAAACTGAGGCTTTTCAATCTTCCCTTTAAGCTCAGAGTCCATCAAAAGCCAGGAAATAATATGATTCTGCTTATCATCAGCATACGTCCATAGCTTATCATCTACTACACTTACTCCGAGGTTGGCGGGAACAGGTTTATTATTTTCATCGGTAGTTTCAATCTTCAGTATTACTTTTTCTCTTGGCAGATAATGTTGCTTTACAGGAGTAACTTTTATATTCAGCTGGTTTACTTTATTGGTAAAAACAATTCTTTCTGCAAGCGGAATGTTGTTTTCCAGAACAGTGAATCTACAGATTCCTGTAGGGAAATCCTTTTCTGCAATTTCCAACAAATTCATTCCTTTTTTCAGTGAAATTATTTTGCTGTAAACTTCTTTTCCGCGGAAACTTCCCTGCAGGGTAATTGTTTTTTCCCGGGTAGAAACGATGGTGAAATTCAGATTTTTATTTTCATTCTGAATATTCAAAATCAGTCCTTCATTTTTTGCTGCCGGGAGATTAAAAGTCTGGGTAATATTTTCAGGTTTCAGAACTTTTGCATAATAAGTTTCTCCTATTTTAGGCGTAAACCGTAAGCTTCCCATTCCGAAATTATAGGCTGAAATCTCTTTTATTTTTTCGTGATTCTGATTGTAAACTGCCAGAACAGCATCTACAGGCTTTTCAAACTCATCCAGAATCTTAAAGGCTATATTCTGCTCTATTCCATTGATAAAAGTTCCGCCTTCGGGTAAGAATTTCACATCCAGATTATTCAGAACAATAGGAATATTTCTGGAAATGGATTCTGTAAATCCATCAAAATTCACTTTGATATTCAAAAGAGCATCAGAGGATTTCAAAACTTCAGGAAGCTTAAAGGCCAAAAGCTTTTTGCCTTCTTTATCAGTTATAAATTTTCCTTCTGACACAGTTTCTCCATTGTGCATTACCGTATAATCAGCTTCATAAAAAGGGATCGGAAGATTGCTAAGACTTCTCATTGAAAAATCTGCGGTCACCTCATCTCCCGGTCCATATCCTTTTTTCGGAAAATCCAGCTTCATTAAAATCCTTGGAGATACAATTTTCTGAAGGGTAATTTCTTTTTCGAAGGTATTTTTTCCTTCTTCATTCTGCATCCAGTTGGTAAAAGCTCTTATTTTATAGATGCCACCCTTCATGTCTTCAGCAAAATAGAAGTCTCCCCGGGCATATCCATTGGTAATTTCATATTTTAATTTTTTTACAACACTTCCTGCCGGATCTGTTATTTCGAAATTGACGACTCTGCTTTCTTCGACCGGTAAATTATTGCTTCCTTTTACAATATATATTTTAAAATACATCTGCTCTCCAGGTTTATAAAAAACATGATTGGTCTGAATGTAGGTCTTTTCTTTTTCAAAATCCTGAAATGGTTGCTGGCCTTTCACAGAAAAGGCTGAAAACAATAAGCAAAGCAGGATGATATAGGTGGATATAAACTTGAGATTCATGAGTTAAAATTTAAGTGAAACAATACAGCCAAATGTTTTAAAGGAGGGAAGATTAAAAAAATCCAGTCCTCTTCCATTACTCAAATCGTAGAAATTCTGATTAGGATCCACGCCTTTATTGGCCTGCCAAAGCATGATATTATTTACATAAAAAGTCAGTCTGAGAGTCTGTTTATTCTTGTTAATCGGGAAATCTGAGGATAGGGATATGTTATTGATCCTTACATAATCTGCTTTTTGAACATAATTTTCAGCTACTCCTAAATAACCGTACCTCGACCATCTGTTTTCCAGAACATTCTGATTGGGATCATAAAAATCCACAGGAATCTGGTTGACAGTTCCATTGGCCTGTATGCCTTCGAAAATATAATTTTTGATATTCCTTTCTTCTCCTGAGCCATAAGAACGACCGTAGTAATCGAGAACAGCCTGTGTCCCGTTCCAAAGATGACCTCCTTTTTTCCATTCCCAGTTGATATCTAAAGACCAGTTTTTATAGGCAAAACTATGATTGAATTTCATCACAAAATCCGGTGTAGGATCTGCAATAATTTTCATACCGTCTGCTTTTTTAGGAAAACCGAACTCATCAATGATCAGTTGTCCGGCTGCATTTCTTTCAAAGTAACTTCCCATGACAGCACCCAAAACCTGACCTTCTGCCAATGTTTTGTAAATGTCTTTAAATCCCGAAACGGCAAGGTTCTGATATCCCGGAGCCATGCGGTCTACAATATCTTTGTATTTAAAGAATGAAACTTTATTGGTGATATACAGATCATATCCAAGCTGCAACTTTTCGTAAGCAAAATTGAATTCATATCCGCTGTAGGTATGATCTGCTACATTCTTTAATCTTAGCTGATTGTTTTCAAAAACAGGAAATATATCATCTTTATTCTTTTTATTAAAATACTCTCCTTCTATACTTATTTTATACCCAAGATTCAGCCTGGCTCCAATTTTCCATTCCCTAGTATTGATATTGGACAAACCTCTGAAACTGTCTACTTCCTGTACCGGAAAATATTGATTGTAATTTTCTGCGTTCAGCAAAGTAGTAGAATATGGAGCATAGGATCTTGTTATTTCCGGCTCGGAGCTTAATTGGGTGTAACTTCCCAGTAATTTAAAACTGTGGTTATACCAATTGAAGATCTCATTGAACTTCAGATAAAAGTTAGCCTTTGGAAGCCAATAATTATTTTTAAGGGAAGTATTGGAGATGTAAAATGAATTCCCAAGATTAAAACCTGCTTCAAAATCATAATCGCGGATGTTCATATTGTAATTAAAAATATGATCCTGTGAAGTTCTCTGATAGAAATATTTTTGGTGGGTCAGGCTGTTATAAACATCAGATTTTTTATCGTTTAAAATAAAATTCAGACTGAAAGTATTTCTAAAGTCATAGCCTCCCAATGAATAAGAACCCTGTATATTGGAATGATAGGAACTGTTGTTTTGAATCCTTTCATTGGATATTCCGTTGATATAACCATAAGTAGAAGGTTGATATTGATCCTGATTCCAGCTAGTAATATTCTCGTAGGACTGACTGATATTCAGTTTAAAACTGCCCCAGTCTTTCGCTACATTAAGACTCAACTGCCTGTCCCGATTCTTATAGCGGTATTTGCTATCCTGCTCAAAAAGGAATGAAGGATTGTCTGCATTATTGCTGTAACTTCTCTGTGAGCCATTATTCAGGAAAATATTTTGTTCGTTTGAAAAAGAAACCGGTGTTAACAATGAGTTTTGGTAAGCTCTGTTGAACAGGCCTATTCTATTGGTATTGGTTGCTTTATCTTCTTCGTAATTAAAAGCCAGATTAATGTAATATCTACCCAAATCTGCATTCAGTTTTGCTTTAAGGGTATTGGTAATATCAAACTGATCAATAAAATACATCTGGTTCTTTTGCTGCCCCAGATTCAGTGAAAGACGGAATTTTTCATTGTAACCCTGTTTTATAAAAGCATTTACATTCAGCTGGTTATTATAACCTACTGTGGTTTTAAAAAGGTTATTATCATATCTTTGCGCACGGTGAAGTCCATTAACCCACGGAATCAGTTTTCCATTCTGGTCGTACTCATAAGGTAATCCATTAAATCCAAGGGTAAATAGATCTGGTCCAAAACTGAACATTTCATTCGTTTCAGGACCTTTCCAAACAAGATTTCCGTTTTCTGATCTTCCCTGAACATACTTATTTTGAGTCCCTGGAACAGCATTTCTGTTTTTAATATCAAAAGATGTGGTAAAACTTCCGTTAAACAGTAATGTTGTCTCATTGATCCTTTTTAAAACATAAACAGTATCATTTTTTTGCTTTAGTTTTCTTATTTCATCAAAATAAGAATGCGATCTATTACTGAGTTGGGTTTTAGTTTTTTCAATACTGAAATCGTCTTTAATCTCCTTTGAAACAAGACTGTCATAAGCTTTACTGTAAATGTTTCCAACACTTTTACTTCCTGTCTGATTTTCCAGAATCGTTTTTAATTCCCTGAGTTCATAAGAAGAAATAATATGGGTATTTTTCCCTTGGTTCCACACTAGGGTATCATAAGGTTTAGCCGCAATAATAGCAAATCCTTTCTCATCAGTCAGTTCATAGATACCGCTGTTTTTATTATAAACCTTTAAAAAGTTCTGTTCTTTATCTTTAGTTGTTAAAAATTTTCCAGAGTAATAGAGTTGTGAATTTTGTGCCTGTAATAGGGTAATCGTAAATGGCAGCAACAGCAAATAATTCTTTTTCATCAGTTATTAGTATGCTTAAAAATATAAAAAAAGAAATTTCCGGGGAAATTTCTTTTTTTATAAACTATTTTTGAATTGTTTTATAGCTCTCTATCAGCCTTATAAATTCTGAACGATAGCCTTCTTCATCCTTACTTTTTCCCTGTTTAGCAAGGTTTTCAATATCAGAAAGATCTTTTTTTGTAATCAGTTCTGAGTTTCTTAGTACTAACCCGAACCAGGCTACGGAAGATGCAAATTTAAAATCCGGACTTACTGCAGATTTATCTTCTTTTTTAATCACTTTAGTCATCTCAATGCTTTTGTCTCCATCAGGTTTTTTGTACCGGAACTTTACTGTTGCCATTTCATCTCCAAAGTTCTTCTTCTTAGAAATTTCAGAGTATTTCAATTTTGTTTCTTTAGGAATAAATTCAGAATCTACATTTGCCGGGATAACTTCATATAAAGCAGTTACTGTATGTCCGCTTCCTAGTTCTCCTGCATCAATCTTATCATTTACAAAGTCTTCATTTCTCAGTTTTCTGTTTTCATAGCCGATCAGTCGGTATGATTTTACATATTTAGGATTAAATTCAATCTGCACTTTTACATCTTTGGCAATGGTATAAATATTTCCTGCAAATTCTCTTCCCAGGAATTTATTGGCTTCCTGCATATTATCAATATAGGCATAATTTCCATTTCCTTTGTCCGCCAGAATTTCCATGGTATTGTCTTTGTAATTTCCCATTCCATAGCCAAGGCAGGTAAGGAAAATCCCTGTTTTCCTTTTTTGTGTGATCAGCGTTTCGATATCGGTGGTAGAAGAAGCTCCCACATTAAAATCACCATCTGTTGCCAGAACAACTCTGTTATTTCCTCCTTTTATAAAGTTTTGCTTCGCTAGTTTATAGGCCAGTTCAATTCCTGCCCCTCCTGCTGTACTTCCTCCTGCCTCGAGCTTATCTAGTGCCTGAATTATTTTTTCTTTTTCACCTGCTGACGTTGGTGGTAGTACCATTCCTGCACTACCCGCATATACTACAATCCCAACTTTATCCTTAGGTCTGAGCTGGTTCAGTAAAACTTTAAGAGAAGACTTCAGCAATGGCAGTTTATTTTCCTCACTCATTGAACCTGAAACATCAATAAGAAAAACAATATTGGAAGCAGGCAGACGATCCATCGGAATATTTTTCCCCTGAAGTCCTATTTTGAGCAATTTATGTTTAGGATTCCATGGAGAATTACCATATTCAGTATTAATCGAGAAAGGATGACCAGTTTCAGGCTGGGGATAATCATATTTAAAATAATTGATCATCTCTTCTACTCTCACTGAGTTTTTATCAACCTTACCTCCGTAACTGATCATTCTTCTGACATTGGAATAGGAAGCATTGTCTACATCAATAGAGAAGGTAGAAACAGGTTGATTACGGGTTAATTCAAATGCATTTTCAACTAACGCTGCATATTCTTCATTGTTATAATCAATATCCTGATCAGCTTTTTTTGTAGCCTTTTCACCATTTTTTTTGTCACCTACCTGATGGTCATACACTCTTCCTGATTCATGGAATTTTATGGAACTTTCTACTTCCATTGCAGTAACTGATTTTGGTTTTGGACAGCCATTATATTCAGGCAATCCTGGAACCGTAGGACAGGCATCATCTTTATCCAAAACACCATCTCCATCTGTGTCCGGCCATGGACATCCATTATTTTCAGGAGGTCCTGCCACTGTAGGACATGCGTCATCTTTATCAATAACACCATCTCCATCCGACTCTACCCACGGACAACCTTCATTTTCTACCGGACCGGCAATATCAGGACATTTATCTAATTGATTAGGAATCCTATCCTGATCTTTATCCTTCCTGACACTGTAAGTCTTTGGTTCACCAGATGTTTCAGTATTTTTTTGAATTTTACAGCTTGTCAATGCAACAAGCACTAGCATGGTTATTACAATTTTTTTCATCTTTAAAAATTTCGACAGGAAATTATTAAAATAAATTCAAACCTCAATAATTATTAAATAAAACAGATTTTTCTCTTAAAAATTACTTTTGAATTGTTTTATAGCTCTCTATCAGCCTTATAAATTCTGAACGATAGCCTTCTTCATCCTTACTTTTTCCCTGTTTAGCAAGGTTTTCAATATCGGAAAGATCTTTTTTGTTAATAAGTTCTGAGTTTCTTAGGACTAACCCGAACCAAGCTACGGAAGATGCAAATTTAAAATCCGGACTTGCTGAAGATATTCTGTTCTCTGTATTTTTAACAATCTGACTTATTTCACGACTGGTATCTCCGTCAGGCTTTTTATATCTGAATTTAATCGTTGCCAGTTCCTCTCCAAATTCTTTCGATGAAGTATTTTGTGTATATTTCAGGGTGCTTTCTTTAGGAGCAAAGTCCGATTTTACATCTGCTGGAATCACCTCATACAAAGCGGTAACTGTGTGTCCGCTTCCCAATTCTCCGGCATCGATTTTATCATTTGCAAAGTCTTCATTTTTTAGCTTCCTATTCTCGTAACCAATCAGGCGATATGATTTTACATATTCAGGATTAAATTCAATCTGGATTTTTACATCTTTGGCAATAGCATACATACTTCCTGCAAACTCTTTCCCCAGAAATTTATTCGCTTCCTGCATATTATCAATATAAGCGTAATTCCCATTTCCTTTATCGGCAAGGGTTTCCAGTGTATTATCTTTATAATTGCCCATCCCAAAACCTAAACAAGTAAGGAAAACTCCTGATTTTCTTTTATCTTCAATCAGTGTTTTAAGGTCTGAGGTGGAAGACATCCCTACATTGAAGTCTCCGTCGGTTGCAATAATAACACGATTATTTCCATCTTTTACAAAGTTTTCCTGCGCCAGTTTATAAGCAAGCTCAATTCCTGCTCCTCCGGCTGTGCTTCCTCCGGCCTGAAGACGATCCAAAGCCTCAATAATTTTATCTTTTTCTCCTGCTGAGGTAGGAGGTAAAACCATTCCTGCACTTCCTGCATAGACTACAATTCCTACTTTATCTTTTGGTCTGAGCTGATTCAGCAGCACTTTAAAGGAAGATTTTAATAATGGTAATTTATTTTCTTCATTCATTGAGCCTGAAACGTCAATAAGAAATACAAGGTTGGATGCAGGCAGTTTGTCTATTGGAATATTTTTCCCCTGAAGACCTATTTTAAGTAATTTATGTTTAGGATTCCATGGGGAATCGCTATATTCTGTATTGATTGAAAAAGGATCTCCATTTTTAGGCTGAGGGTAATCATATTTAAAATAATTAACCATTTCTTCAATTCTTACAGCATTTTTATCGACTGCCTGACCATTATTGATCATCCTTCTTACATTGGAATAAGAAGCGTTATCAACATCAATAGAGAAAGTAGATAACGGCTGGCTTCGGGTCAGTTCAAAAGGATTTTCAACAAAAGCATCATAGCTTTCATTATTTTGAGTAACCGAAGTGATCTGCCGCTGTTTACTGATCTCCTCCTGCAGTTTTTCCAATTTTTTCCTTTCTCTCCTTGAAAGATCTTTGGTGGTTACAACAATTACTCCATTTGCTGCTTTACTTCCATAGATAGCAGTAGCAGAGTAACCTTTTAAGACATTTATGCTTTCAATTTTATTAGGGTCTAATTTTCTGAGTTCCTCCTCTGATTTTACGACTCCATTAATAACAAACAATGCTTTATTTTCCGATTTTACAGACGCAGCTCCTCTGATCATCAGCTGATTATTTTTAATATATCCAGGAGCGATATGGCTACCCCGATTTCCTGGTCCATTGATTTGAATTCCCTGAACAGTTCCCTGCAATGAAGAAACGGCAGCCGGAGCATGCACAGGAATTTTATCTGTAGAAGCAATCATAACTGTTGAAGATGCTGTAACGGACTCATAACTCTTTTTAATCCCATACGCATTGACAATAACTTCGTCAATTTCTTTTGTTTTTAAGGTATCACTGTATATCTGAGGCAAAGATGCTGTTATTTTATCAGGAGCTTTTACTGTCGGTATGTTACAGCTCGGATGCGTTTTATATGAGTCTGTTCCCACAACTGCTGAAGATTGATATGCTATGGGATCAGGCACAGATAAAGGCAACTCTTCTTTTCTGATATTCTCCTTTATAGTACTGTCTATTCTTGCAATATCCGTTTTTTTAATCGGGCCACTTGAACTTGCATTCTCTGCAATTACAGGTTGTAAAGGTTCTGTAACCTCATTTTTATTCATAAAATAAAAAGCTCCCAAACCAATCATCAAACTTGCGGCAATACCATAGGGCAGCCAGATAGAACTGATTTTCTTTTTCTCTTCTTTTTTATCTAATTTTTCCTCAATTTTTCCCCATACTTTATCAAAACCAGGAAAAACAGTTGGTTCTTCTGAAAGCCTGGAAGCTTCATTGAATTGTTGATCTATATGATTATTTTCCATTGTTGTAAAAGTTTAAATGTTTTGATTCACGAGAAGTTCCTGCAGCTTTTTTCGTGCAAAATTGAGCTGTGATTTTGATGTTCCTTCGCTGATGGAAAGCATGGTGGCTATTTCTTTATGAGGATATCCTTCAATAGCAAAAAGATTAAAGATGGCTCTGCAGCCTTCCGGGAGAAAATTCAGTAAGCTCAGAATATCTTTTTCCAGAGAAAGGCTTTCTGTAGTTCCTTCAGAATGATCAATAAAGTTTTCTTCCAGGGAAATAAACAGTCCTTTGCGGGATCTTAATTTCTGAAGGCATTCGTTCACCGCTATTTTTCTCGCCCATGCTTCAAAGGTATCAGCATTCTGGAGCTGGGTAATTTTCGTGAAGATCTTGTAGAATGTATCAGCCAAGACTTCTTCTATGTCTTCTTCATTTTTCAAATAGCGTCTGCAGACTGAATAAAGCCTGCCCGCCATTTTCTCGTAAACTTTCCGCTGGGCGTTGCGGTTGTTACGCTGGCATTCCAATAATAATTCTTGTTCCATAGTCAGGAGTTATATTATTATAGATGCAGAAACTTTTATAAGAGTTGGAAACATGATCAACTTTTTTGAGTAAAGGGATAAATGAGCCTATATTATTAAGTTTTTTGTATTTTTCTTAATTTCAAATTTAACTTTTCTATCTGTAACAAATCTCTATTATCAACGACTATTAATACAAATAATCTTTTTATAGTAATGAAAAATGCCAAAATTGCATCATTACTTTTTGTTTTGTCTGCAGGAAGTATGATGTTTGCCCAAGATGACTTAATCAACAAGTTAAAAAACAACCAATCACAAAACGCTAATTTTCAGTTCACAACATTAAAAGACGTGGGTGCAACTTCTGTAAAGAACCAGGGTTCATCAGGAACTTGCTGGAGCTACTCAGGAAACTCTTTCCTTGAATCTGAAATGCAGAGAATGGGCAAAAAACCTGTAGATCTTGCTGAAATCTTTACGGCAAGAAACTCTTACCACGACAAAGCAAAATTATATGTTTTAAATAATGGTGCTATCAGCTGGGGTGACGGAGGAGAACTTCATGACGTAATCAATATGTATAAGAAGTACGGAGCAGTTCCTCAGGATGTTTACACTGGATTAAAATCCGGACAAACAACCAACAATTTCAAAGAAATGCAAGGGAAACTGAAGCCGGTTCTTGACAGTCTGGTGCAGGCTTCCTCAAAAGGAAAACTGACAGATAACTGGATGGATTCTGTAGATGCTATTCTTGATGAATATTTAGGAAAAGTACCAGCCAACTTTACGTATGAAGGGAAAAACTACACTCCGAAAACATTTGCTAAGGAAGTGGTAGGAATCAATCCTGAAGATTATGTAGAATTATCTTCCTATAAAGATTATCCGTATTTTCAGAAATTTGTAGTTCCGATTCCTGATAACTGGAGCCACGATTCTGACTGGAATGTTCCGATGAAAGATCTTACAGCAATCATAGACAACGCTGTAAATAAAGGATATTCTGTAGGTTGGGCAACTGATGTTTCTGAGCCTTATTTCTCTTATAAAAATGGTGTAGCTTATGTTCCGGACATGGATCTTGACCAAATCACTGCAGAGAACAAACAGACTTTGTTTACAGAGCCTAAAAAAGATAAAACCATCACTGAAGACATGCGTCAGAAAGCACTTAATAACCTTTCTACAACGGATGATCACGGTATGCATATCGTAGGTTTGGCAAAAGATCAAACGGGTAAAGAGTATTATATGGTAAAAAACTCATGGGGAGTAACCAATGATTTTGCCGGATACCTTTATGTAACAAGACCTTATGTTGAATACAAATCAACAGCAATCCTTGTTCACAAAAATGCAATCCCAAAAAGCATCTTAAAACAATTGAAACCGACCAAGAATATTGGTTTATAAGGAAATCATTTCTGCCAATTACAGGCAGTTTTAGATATTTAAATCTGTTAAAACCCGCTCATGAAAATTCTGTGAGCGGGTTCTTTAATAAATAGGTGAAAATTAAATATAAAATAAAGTGAATTATGCTGATTTAATACCAGGTTGAATCGTCAATTCCTCTTCGCAAGTGAATAAATTATGCTGTTAAGAAACCAATGCGAAACGAATTCACAATTCATTATGATATTAAAATAAAACGCCCATACTCTCTGCTGAAAAGTCAAGAAGAGCTTCTGTATTACCATCTTTGATCTTCTGTACCCACTGATGGTCCTGAAGAATAGCTCTTCCTACTGCAACCAGATCAAATTCTTCATTGTCAAGTCTTCTGATCAGCTCCGTAAGATCACTTTTTTCTGTTCCCTGCCCTGCAAAAGCATTAAGGAAATCTCCGTTTAAGCCTACAGAACCTACTGTAATGGTTGGCTGCCCTGTAATTTTTTTTGCCCATCCTGCAAAGTTTAAATCAGAGCCTTCAAATTCCGGCTCCCAGAAACGACGCTGTGAACAGTGGAAAATGTCTACTCCAGCTTCTTTTAATGGTAATAACCAGTCTTCCATCTCGCCTGAAGTAAATGCCAGTCTGGTTTTATAATCCTGCTGCTTCCACTGAGAAAGACGGATGATAATGGTAAAGTCCTCTCCTACTGCTGCTCTGATTGCTTTTACGACTTCAACAGCAAATCTGCTTCTTTCTTTTAATGTTTTACCACCGTATTCGTCAGTTCTTGTATTGCTAACTTCCCAGAAAAACTGGTCGATAAGGTATCCGTGAGCGCCATGAATTTCAAGACAGTCGAAACCAAGCTCTTTTGCTGATTTTGCTGATGCTGCAAACTGTGCAATCGTATCCTGAATATCCTCAATCGTCATTGTGGAAGCCTTTTCCATTGGAACCAACGGATAGTCTTCGGACATTCTTGTATCTCCTACGTGCCAGATCTGAGGACCCATTTTACCTCCATTCTGATGTACAGTATCGATGACGTTTTTCCAGCCATTTAAAGCTTCTGTACCATAGAAATCAGGAATGTTCTGCAAGTTTTTTGATCCCGGTCTGTTGATCACAGTTCCTTCAGAAAGAATCAGTCCTACTTCTGAGGCAGCTCTTCTTCCATAATAATCTGCGATGTTTTGGGTTGGAACTCCATTATCAGACTGTGCTCTGGTCATTGGAGCCATTACAATTCTATTTTTAAGATGTAAATTCTTGTATTGAAACGGTTTAAATAATGATGATGTGCTCATATTTAAATTTATATTTTATAATTGTTACACAAAGTAACTAATAATAGTTCACTTTTGTATCTTTTACTAAAAAAATAGTGGTAACTTCGCAGTAACCTACATTAGTAACATCAAAGTAACGTATGAAACTTCGGTTCTGTATGATATTTAAAATAAACATCTCTCTATGAAAAAGAATGAATTAATGCAATACAGCTGCCCTCTGGGTAAGGCAATGGCAGCTTTAGGAAGCAAATGGAAGCCTATTATTGTTCTTGTTATCAAAGACAGGAAATTACGTTTCGGGGAACTGGCCGTACGCATTAATGTCATTTCCAGAAAGGTTCTGACTGATCAGCTGAGGGAAATGGAAACCGATGGATTGGTTATCCGTGAAGAGTTTAAAGAACTTCCTCCAAGAGTAGAATATTCTCTTACAGAAAAAGGATTGGCTTTGCTGCCGATTTTATATTTGCTTGAAGAGTGGGAAGCGAAATATCAGGTGAAAGGATTATATCCTGAGAACTGTGGTATTGGATAACGAAAAAGTTAAAAAACAGGAAAATCTAAAAATTAGCACTGGGAAACATTTATTTATTTTTCACTTTTAATAATAAAATTCATAGTAAAAATTAACAATAAATATAGAACAAGTAATAAAAAATACATAAATCAGATATATTATCAAACAATCATATGTTTTTTTTAAAAATAAATAGAATTCTATTGTAAAATAATATTATATTTGCAATCAAGGAGAAGTCAAACATTTGAATTTATAACTCTCGTGGTGCCAAAATGGAGGCTTGTAATCCTCTCTTCTCCTTCTTTTAAAAAACACTTTCAATGATAACCAGAAAAAAATTTTTATCCCTAAGTTCTTTAGGGTTTGCTTCTCTCCTAATTCCTAGTTTTTTATTCTCAAAAGAAAGAATAAAGTTCCCTCCCACGGATGTTAATGCCTTATTAAAATCAGCAGCAGATCTCAGAAAGCAAAAACAATATAATCAGGCAAAGCAGATCTATGAAAAAATCATAATTCAATTTCCGAATGAGATAAGGGCTTATGATGGTATGAGAAAAATACTTTTGTCACAAAAGAAAGGATGGGAGGTCATTGTTATGCTAAAATCAGCACTTTCTGCTAATCCCAATAACACAGAACTTGAGCAGCGGCTATATAAAGAGTATCTTACAGCTTCTGTTGGAAATAAAAAGATAAAAAAGCTTATTAACTTCAATGGAAGATTGCTGTCTGATATCCAACAAAAATATGAGGCTCTCGTTCAGGATGATCCTGGAAACAAAAATCTGAAGAAACAATATATTAAAATTTCTAGGCTTCTCGAATGGAATGCCGATACTCAAAATCCTAAACAGAATACTGCTTTGAAATCCTATCGCAAGGAGCATCAAAAGAGTTTTAAGCACAGGTTTGATATTCTGAGCACCACCCAAGTAGAAGCGAAACTTAACACACTACTTGCTAAACCTTATTCTAAGGATCGTATTCGGCACATCCGGGAACTTTATGCGATTTCTTTAAGAAAACTCCGCAAAGAGAAAAATAATGCAGAAGCTTTAAATAAAGCAATTTCCTATTATAATACGGTAGATAAAAATGATCCGTTATTTTTAAAATATATCCGGGATTTATCAAAACTGCAAAAAAAATATGATACATTAATAACTATAGAAACTCAAAATCATGTTTTAAAAAACAATTTTTGGTCAGCATTGGCTTTATTCGATGCTTATACAAAAAAAGCCCAGCATCAGCATACTCCTTTACCTACTTCAGTACCTTCATTATTATCCTTTTTAGAAAGCCACGCAGATTCTCCTGATAAAAAGTTTGAGTTTACGACCCGGAAAATCAAACTTGACATAATGAATAGTCAACTTAATGGAGCCAAAGTCAAAATACTGAACCAATGTAAGAATATGTATGGGATTTCCAATACACACACCATAGATCGTATGAATATGCTGGCAGCAAACTATTATGCAAAAAGTGGAGATAATGAAGGCAAAAAAAAAATTTTGAGTATTGTTACTAATCCCCAATCTTATATTGAATCTTCTGATAATCTCATACAGGCTCTGGCTTTAATAAATCAGAACAGAAATTTCACCAAAATTACCCATACCCAGAATCTCCAAAGATTGATTAGTAATCTGTAAAAAAATTCTTAATAGATAGGAGAACGGATCAAAAAGGTTTAGGTCCGGAATTAAATAAAAAACACATCTATGAAAACGAAATCTATTATTTCTTTCCTTCTGTTTATATGTGGCGGAACCCTTTTTTATTGCCAGCTGTTGATTACAGAGATTTATAACAATACCCCATTTAACGAAATTCTTCACACTAAAAGTATAGTCAATGGAGTTACTGAGTATACTGATGCTCCCAAGCACCATAAGGGAGAATTTATTGAGATCTATAATTACAGTGATAAGGATATTAATCTCAAAAATTGGTATTTAAAAGATCTTCAGGGAATATTCTGGTTTCCTGAAATGATCATTAAAAGAGGACAGTTTCTTATTGTAGCTTATACCACACTCCCTTATAATACAACTATATTTCCGGAACTTTTTACTACTACAGCAGGAAAAGAAAGTCAGATTATCTACCAGGACCAGATTCTTTTAAGAAATAAAAAAGATCGTGTTACACTGGGATATTCTCTTAATGGCTATACATTTTTTGACAAAAGTACCATGGTATGGGAGTTTGGAACTGAACCCGCTATAAATTTCATACCCAATATATGGACAATCCCCGCTGCTTATTATACTGTAAAGTCCATACAGTATCATCCTAATCCGTTAATGACAATGGATACCCCCAATCCTTTGGATGCTACATATGTTCCTGATATGGAAAGTTATGATGCTATAGTAAAAGATGAACAGCAGACTTATTATTCCTTTCTGGACTGGTCAGATAATGTAACCTTTTTAGTTGATAAAATATGCCCTATCATTATCGAAAAGATATCCCAGTCTCCTCCAGGTTCATATAGTGGAAATGGAAACAATTGTTTTTCATATGATAGTGCAGGGAATATGATTTCCGGTTTGAACTGTAGTGGCAGTACTACTTCTGTTTCAGGATCATCAGTTTTTTCTGCCGATGAAATGGAAAACATAAAAAACAATATCACCATATATCCCAACCCTGTTACCTCCACCAGTGGTTACAATGTGACTATTTCCTGGTCTGGAGCTGCTTTGGGTAAAATTCAAAGCCTTCAGGTCTTTAATTCTACAGGATATCAGATCTATAATTATACCCCCGGCACCAATACTACTTCATTCAGTATGCAGAGTCAACTTCCGGGAACATTTATCGCTAATTTCATTTTAACCTCCGGGCAGGTAGTATCTAAAAACATTCTAAAATGGTAATTTCACAGATGAGACTAAAAATATCTTCCCTACTTATTTCCTTTGCCCTGCTGGCATTATTCCCTGCCCAGCAAGTTAAAGAAATTCCGTTACAGTACAATACTGCAGGTTACCGGGAAAACCTTGCTGCTACACAAAAAACAATTATATCCAATGTATTGGATCCATCAGTGAAAGCAGAAATGAGTGTCAGTGAATCAGGAGCGCTTACTTATACACTTCCCATTGAGCCTGTAAAAGGGCTTAATAATTTTCAACCTAATATATCACTTACTTATAATAGCCAGGCAGGAAACGGACAGGCTGGTTGGGGATGGAATATTGTAGGGCTTTCTACTATTACCCGTGGTGGTAAAAGTAAAGAAATAGATGGAATTACGATAGGCAGCCAGTTTGATAATACAGATCCTTATTATTTAGATGGCCAAAGACTGATCAAAATCAGTGAAACTACTTTTGTTACAGAAAAATTTTCGAAGATTAAAATAAGCAAACCTGCATCGGGAGAATATCAGTTTATTATCTGGTATCCTGATGGAAAGATTGCCCGATATAAGGAATTGGTAACAGGTCAGTTTTATATATCATCCTTTACAGACTCTTCCAATAATGAAATACATTACGCCTACCTGGTGGAGAATAATGTCCCTGTTGTTACAAAAATTTCATATGGAGGGACAAGTCCTGCTAATGATAAATTCTATGTTAATTTCATCTACAAAGCAAGGCAAAAGAATATACAGGTTTTCAGAAAAGGAATAGCTTATATCACTTCTAAAGTTTTATCAGAAATAAATACAGGTTCTCTATATACTCAGCTATATAGAAAATACAGTCTTTCTCATGATTTTGTTGAAGGAAATACTGTGGAACGTTTAAGAACCGTTATTGTCAACAATGAGAATGGAGAAAGCCTAAAACCGCTTAATTTCAATTATAATAACTCTTCCCAGGGCACAGTAAAAATGACCGATGGAATTCCACAATCTACATTAGGAAGCAATACTACAGGGCTGGGAAGTGTAACTCTGGGTGATTTTTTAAGTAGTGATAACAAGATACAGCCAATCTACCAGGAAAGGCTTACCAGCGGTTATGATATCAAGGTCGGCGCAGGTGATTATTCTACCCATGTTTCCGGTATTTCTGCTAATAATTCCGGGACTTTATTATTTTCTGGCAAAGTACTGGATTTTAATAATAAGATTACTGAGAAAGACCAGCTTATTGTGGTTAATGAAACATCTGTTGGGACAGCAGATGAAAGCAATCCAACTATTTCCTCGAACCAGCTGTTGAAAGATGAAATCAGTTTTGAAGTTAAAAATCTGATTACAGGAGAGCAAAGGAAAGTAATTGTACCGGTAAAGGGAGGCCTGGCAGAAGTTCAGACTTATATACCACCGGATCCTTATGATAATTACCGTGACGGAACCTATGAAACATCCTATACCCGGGATGAAACCAGAAGAGAATATGTACAGGGGGACTTCAATAATGACGGATTGGTAGACTTCTTAATTATAGAACCGAAGGACTTTACAAGAGGAAACCGTTTATACTGGGTAGAAATCGGAAAACAAAATTCCGGTACTTCTGTACAAGCGGTTCCTGTCATCCTGAATGAAACCTTATATCTTCACGGCAAAGATATTTATCCTATTGAATTTGATGGTGATGGTATTCCTGAATTGCTTGTTGTAGATAAGTATAGCGCAAAATATTCAGTATACAAGATCAATTTCAGCAGCAATACCATAAATGCATTGGTATCAGATGCTGCCCTTGCTAATTTTGAAAGTAAAACCCCTCTTTTTCTGGGAGATTTCAATGGTGACGGACTTACTGATTTCATCACTCCGCAGGTAGTATATGAAATTCCTGAAAATGATAATTCCGGACTGAAATTGGCTGATACCTATTACAGAATGCAGAGTGAAACACTTCTTTGGTGGAAATATGTCGGAAATGGAGTTTCTTTTACAAAAAATCAGGAAAATTATACCCAACAGAAAATAGCTTACCTGAAACCTTCACAGAGCAATTATATCAAAAGGTCTACCTTCTGGCAGAAGTTCTGGAATGGGAAGCCTGATGAGTATTCCTATACGAGATATTCCACACACAATATTATTATTACTGATTTCAATAATGACGGACGCTCAGATATTGTCACCTTTAATAAAATAGGAAAAGCTAAGTACAATGCCAATGGATCCCTTGCAGGTGTTCCAGTGGATAACCTGAGTAGTAACTTAACCATGATGACTGCTCCTTTTGTCTATCAGCAATTTAATTCTGTAATAGCCAACCGGGTTAATTTCTATGAAAATAAAACCCTGAACGGAGGAACTTTCCAGCAGTTATCTACATTTTCTATTGAGAATAATAAGATATCTCCCCTTTCCCTAATCCTTTCAACCAGGAACTTTGACAATCTCAACACTTCTCAATCCGGCGTTTATATCTATGATCCTTTAGTAGGAATTTCCAGTGATATTGTTATTGATAACAGCAATTTCCTGGAAAAGCAAATTCAGGAGGTTAATAATGGTACGGATGTCTTACAAAAAGTGGAATACAGAAACATGGTTCCTAAAGATAAATATTTCTCACAGGATCATAGTGAGGTTACTTATCTTTATAAACCACAGGGTGAGCAAAGATATCCTTATTATGTTCACAAAGCGAATCCTGCTCTTTATCTGGTAGGAAAAATCCATACTACCTTTGATGGAAAAATTCTGACTAAAGAATACCGATATGAAAACGGTATACAGCATCTGGAGGGGAAAGGTTTTATGGGATTTCAGAAAACATATGCCAGCGATGCATATGAATCTGAAATCAAAAATGGAAAATACATCAATAAAAATCCTGTAAATGCTGTTTTCTGGAATATCACAACCAGATATCCGGAGATGGATAATATGGTAATGTCTACTACTTATGGAGGTATTAATAAGTTCTTTACAGAAAATCTGACAGTTAATAAAAAATTCGATAAAGGTAACCACCAGTACCTCATCCTTGCCACAGATGAAATTTCAATAGACTATCTGAAAAAGGTAACCATTAGAAAAAAATATGTTTATGATGAAGCAGATGACCTGAAACTTAAGACAGCCTACACAGATTTCAGCGGAGCCGGGTCTTCCATATCCAATTATATTTACAAACCTGAATTTTCAAGTGGAGAACATTATTTCTATGGCAAAATAGCTTCTGTAGAAAATATAGTTTCTAAAGACGGACTGTCCTTTACCACCAGGGATGAATCTGACCATTTTCCTGATGGAAGTGTTTCGCAGGTAAGAAAATATGGTAACCAATCCGGAGCAGCACCTGTTGTTACAGCATATACTTACGATAACATCGGGAATCTGAAAACCCAGACTTTATCTGCTGCCGGGGTAGCGTCACAAACCATTACGTATGAATATGAAGCCACAGGCAGGTATGTAAATAAAACCATTACTCCGGACGGGCTGTACTCCACTGCTGTCATTGATGCGCTGGGACGTACATCCTCTGAAGTATCTCCATTGGGACTTACCACATCTTATGCATATGATTCATGGGGAAATATTAAAGAAATTACTGATTTTCTTGGGAAGAAAACAACGATATCCAAATCTGCAGCCGATGCTTCCACAGGCGGTGTATATAATCTTCATAAGAAAAGAGAAGGAGGAACAGAGACTGTTGTTACTTTTGATAAATTTGACAGGGAGGTTCAGTCTAAAACACAGTCTGTTAATGGAAAATGGACTGCTGTAAAGACTCAATATGATATTTTCGGCAGAAAAGTCAGGTTTTCAGAACCTTTCTATGAAGGAGAACCTGTAAGGTGGAATTCCATAGAATATGACGAGCTGAGCCGCCCGGTAAAGAATAAAGACTACAAAGGACACGAAATAATGACCTGCTATGAAGGACTGAAAGTAACCGTAGATGATCTGGTCACTAAGAAGACCTCCAAAACCCTTGATGCTATGGGACATACCATAAGACAGCAGGATCAGGGCGGTGTTATCAACTATTACTATTATCCTAACGGAGCCATTAAGGAAACAAACTATGAAGGAATAAAAACAACCTTTGAAATTGATGGCTGGGGTAATAAAACGAAAATGACAGATCCCTCTGCCGGAACTTTCACCTATCAATATGACGCTTTAAGCAGACTTACCAAAGAAACGACCCCCAAAGGATATACTTTGTACAGCTATGATGATCTGGGAAGACCTCTTACGGAAAAAACCTATGGGAATACTCCTGCTGAAAATACAACAATAGAGAAAACCTATACCTATAATGGGCAGACCAAGCTTCCTGAAACCATTACAGGACTAAGCAACGGAAAAACATTTACCTACACTACTTATTATGATCAATATTTCAGGATAAAGGGTAAGAAAGAGCAGACTCCCGACTTTACTTATACATCATCCACGACCTTTGATGCATTGGGAAGAGCCGATATTGTAAGTATGTCTACTACCTTAGTAAACCCGAACTATACTTCAGGCTCTGCTGTTAAAAATGTATATGATACCAATGGAATTCTGATCCAGCAGAATGACAATAGTACAGGCGCTATGATATGGCATTTGTCTGACATAAATGCGAGAGGTCAGGTAAAACAGACCGAATATGGAAACGGCTATACCCTGGTGAACCAATACTATGATCTTGATTATTCTTTGTTTAATATCAGGCATCAGAATACCAATAATGGAAATATGGCAGTGGACATAGATTATTTCCATAATTCAGACAGAGGAATTCTGATCTTAAGGAAAAACAATATTTTTGGCAAAAAAGAGGATTTCACCTATGACCAGCTTAACAGATTGCTGACAGAAGCTGTAAACGGTGTCATAACCAACCAGTACACTTATGATAAGAGGGGAAGAATAACTTCCAATACAGAGCTTGGTAAATACAATTATAATGAAACAGATTACAGGCTTCAGGGAATTGACTTCAATACCAACGGGCAGAATGTAAATGCACAAAGGGGTTTTGCTGCCATAAAATATAATGCCTTTAAAAGCCCGCTCCAGATTACTCTGGCAGGCAAAGAAGATCTGAGTTTTGACTACAACATCCTCAAAACAAGGTATGCTATGAAGTCCTCTGTTACAGGGCGGCAAAAGTTCTATTCATCTGATTTTGCGGTAGAGATTACCAAAGAAGCTAATGGAAAGACTCAGCTTATCACCTACGTTACCGGAGATCCTTACACCGCCAACTATATCAAAAAAGAAGTGCTGAATGGAGGAACACTTGCTGAGAATGCTAATTATTACCTGCACCGTGATAATGTAGGAAGTATTGTGGCCATCTCTAAAACGGATGGTTCAGTAGTGGAAAAACGTTTCTTTGATGCATGGGGTAATCTGAAAGGTATTGTAAATGCTGCAGGCCAGATGATTACTGATCCTGCAGCCATCAGCAATTATACATTATTCCTGGACCGAGGGTATACAGGGCATGAGCATCTCTGGAAAGCGGGGCTTATCAATATGAATGCCCGACTCTATGATCCTGTTCTAAGGAGATTCTTAAGTCCGGATAATCTGGTACAGGATCCTTTTAATACCCAGAGCTATAACCGGTTCGGATATGTATACAATAATCCTTTGCTGTATGTAGATATAGATGGTAATGAATTTATATCGCTTACTGCAGCTGTAATTATTGGGGTGGCAGTGGCTATCACGACCAAAGCCATCATGAATATGATAAGCGGCATCCCGGTATGGTACGGTATGGGAAAAGCAGCAGTAATGGGAGCCGTTTCCGGAGCGATAAGTTTTGGGATAGGAGCAGCAGCTACCTCCTTGTTTGGCCAGGTTCTTACCATAGGAAAAGCTATCTTTGAAGCAGGGGCGCATGCCCTGACGAGTGGAGCCATGTCTGCTATAGATGGCGGGAAATTTGAAGCAGGAGCGTTGAGCGGGGCGATCTCTTCCCTTATGGCAAGCGGAATACAGAGTTTAGGTATAAATTTTGGTGCAAGTACCGATACCAGAACTGTTTATAATACCTTTGGAAGAGATTATATGAAGGCAACAATGCTTGCCATGGGAGGCTTATCCGGCGGTATCTCCTCTACCATTGCAGGAGGGAACTTCTGGGACGGTTTCAGACAGGGAATTATTACTTCTGGATTGAACCATTTGGGGCATTTCGCTACAGAGGAAATAGAGTACAGGAATAAACTAGAGAAATATTTAAATGATAATGGTATTAGTTATAATGCACAAAAAAAGAACGCTACTACAAACGACTTAGTTCTATTAAAACAAATTTTTAAAGATTTATATTGGAAAGGAAGTGCACAATGGGCAGAGTTTGCTACAGAAGAAACTTTAGCTGAATGGTCTAAAAATTATCTTACCTACACAATAGATAAGATATCTGAATTGTTAAAATATACAGATGCTGAAGGCAAAAATCATTATGCAGAAGGTGTTACCAATCCAACTAACGGTAAGGTAATTTTGGCTCCTTCTTTACTTCAAGAATCGGTTTATTACCTTGCAAAAACTTTTATTCACGAACAAACTCATTCAATTGATTTTAAATTGGGAAATTTAAGTGATTTTGGGAATTCCATTAATGAAATCAAAGCCTATTTCGAAGTTTCAAAATGGACTGGTGTTCTTGATTATAGGGTAAATAACTATATGTTGGAAGCAATTAGTATTTTTTCTTTGTTTCACTTTTAAAATAATATTATGAAATATATAATTAACTTGTTAATAATTTTATATGCCTGTACAGCAGTAAAAAAAGAAAAATTTGAGTATATAAAAATAAACAAATCACAAAATGTTGATTTATTTATAAGAATAGAAGCTGATAGTATTTACTCGAAAAAAGTAAATTATTATGTGAAAAATAATACTAATACTGTTTTTATTATGGACTCTTTTGGATATATAGGTAAAACATACGTTTTTGAAAATGGGAAGCAAATAAAACCTTATATACTTAGGTTGGCAGGTTATTATGAAAGAGGCGATAATGAAAAAAAATGTAAAAGAGATTTAATCATTTTATTACCAAAAGAGACTAAGAAATTAGAAAATTTTAACACCAATTATATGGATAATTCCGAGTATCAGTTTTTTAAAGGAAACAGTTACTATGAATCTGTAAAATCTCACCATAATAGACAGACGATCACTTATTTAGGTTGTGCTGAGTATATTAGAAAACTGGAAAAGCAAGGATATCGTGTTTTGGAAGATAGTATTAATGCTAAAATTCCTATTTACCCTATAAAATTTTCAACGCTAAAGGAAAGCAATAAGTGATTTAGTAGCTAAAGGATATAAAGGATTAGAAATAGTTTTGTCGCAAAAAGCATCTATTGTAAATTTCTTTAAACGTATCTCTTTGGCAGAGATTATATGAAGGCAACAATGCTTGCCATGGGAGGCTTATCCGGCGGTATCTCCTCTACCATTGCAGGAGGAAACTTCTGGGAAGGTTTCAAACAAGGAATTATTACTTCTGGATTGAACCATTTGGGGCATTTAGCAGGTACAGCCATAGAGTATAAAAACAGACTGGCAGGGTTTTTAGTAAAAAATGGAATTATGCCTTATGACCCTGCTACAACAGAAAGTTTGAAGAAAATAATAGCATTATTTACAACAGATGGACAATGGGTAAAAGTTGCAGATGAAAAAACATTGGCAGATTGGTCAGAAGGATACCTAAAATCTATTGTTGATAACAATAAATTATTAGATCTGATCATAAATAATACTGTCCGTAATTCTCCTGCTTGGGGAATAACGAACCCTGTTAATGGGAAAATTATACTAGCACCAAGACTATTGGATAACATAGAGGATAATTTTACAGCTGCATCTGTAGTTATTCATGAACAGGATCATTACTGTAATTTCCAAATGGGGTTTTTGCAAGGAAATAGCTACATTGCACAAGAAATGAATGAATTATCTGCATATAATGCTGCTGCTCAATGGACTGGCTTTATGGAAAAACAAGGATATGTACATGCACAGAACGTTTCCTGGTTTTTCTTTAATTTGTTACATCATTAACTGATAGAATTATGAAAAAAATGTTGTTTTTACCTTTTTCTTTATTATTTATCTTTTGCTCTAATCAAATGAAAATAAACAAAAGCAAAGATGTTGATATTTATCTTCCACAGAATAATTTACCAACAAAGGATATGGGAAGTATTATTAAAGAAACAATAAAAAATAATACAAATAATACATACATTATTGATCCATATGGCTTTTATGGACAGTCCTATGTATTGGAAAATGGAAAAATCATAGAGCCGTACATGAATGCTGTACAAGGTTATGTATCTAAAGATGATAGGCTATGTCATGAATTATTAGTTATACTGAAGCCTTTCCAGACTATACAGCAATCAGTGAATTACAATGTAAATAATAGAGGTATTTATAAATATTCAAAAGGTAATGAATATTTTGAAGTTACTAATTCTGTTCATAACAAAAAAACTGTCACATTGTTAGGTTGTGAAAAATATATTGAAGAACTAGAGTCTAAAGGATATAAAGTATTAGAAGATAGTATTGTGGCAAAAATACCTTTAGTTCCATAAATTATATCTCCTTAATATGGCTGATTGTAGGCTTACAACAATTTGACAAAGACTTTATGAAAGCCAACATGCTTGCCATAGGAGGCTTATCCTGCGGTATCTCCTCTACCATTGCAGGAGTAAACTTCTGGGACGGTTTCAGACAGGGCATCATTACCAGTGAATTGAACCACTTGGCACATTTTTCTGTACTTACTTTCGGAAAAGACCCATTACAAAAAATCTTAGAAAAGCATAATATTGATCCAACCAAAAAAGCAACGCAAGAGACATTAAATCAGCTTAAAATAATCTTTAAAGAATACTGGGATAATAGTGCACAATGGGCAGAGTTTGCTACAAAGGAAACTGTAGCACAATGGGAAGGAAAAGAATATAAGGTTTTTTTAAGTTTAAAGAAAGGAATGATTTATTCTACGGCTGGCTGGTCATAAAGATTATGGTATAACAAATCCAATTAATGGCAAGGTATTATTATCTACTGACATAAATAATTATGCTCTCGGCGGCTCTTTTATACATGAAATGATTCATTCCATAGATGTTATGTCTGGAGTGCAGAGTTTTTGGAATAATTTTTCTATAGGACATGATTACATAGAGTCTAGAGCGTATATGGAAGAAGCAAAATGGAATGGAGGATATATCAATGATATAGGCCAAAATCATATTATGAATTCAATGCAAATACATCTTTCACTTTTTAATTTTATACGATGAGAAATTTAATTTTCAAAATAGCACTTGTTACTTTGTTTGTAACTATAAAAGTACAGTCTCAAATTTTACTAAATAATGAATCTTGCTTTAAAATATATATGAACGAAGATAATATGATAAATGACTCTCCCAGTAATTACAATAAAAATTCCTTTCTAATTATAAATAATACAGACAAAAGTTATATTATTAACACCAAAGGATTTATGGAGAAGTCAGGAGAAGTTTATAAAAATGGAGAAATACAAACTCCTTATTTACAGAAGCCTATTTCTAAGCCAGCAGATTGGGATGACGCTGAATGTAGAGAAAATATATTATTAATTCCTCCAGGGAAAAGTTTGAATGCAATATTGTATCTCTCAATTTTAAGAGGTTGGTATAAAGTCGATGATGATTCGGAATATGTAGTTAATTTTGAAACAGAACATACTAAACAATCTCCTTACTATTATGGTTGTAGAAAATACGTTGACAGTTTGTTGACTAAAGGAGACAAAATTTATGATGGGACATTAAAAGGCAAAGTAAAACTCATACCTTATAAATAGCTTTATATTGATGTATAGAATATATTTTGTTTTTTTAATTTGTTATATCATTAACTGATAGAATTATGAAAAAAATGTTGTTTTTACCTTTTTCTTTATTATTTATTTTTTGCTCTAATCAAATGAAAATAAATAAAAGTAAAGATATTGATATTATTCTAAAAGAAGGAGAATATAATATAAGTGATAATAGTAAAAAAAAATATATAATTATAAACAATACGAATTATTATTATATAATAGACCCCAATGGATTTTATGGGACGTCTTATACTTTGGAGAATAATAGAAAAATTATTCCAATTAATTATTTTACCAGAGGCTATTACAGTCGTTTTGATAATAACGATTGTAAAAGAGATTTACTAATTATTGGTCCTAAAGAGTCAAAAGAAGTTGAACTAAGTTTAAATAGTAAAGATAATAGCCTATATGATTATAATAAAGAAAAAAGCTATATATTATTTGTAAAATCTTTTCATAATAGATATAATGCTACTATCTTAGGTTGTGATAATTATGTAAGCGACTTAGAAGCTAAAGGATATAAAGTATTAGAAGATAGTATTGTTGCAAAAATCCCTTTAGTTCCTTAGATTGTATTTTTTTTTAATATAGCTGATAGTAGCAGCTTATTATACTTTAATTAGAGCTTTATGAAGTCACTATGTTTATAATGAAAAGCTCATCCGGCGGAATCTCCTCTACCATTGCAGGAGGAAACTTCTGGGACGGTTTCAGACAGCTTAGTTATTTTAACCACATTACCTAAAAACAAAAACCGCTCCCCAAAAGGAAGCGGTTTTATATTTATCTAAAACCCCAATTAGAATATCGCTGGATATTTCTGAGGATTTGTTTCATTAAACATAGCGTAGATCTTTTCTACCATATCATCTGCAGACGGCTTGCTGAAATAGTCACCATCACTTGCATAGGCAGGTCTGTGATCATTGGCAGAGATCGTCAACGGATCTGAATCCAGGTATCTGAATGCTTTTTGTTTTTCAAGAATCTGCTGTAAGATAAATCCTGTAGTTCCTCCTTCCACATCTTCGTCAATTACGACTAATCTGTTTGTTTTCTTAACACTTTCAGCAATTTCATGAGATAAATCGAAAGGAATCAATGACTGAATATCAATCACTTCTGCAGAAATTCCTATTTTTTCCAATTCGTTGGCAGCTTCCGTTACAATTCTCCAGGTAGAACCATAAGTGACCAAAGTAACATCTTTTCCTTCTTTTGTAACTTCAATTTTCCCTACAGGAACAGTGAATTCGCCTAAGTTATCTGGTTGTTTTTCTTTTAATCTGTATCCGTTCAGACATTCTACGATGATTGCAGGTTCGTCAGCCTGAAGCATTGTGTTATAGAATCCGGCAGCTTTAGTAAGGTTTCTAGGTACCAAAACAAGAATACCTTTTGAAAGATTCAGAATACCAGCCATTGGGGAACCTGAATGCCAGATTCCTTCTAATCTGTGCCCTCTTGTTCTGATAATCAACGGAGCTTTCTGACCTCCTTTTGTTCTGTAGTGTACCGTTGCCAGGTCATCACTCATTCCCTGCAAACAGTAAAGAACATAGTCTAAGTACTGGATTTCAGCGATTGGCCTTAAGCCTCTCATCGCCATACCAATTCCCTGTCCAAGGATCGTTGCTTCACGGATTCCTGTATCAGCGATACGTAAAGCACCATATTTTTCCTGCATTCCTTCCAATCCCTGGTTGACGTCTCCGATATTTCCGGTATCTTCTCCAAAGATTAAAGTTTCAGGATATTTTTCAAAAATTTTGTCAAAATTGTTTCTGATCACTACTCTTCCGTCCACATCTTCAGAACTGTCAGAGTAGACAGGCTTGATTTCCTGAACATTTTCAGCCTTCCATTGAGATTGAGAGTATAAGTGAGAAGAATAATTATCTTTTTCAACAGCAGCTACTTCATTATATTTCTGCATCAGCTGATTTCTTTCTGCAGAATTTGTTCCTCTTGTTGCCAGTAAAGTCTGTCTTACCAGATGGAAGATATCTTTCTTAGCTTTTGAAACCAATTTGTTGAAATGAGCGATATAATTTTCAACTTCAGCATTTTGTCCTTTAAGGTTTTCTACTAAAGGTAAAACAGACTTAATAAGTTCCGAAATAGCTTTCTGATAGTTTTCCCAGGCTGTTTTCTGTCCTGCTTTTGCTGCTTTTTTCGCTTCATCGTCTATAGCCTCCAGTTCTTCAGCGGTAGCAATCACTTCTTCTTTTCCATCAATTTCGATAGAATAGTTCAGAATCCACTCTTTGAATTTTGCCAGGCCGTCATACTCAGCTTCCCAAGCCAGACGTTCTTCGTTTTTATATCTTTCGTGAGATCCTGATGTAGAGTGTCCCTGAGGTTGTGTAACGTCTACCACATGCACTACCACCGGTACACTTTCTGTTCTTGCAAAATGTTCTGCTTTAGCATAAGCATCTAATAATGCCGGATAATCCCAAGCTCTTACCTGGATAATCTCACAACCCTGGTTTTCTCCCTCTTTTCTCTGGAAACCGCTTAGCATTTCGCTGATATCAGCTTTTGCTCTCTGATTTTTCGTAGGAACTGAAATTCCGTATCCGTCATCCCAGATGGAAACAATCACAGGAACCTGAAGAGCACATGCTGCATTCAGTGTTTCCCAGAAGTGTCCTTCTGCTGTAGAAGCATCTCCAATAGTTCCGAAGGCAATTTCGTTTCCTTCTCTTGAGAATTTTTCTGAACCGTCAAATTTTACGCTTTTATAGATAGTTGAAGCCTGAGCTAATCCCAACAATCTCGGCATTTGTCCTGCTGTAGGAGAAATATCGGAAGAAATATTTTTTTGAGCTGTCAAATCTTTCCAGCTTCCGTCTTCATTTAAACTTCTTGTTGCAAAATGCCCGTTCATTTGTCTTCCTGCTGAAGCAGGCTCTCTTTCCACGCTCGTATCTGCGTACATCTGCGCAAAGAAACTTTCTACCGTTAAGGCATCTATTGCCAATGCAAAAGTCTGATCCCTGTAATATCCTGAACGGAAGTCTCCATTTCTGAAAACTTTCGCCATTGCAAGCTGAGGAAGTTCTTTTCCATCCCCAAAAATTCCAAATTTAGCTTTTCCAGTGAGTACTTCTCTCCTTCCGAGATAAGACATTTCACGAGAGATCCTTCCTAACCTGTAGTCTTCAAGTATTTGATTTTTAAAATCTTGAAAGGATATTTCCTGTGTTTCAATATAGGTTGTTTGCATAGCTAAGTAAAAAAGTTTTTTAATCTTCAAGTATTTTGCTAATATACACTTTTTAAATTAATTTTAATTTTTAATAATCTTTTTTAAAAATTTGATAATAAAAAAAATTGTGCTTTATTTTGATAAAAATTGTAAAAGATGGAAAAAAAGTCACCTCACATCCTGAATGCTTCCAGCAATCTTTTAGGATTTTCATTAATCATTATTACGTCATTGAAAATCTCTAAAATCAGTCAGAATACCTATTTGGACGAATTTGCCGGGTTTGCCTGTATTCTTTTTGCCTGCAGCTGTTTCTTTTCTTTTCTGGCGATCAGAACGAAAATTGAAAAGCGCGAATCTACCTTTGAGAGTATTGCGGATTATTTATTTTTAATCGCTTTATTTTGTATAGTTCTAGCTGTTATTATTGTCACCCTAAAAATTATTTAATTTAAATTTTTCGTCAAATTGAATAATTAACGGCAATATATAAGGATAATTATATAGGAATCCGAGAATTCATTAAAGAGTTCTTTTCTATTTTTTAACCTAATCAATATCAGATTCCGGATACAAAAAGAGAAAGTGTTCTATATATATTTTCAGTTTCCCGAAAGCATATATAAAACACTTTAGTTTTAAATTATAATAAAAATAGAATTAAATCTTCTGAACAGTTACATTGGTAACATTTCCGCTTCCTGTAGCTCCTGTTTCCGTTGCCAATACTGTAGCATTTTGATTCGGAGACGCTGTAAACCGTACCTGGTATCCGGCAGACGGAACTACAATTACAGTTGTATAACTCATCAGCTCTCCAATACCTGCTGCGGGAGCTACAGCATTATAGTGGCTGCCCCTTCCCAGATAATTGGCATCAGGAACCGGCCTTATTCCTAAAAGCAGCTGAGTTCCAACGGCTACATTGGCAAAACCTGCCTGTAATGTTACCAGATAATTACCTGCCTGATTAAAGGTCAGCACGCCTGTTCCTGTATCATAGGAATAAAATGGAGAAGTCGCTACGGGTGTACCAAATAATAAAGTGGCAATAGTAGCTGAAGTTACATTCTGATTAGCTGCCAAACGTGCATGAAACAGTGAATATGCTGTAAAATCTATGGTCTTCAGAATACCGCTGGCGTCAGCCACAACAACCCTGTCCGTTCCCCCAATACCAATATTTGAATTAATGGTGCGGATGCGGGCATTTCCGGAAGCTATATCAAGTCTCTCGGATGGGGCAATTGTTCCTATTCCAACATTGGCACTTGAAGTTACACTAAAATCATTAGCCTGCTGAGCTACAGAAGGTACACCTGTGACAGGATTGTCTTTGGCTCCGTCTATATGAAAAGTTGTTTGGGGGTTCTGCGTGTTTACTCCGACCTGGGAAAACATAAGGGAACTTAAACCGAAGGCAAAAACAACTGCCAATTTGTTAATTTTTTTCATTGTTTTATTTTTATAACGTTACTAGTTAACGAAAAATCTTATAATAGATAAAAATTGAAAATACATATAATTAAGAATGTTCTGTATACATTTTCAATTTCTTGAAAGCATATCCAAAGCACTCTTCGGTTTGTAATTATACTGTAAAGATAGAATTAGATCTTCTGAACGGTTACATTGGTAACATTTCCGCTTCCTGTGGCACCTGTTTCTGTTGCCAATACTGTAGCATTTTGATTCGGAGATGCTGTGAACCGTACCTGGTATCCAGCAGACGGAACTACAATTACAGTTGTATAATTCATCAGTTCTCCTACAGTCCCTGAAGTTGCTATAGCATTATAGTGGCTACCCCTTCCTAAATAATTGGCATCAGGGACAGGTCTTATCCCTAAAAGCAACTGAGTCCCAGCAGCTGCATTAGTAAAACTAGCCTGTAATGTTACCAGGTAATTACCAGGTTGATTCAGGGTTAAAACTCCAGTTCCCGTATTATAAGAATAGAATGGAGAGGTGGCAACTGGTGTGCTAAATAATAAAGTGGCAATTGTAGCTGAAGTTACATTCTGATTAGCTGCCAAACGTGCATGAAACAATGAATACGCAGTAAAATCTATGGTCTTCAGAATACCGCTGGCGTCAGCCACAACAACCCTGTCCGTTCCCCCAACACCAATATTTGAATTAATGGTACGGATACGGGCATTTCCGGAAGCTATATCAAGTCTCTCGGATGGGGCAATTGTTCCTATTCCAACATTGGAACTTGAAGTTACGCTAAAGTCATTAGCCTGCTGAGCTACAGAGGGAGCCCCTGTGACAGGATTGTCCTTGGCTCCGTCTATATGAAAAGTTGTCTGGGGATTTTGGGTGCTTATCCCAACCTGGGAAAACATAAGGGAACTTAAACTGACGGCAAAAATAACTGCCAATTTGTTAATTTTTTTTTCCATTGTTTTTATTTTTATGGTATTACAAATTAACAAAAAATCTTTTACAAAACCATAAACAGTCACTAACTACAAACAGTTAATAATCCGTAATATACATTAAAATCATACAGAAAACTAAACATTATCATTAAAAAATACATTTAAACAAACTGTTTTTCAATTCATTATCCTGTACAAAATATAACATACTCTGAAATTATCTCTTCTGGATTTAGTAAGGACATCCTTATAGCTAAAAACTGAACAGCTATACAGCAAAAAGTGTTCTGCATACATTTTCAATTTCTTGAAAGCATATCCAAAACACTCTTCTGTTTCTAATTTTACTATAAAAATAGAATTAAATCTTCTGAACAGTTACATTGGTAACATTACCACTTCCTGTACTACCTGTTTCTGTGGCTAAAACGGTACCATTTTGATTGGGAGCTGCTGTAAAACGGATCTGATACCCTGCTGCAGGAACAACTACTACAGTTGTATAATTCATCAGTTCTCCCACCGTCCCTGAATTAGCTACCGCATTATAATGACTTCCCCTGCCCAGATAATTAGCATCAGGCACAGGTCTTATCCCAAGAAGAAGCTGAGTTCCTGCTGGTATGTTGGTAAAACTTCCCTGAAGTGTAATCAGATAGTTACCTGGCTGATTAAAGGTCAGCACACCAGTCCCGGTATTATAGGAATAGAAAGGAGAAGTAGCTAAAGGTGTCGCGAATAATAATGTAGTAATTGTAGAAGAACTGATGTTCTGGTTAGCCGCTAAACGGGCATGAAACAGTGAATAAGCAGTAAAATCTATAGTCTTCAAAACTCCGGCAGCATCAGCTACAACTACCCTGTCAGTTCCTCCTACACCTATATTCGAATTAATATTACGGATACGGACATTTCCGGATGCTACGTCTAATTTTTCACTCGGGGTAGTTGTTCCAATCCCTACTTTGGCATCAGAAGTTACGCTAAAATCATTATCCTGTTGAGCTGCGGAAGGAATTCCTGTGGCAGGATTATCTTTAGAACCGTCAATATGAAAAGTTGTCTGGGGATTTTGAGTACCTATTCCCACTTGTGCGTACGTAAGAAAACCTGAACTGATAGCACACGCTATCATCATCGTCTGAATTTTTTTCATTATTTGTTGTTTTTTCTAACCACAAAGAAACAAAATTTATATTGAAACCCAAAGAATTGTTAATAAGTACTTTATGTAAATTGCGCAAAATATTAGTTTACAGTAATTTACAAAAACAAACATTCATAACCTGTTGAATTATTGAAAGATAGCACTATTTTTATTTTCAATAATAAAGACTGTATATACCCTGCAGGATCGAAAGAAAAATAAAAGAACAAAAAAATCGGGAAAGCTAAAATATATTTACATCAGAATTTTCGCTCAATGACATAATCTAGCATGATATGTAACGATTTCCTTGCTTCAGAATCCGGAAACTCATTCAGAATATCTTTTGCTTTTTGCTGGAAATCTTTCATGATGGTAATGGCATATTCCAGGCCACCGGAATTTTTAACAAATTCTATAAGCTCTTTTACACGCTTAGGATTATTATTATATCGTTTTATGGTATCGAAATAGTACTTTCTATCCTTATCATTGGCTATTTTCAGAGTATGAATTAAAGGCAGCGTCATTTTCTGTTCTTTAATATCAATTCCTACAGGTTTACCGATGACGTTTGAACTCAGGTAATCGAAAAGGTCATCTTTAATCTGGAATGCCATTCCGGTAAAAGTTCCAAAATCCATCATCTTCCTGGCAAGAGCTTCGTCTGCATTATTGGAAAGAACTCCTATTTCACAGCAGGCAGCAATCAGAGTAGCCGTTTTCTGGCGGATAATTTCATAATACACTTCCTCTGTGATATCCAGTTTTCTGGCTTTCTCCAGCTGAAGAAGTTCTCCTTCAGACATTTCACGGATGGTTCTGGAAATAACCCCAAGCAAATCATAATCTTTGTGGTCTGTAGATAGTAAAACTGATTTTGACAAAAGATAATCTCCCACCAAAACAGCAATTTTATTTTTCCACAGCGCATTGATTGAAAAGAAATTACGGCGTTTAAAACTTTCATCCACCACATCATCATGTACCAGAGTAGCCGTGTGGATCAGCTCGATCATAGAAGCACCGCGATAGGTTTTTTCCGTCACCTCACCCACCAGTTTGGCACAAAGAAACACAAACATAGGACGCATCTGCTTTCCTTTGGTGGTAACAATAAAACGGGTTACTTTATCTAATAAAGCTACTTTGCTCTGCATTGACTCATAAAACTTCTGTTCAAAAAGTTTCATTTCATCATTGATCGGTCGTTTAATCTCTTCTACAATGTTTGCCACAATCTGCGATGCTGGGTGAATAATTATTAATTCTCACAAAGATAATTTTTTTCGCTCAATTTTAAGATAAAATTAATCTTTGAGTTGATCTTTCGGGATAAAATAAAATGAAGGTTTTGTAGTTCCCAAAGGAGACCTGAACTTTTCTCCTGAAATATAAATTCCCGTTTCATCTACACTTATTCCTTCAATCTGCGATAATGAAAGAGCAGTTCCAAGGTAGTAATGCTTTGGCTTTTCTTTAAAAAATATTCCGGATTCTGTTTCTGTAAAAATATCTAAAAACACTTCCGTTTTCCTGGTATATCCTACTAAATAAAGCTTTTTATCAAAATAAGAGGCATCTGTAACCACAAAACCTGTTGTATAGGTTTCTGTTTTTTCTGCCTTTTGCAGTTCTGAAATTTCAGGATCTACAATATAATGTGAGGTTGCTTTGGAAGCCCATTCTTTGGTGAAAATATGCAGCTTTCCATTCAAATAGATCATGGCTTCTGCATCGAAGTCATTCTTTGTATTTTTTGAAATGAATTCAGTCTGTTCAGGATAGTGAAAAAGAATTTGCGTTCCGTCCAACATTCTTTCTGAACCTGAATTTTTATCCGTATTGACCATATCATGCTGCCCAAAAGGAACTTTATAAATTCTAAGATCTCTCCTTGTTCCGGCATTGTTTCCGAAATCTCCGATATAGAAATTCTCTCCATCATTAGCTAACGCTTCCCAATCCGTATTGATTAAATTGGTTTTCAGTGTCCTGATAATTTCTCCGCTTTTTTTATCAATTTCAAAAAGTTCAGCAGCATTTCCACTGTCATTGAATGTATACAGCTTTCCGTTGAAAATATTCAGTCCTGAGGTTTCCTCAATTTTATTATCCAGATAATGAACTCTGTATTTCTTTATTTTCAGAAAATCAAGCTGTTGGGAAAATGCAGATTGACCAACAAAAAGAGTAATAATCAGAAGGAGTTTTTTCATATGACAAAAGTAGGGTTTTATTCTGAGCTGGAGGGTTTATGAGTTTGAGGGTTTGAGGGTTTGAGGGTTAAAGATATTTTTATTGCCAATTGCCTGGCTCTTTTTACTTTTTATTTTCAACTTTTGTCCATCCTCTTCTTAAAACAGAAAAACGGGCCAAATTAGCCCGTTTTCCCTTAGATTTCTATTGATTTTAAATCAAAAGTTAAGCAGTTTTCTGCTCTTTCTGATTTTGCTGTTGTTCTTTCTTTTGTGCCTGTCTGGCAAAATATTCTTTCTGATACTGCCTTACAGTCTTTCCGGTTCCGTCATGTCTCCATCCCGGTGAATTGAAAATATAATTGATTCTGTCTGTAAATTTTAATCCTGGCTGCTTAAGATCTTTCCAGATTTTTCTCCATTCGTAAAAAAGTACCGTATCCGGTCTGTTATCCGGCATCTTTGGATAGATTCCATACTTCACAGGTACATTCGGATCTTCTTTTTGGAAAGTTCCAAATATTTTATCCCAGATAATGAGACACATTCCCATATTTTTATCCAGGTATTTCACATTACATGCGTGGTGTACACGGTGATGAGAAGGCGTTACCAGAATATATTCCAGGAATCCCATACTCTTTACAGTCTGTGTGTGCACCCATGTTCCATACACCTGTCCGATAGCATATGCTACCATAATATGCCATGGATTGAATCCCAAAAATGCTAATGGTGAAAAATATAAATATCTGTAAAGTGGCTGTAATACAGGGCTTCTGAATCCTGTTGTCAGGTTAAAATATTCTGAACTGTGGTGCGTAATATGAACTGCCCAGAATGCTCTGGAACGGTGGTCTACATAATGCAGTACATAATAAGCAAAGTCTGTGATGATAAAGCATGCCAGCAAATACCACACACTAAGATCCCAGGAAAAAAGTCTGTGATGGTAAAAGAAAAACATCACTCCCATGGCAAATGCCTTCATGATAAGGTCTAGGCCAAAGTTCATCAATGCAAGATAAACATTGGTGGCGAGATCTTTCCCACTATATAACTTAGCTTCTGAAACGTGGCTGTAAATCATTTCAGCTAAAATAACAGTAGCATGCAATGGGATTGCCCATGCATACACATTTTCCAGCCCGTCCTCGCTCATAAGAAAATCCATCATCACAAAATAATTTGTGCAAAGGTAGGGTTTTAACCTATTTTTTAAGAAAGTTTTAGGCTTTTTTTAAGGAAATTTTAATCTGTTGTTTTGTTGGCTAACTGTCCGCAAGCAGCGTCTATATCACCTCCACGGCTTCTTCTGACCATTACCGTTACGCCTGCATTTTCAAGCTGCCGGATGTAATTTTCCTCAGCCTGTTTGTTGCACTGATCGTATTTTCCATCTCCGATCGGGTTGTATTGAATCAGGTTTACTTTTGAAGGAACCTGTTTACAGTATTTGATTAAAGCTTTAATGTCTTCATCACCGTCATTGATTCCTTTCCATACGCAGTATTCAAAAGTAATAACAGAGCCTGTCTTCTGATACCAGTATTGAAGCGCCTCCATAATATCCGTTAACGGGAATTTATCAGAGAAAGGCATGATCTCATTACGCTTGGATTCGATAGCAGAGTGAAGGGATAAAGCCAGCTTTACGCGCAGTTCGTCATCTGCAAGCATTTTGATCATTTTAGGAATACCGGATGTGGAAACGGTAATTCTTCTTGGAGGCATTCCCAAACCTTCCGGCTGGGTAATTTTTTTGATGGCTTCCACTACGTTTTTGTAATTCATCATCGGCTCTCCCATCCCCATAAATACGATATTGGTAAGCGGTCTGTCGAAATACATTCTGCTCTGGCTGTCAATCAGGGCTACCTGATCTACAATTTCAGCGACTTCAAGGTTTCTCATTCTTTTCAGTCTTGCTGTAGCACAGAATTCGCAGTTTAATGAGCATCCTACCTGCGAAGATACACAGGCTGTAGTTCTTGTCTCTGTAGGAATAAGAACAGATTCCACCATCAGCCCGTCGTGAAGTTTCACTCCGTTTTTGATGGTTCCGTCAGAGCTTTTCTGAAGAAGGTCTACGGAAACAGGATTAATGGTATATTCTTCCGAAATTCTCTCACGAAGTGATTTTGAAAGATTCGTCATTTCTTCAATCGAATGGAGGTTTTTACTCCATAGCCAGTCATAGACCTGTTTTGCACGAAACGGCTTTTCTCCTAAAGACACAAAGTAGTCTTTAAGCTGGTCTAATGATAATGTACGGATATCTTTCAAAATAGTGTTGATTATAGATTTTAAATTATAAATTTTAGATTAAAATCCTTTCCAAAGTTTAGAATCCAATCTAAAATTTATAATCTATAATTTAAAATTAATTACAAAATAAGCATTGCATCACCGTAAGAATAGAATTTATACTTTTCTTTTACGGCTTCTTCATAAGCATGCATTACGAAATCTCTTCCGGCAAATGCAGCAATCATCATGATCAAAGTAGACTTCGGTGTGTGGAAGTTCGTGATCATTGAGTTAGCAACTCCAAAATCGTGAGGAGGATAAATGAATTTGTTTGTCCATCCGTTGAAAGCAGAGATTTTTTTGTTTGAAGAAACAGAAGTTTCCAATGCTCTCATGGTAGTAGTTCCTACTGCACATACTTTTCTGTGAGATTCTACTGCCTTGTTGATGATAAGAGCATTTTTCTCATCAATAATGATCTCTTCAGACTCCATTTTGTGCTTAGAAAGATCTTCCACCTCAATTGGGTTGAATGTTCCCAATCCTACGTGAAGGGTAACTTCAGCAAAGTTGATCCCTTTGATCTCTAATCTCTTCATCAAGTGCTTAGAGAAGTGAAGACCCGCTGTAGGTGCAGCAACTGCTCCTTCTACTTTTGCATAAATTGTCTGATATCTTTCTGCATCTTCCGGTTCTACAGCTCTTTTGATATATTTTGGAAGCGGAGTTTCTCCTAATTCCTTAAGTTTCGTTCTGAATTCGTCGTAAGAACCGTCGAATAAGAATCTTAATGTTCTTCCTCTTGAAGTAGTGTTATCAATAACTTCAGCTACCAAAGACTCATCTTCTGTGAAGAATAATTTGTTACCAATTCTGATTTTTCTTGCCGGATCTACCAAAACGTCCCAAACTCTGGTTTCTTTATCAAGCTCTCTTAATAAGAAAACTTCAATTTTAGCACCTGTTTTTTCTTTATTTCCGTAAAGACGTGCAGGGAAAACTTTCGTATTGTTGAAGATAAACAAATCCTCTTCATCAAAATAATCCACAACATCCTTGAATAATTTGTGCTCGATAGTTTGTGTTTTTCTATCAAGTACCATTAATCTCGCTTCGTCTCTGTGCTCTGATGGGTGTTCTGCTAATAATTCCGCAGGAAGATCAAAATTAAAATCTGATGTTTTCATTTTTTAAATTACGGTTTAAAAATTATTGAAATTACAAGGTGTAATTTTCGGAGTGCAAATATACGACATTGAACACCCCTTTGTCAAGTTTTATTTACAATCAAATATAAAACCGTGATTTTACAGGGAGTTTCAAGGTATAAAAAGAGTATTTTTGGAAAAATTAAAATTCAATATGGAATCTGTAAGTAAAATATACTTCATTGATAATCCGTATCCTGACGGTCATACAATTGAAAATTTCAGCTGCAGCGGACGGACTGATGAATATGGATTTATCTGGTTTGATTTTCATTTAAAAACTGAAAATTATTATGCCAATGATGATGAAAAGAGTGAGGAAGAAGGTAAAGATGTGTCTGCCCGGAACTCAGGGTTTGTAGATCTGAATCCTAAAAGTAACAAAAGAGAGTATAAACTCGACAAACTAAAGTAATAACGCTAACAAAAATATAATTATGAGCAAATATTCGATTGAAGCATTTATCAACGAAACAAAAGAAAATCCGCAGCAAAGAGATTATTTTGAGCTGGAAACGAAACATCTTCTGGAAATCAACCTTAATAATCAGGCAGTATGGACGAAAAGAGGAAGCATGGTAAGCTATGTGGGAAATATTAATTTTGAAAGACAGGGAATGCTGTCTGGAGGAATTGGAAACCTCTTAAAGAAAGCTATAAGCGGTGAAGGAGCCAGGCTGATGAAAGCAGAAGGAACCGGAAAATTATATGTTGCAGATTCCGGGAAGAAAGTCCGTATTCTCTATCTGAACAATGAATCTGTTTGCGTAAACGGAAATGACATTCTTGCGCATGAACAAACTGTAAAAAGCGATATCACCATGTTGAAAAGTATCGCAGGAATGATGTCCGGAGGACTTTTTCAGGCGAAACTTTCAGGAACAGGGCATATTGCCATTACCACTCATGGAGATCCTCTTACGCTGTTGGTAACTCCCGACACTCCTGTTTTCACAGATCCTAATGCTACTGTTGCATGGTCCGGAAACCTAAGCCCGGAACTCAAAACCAATGTTTCTTTCAAAAGCCTTATCGGAAGAGGAAGCGGTGAAGAATTTCAGATGAAGTTTTCAGGACATGGATGGGTACTGATTCAGCCTTATGAAGAAGTATACTACATGGAAAAATAAAACCAACAAAACCTAGAAGTGATTTAGAATTTTCGTAATCATCAAAATTGCACACAATGAATACCCTTATCAAGTTATTTTTTGTGATCATTATGCTCCCCAACCTAATGATTGCCCAAACGTCAAAGAAAAATTACGAATACTCTATTGATCTTCTTCATATGTCCAATGACGAAGTCCGGGTATCTTTTTCGCCTCCAAAGAATAATCTTAAACAGGGCAAATTTATCATTCCCAAACTGGTACCCGGATTTTATCAGGCTATGAATTTCGGACAATATATTTCCGATTTCACAGCCACTGATAAAAACGGTAAAAAAGTCTTAACGGAACGCCTGGACAAAAACAGCTGGATGGTACATGATCTCAGCCGGGTAAAGAAAATATCTTATCAGGTAGCTGATGGATGGGATTCTCTGGAAAAAGAATCTCATGAAGCCAGATCTGCCGGCACCATGTTTATAAAAGACAGCGTTTTTGTCATCAATTATAATTCTTTGGTGGGATATTTTGAAGAATTGAAAGATATTCCCTATCACATTACCATTACAAAAAACAAGGGTTTTTATGCTTCCTCTGCTCTGGATTACAAACAGAAAGATAAAATTACGGACATGGTTTGGGCAAAGGATTACCGCGAACTGGTAGACTCTCCTGTTTTATATTCCGTTCCTGATACCACGTGGTTGAAAATAGGCCATACCAAAGTACTTGTCTCATTCTACAATAAAAAGGAAAGACATTACTCCAAAACGATTGCTCACGAAATAGAAAACATTCTGAAAAATCAGCAGGCTTATCTTGGCGGAACATTGCCTGTCAACAAATATGCTTTTCTGATTTATTATGAATCTTCCAATGAAAACGGATACCTGGGCGATGGCCTGGAACATTCTCACTCTACAGTCTGCCTCTACCGTTCCGGAAATATGAAATTTCTTCCGCATGCTTTAAACAGGGTTGCTTCCCATGAGTTTTTTCATGTTGTTACCCCGCTCAACATTCATTCAGGGGAAATTCAGCATTATGATTTCCTGAATCCTGTCATGTCTGAACATTTGTGGCTATACGAAGGGATGACGGAGTATGCGACCATTCATATGCCTATCAAACAAAAAATGATCAGTCTGGAAGATTTTGAAAAAAGTCTGGAAGAAAAGATCAAAGGCATGAAAGAATTTGATAACACCCTGTCTTTTACAGAAATGAGTGAAAAATCCATGGAAAGGCAGGATCAGTATATGAACTTTTATATGAAAGGAGCATTACTCGGACTCTGTTTAGACATCCGGCTAAGAGAACTTTCCAACGGAAAAATGGGAACTCAGGATATGATGCAGATGCTTATGAAAAAGTATGGAGCAGGTAAATATTTTAACGACGATGAACTTTTTGCTGAAATTACAAAAATGACTTATCCCGAAATACGTACATTTTTCAGAGACTATATTGAAGGTACCCAACCCGTTCCTTTGAAAGAATATCTGGAAAAAGCAGGATTCAATTATGATGAAGCTACCGGAAAGGTAACTTCAGTGTCCCATCCTGATTCAAAACAAATTGCATTAAGAAAGGCCTGGATTAATCAATAAATTTTCAGGCAGATAAAAAAAAAACATAAATAAACAAAATAGTGAAAATTAATAACCTATAATTCAACAACTCCAAAACCATTCAACTTTAAAATCCAACAACCTTCAAATTCTTACAAACCGCCTCCCTCAATTCATTATCTGATTATCCATCACGTTATGGGGATTTACAAAAGTTTTAATATATTTAAGAAAAAAAATAGATGAACGATAGTAATTCCCGCAGAAACTTTCTTAAGACTGCTGCTTTAGCAAGCTTTGGGGCATTGGTTTTACCCAATTCCTTATTTGCTTATTCCAATGATTTTAAAACAGATAAAAAAGTCCGCGTAGGTTTTATCGGCGTAGGCCTTCGTGGTCAGGAGCATGTAAAATTACTGGCAAAACGAAATGATGTAGAGATTGTTGCGTTTGCAGATCCGGAGAAAAGGATGCTTGCTGCTTCTCAAAAAATATTAAAAGACAATAATAAACCGACTGCTCAGGAGTTTTCCAACGGAGAATATGACTATCGGAATCTTTTAAAATTAAAAACAATAGACGCTGTTGTTATTGCTACTCCATGGGAATGGCATCTTACCCAAGGGGTGGAAGCTATGCGTGCTAAGAAAATTGTGGGTATGGAAGTTTCCGGAGCAATAAAGCTTCAGGACTGCTGGGAATTTGTAAAGGTATATGAGGAAACGAAAGTTCCCATCTTTATGATGGAAAATGTGTGCTACCGCAGAGATATCATGGCCATCCTGAATATGGTCCGTAAAGGAATGTTTGGGGAACTGGTACATGGAAGAGGCGGTTATCAGCATGATCTGAGAGGTGTCCTTTTCAATGACGGAGTTACTCCGTACAATTCCGGTGCTGAATTTGGAGAAAAAGGATTCAGTGAGGCTAAATGGAGAACTGAACATTATGTAAAACGTAACGGAGAACTTTATCCTACGCATGGCTTAGGACCGGTTGCCATGATGATGGATATCAACAGAGGAAACCGTTTAACAAGGCTTTCTTCATTCTCTTCAAAATCCGTAGGGCTTCACAAATACATTGTTGAGCATCCAAAAGGCGGAGAAAACCATCCGAGTGCGAAAGTAAAATTCAACCAGGGAGATATTGTAACTACACAGATTGCCTGTGCTAATGGAGAAACCATTCTTCTTACTCATGATACAAGCTTACAAAGACCTTATGATCTTGGTTTCAGAGTTCAGGGAACTGAAGGATTGTGGCAGGATTTCGGGTGGGGAGATTTCAACCAGGGACACATCTATTTTGAAAAAACAATGAACCATACCCATCGTTGGGATAATACTGAAAAATGGATGAAAGAATACGATCATCCAATGTGGAAGAAGTTTGAAGCTACCGCTGCAGGAGCCGGACATGGCGGAATGGATTTCTTTGTGATGAATACTTTTATTGAATGTATCAAACGAAATATAGAATTCCCGATGGATGTGTACGATCTTGCTTTATGGTATTCCATTACACCACTGAGTGAAGAGTCTATTGCCAAAGGCGGTCAGGTAGTTGATATTCCTGATTTCACCAATGGAAAATGGAAAACCCGTAAACCTGTATTTGGAATGACCGATGAGTTCTAAGAAAACATTACTCATATTAGCTGGTGGATTAGGCAGCAGATACAAAGGTCTCAAGCAAGTGGATGGAATACTTGATAACGGTTCGCCGATTCTTGAGTATTCTATCTTTGATGCTCTGGAAGCCGGTTTTCAAAAAATAGTTATCATTGTGAACAAACTGATTCCTGAAAGTTATATTGAAAGGCTCAACAGCATTTCAAAAGCTAAAAATTTTGAATTGCTTTGGGTATATCAGGAGAAAGACACTATTCCTATTTTACTGGAAGGCTTTGATTATCCTGATCGTGAGAAGCCATGGGGAACTGCTCATGCCGTACTTTGTGCTAAATATTCAGTACAGGAACCTTTTGTTATGATCAATGCGGATGATTTTTATGGAAAAGAAGCCTATCAACTGGCTGCCCATGAAATTAATCATCATTATATTTCAGATACACAATTGGGGATGATTGCTTACCCTGTAGATACAACATTGAGTGATAACGGTACTGTGGCGAGGGGAATATGTACTCTGGATGCCGGAAATTACCTGATTAAAGTAGAGGAACAAACGTCTATCCAAAAAATCAATAGTTCAATCATTTATGTGGACAACGGAAAAAATATAAAATTAGATCCCGAAACATTGGTATCTATGAACTTTTTTATTTTTCATCCTCATATTTTTTGTTATCTGGAAGCCTATTTCTATGATTTCATTGAATCTGATCCGCTTCCCAATCAGGAATTTTACATTCCTTCCGCAGTACAAAAAATGATAGACGAAAACAGAGTAAAAGTAAAAGTGAAAGCCTCTCCATCCCAATGGATGGGAATTACCTATGCTGATGATAAAAAAGAAATTCAAGATTTTCTGATTTCAGAAACTAACAACAACAGATACCCGAAAGATTTATGGAAATAAATGATATTGTTATTGAATTTATTGGTAAGGATAATTATGAACTCACTCCTATTAATGACGGATTGATCAATACAACTTATCTTCTGGAGGATAAAGATCAGGGGAAAAAGTTTATTCTGCAGAAAATCAACAATCATGTTTTTAAACAGCCGGAGGTTGTCGTTAATAATCATTTATTGATTAATGAAGTTCTGAAGTCCAATAATTATCATTTTCAGATTATTGAGTCTATTCCGTCTCTGGCTAATAAGCTGCTGGTAGAAGATATAAATGGCGAGCCCTGGCGTATGCTTAATTTTATAGAGAACAGCCTTACTTTTCTTACTGCTCCATCTTTACAGACCGCTTTTGATGCTGCTAAAACCTTCAGTTATTTTCTGAACACTGTAAATACTGAAAAACTGCCTGCCATTGAAGATTCTCTTCCCAATTTCCTCAATTTCGAGAAAAGGATTGCAGATTATAAAAATGCACTCAAAGATGCAGCACCTCAATTAAAAGAAAATGCAAAGGCTGAAATAGAAATCACCAACCAGCTTCTGTCCTTGCCTGATCAATGGATCGAAATGGAGAAAACCCATCAGATTCCTAAAAGAATTATTCATGCCGATGTAAAAATCAGTAATATTCTTTTTGATCAGAATCATAAGCCGCTGGCTGTGATTGATCTGGATACCATGATGATTTCTACCATTTTATATGATTTTGGAACAATGATCCAATCTTATACCAATACCACACAGGAAGATGACGGAGCTGCCCAAAACAATTTCAATCCTGAAATGTATAAGGTTGTAAAAGAAGGCTTTTTATTTTATCTAAAAGAAAAACTGACTAAGACAGAATCTGACAATCTTGATTATGCAGCACAGGTCGCTATTTACATTCAGGAACTTCGTTTTTTGACGGATTACCTTAACGGAAGTACCTACTATTCTATCACACATCCTGAACACAATCTGGACAGAACCAAAAACCAGCTGGAACTGTTGAAAGGATTGAGAGAATACTTGGGAAGTAAATGATTTTTAAATTCTTATCATTTGTACTAAGATTACATACGAAGATTCCTACGGAATGACAAACAGAGCGCTTTATTTATCCGAACACTTTGTCATTCCGGTAAGAATCTAGCTTTATCTTCTCACTCTCAAACCAAAAACTCCAGAATTCTTTTCCATTCTTCCCGCTTCTTTTCAAAGGAAACAGTATGAAGCGGACTTGTAGAGGGCAATAAAAAAATGGGCAGTTTATACTCTTTACCCAAGAGTTTCAGCAAGTTTTTATAAGATTTTCCGCCATTGCAAAAAATGGCTTTGACATTTGGATATTCTTCAAGCAATTCTTCAATTTGATTAGCTTCTTCGTTTCTGATTTCAGAATCCAGACTTCCTTTTCTCTCACAGGAATCAATGACATCCCAGAGGGCAATATGATGTTTCTTTATTGTTGCAATTCTTTGAGAATAATCCTCTGTAAATTCTTCGTTCAGCAATTCAAAAATGATTTTCCAGAATTTGTTTTGTGGATGAGCATAATATTGCTGTTTTTCCAGTGATTTTACTCCGGGAACTGAGCCTAAAATTAAAATTTCAGATTGGATATCAATAAGAGGTGGAAATGAAGAAATACGGTTTTGCATATTCAAATATAGAGATTTTATTACTTGCAGATTAGGAAGCTGGAAGAGAGAGGCTGGAAGTTAGTCAGATTATTCATTATAAAAAAACGGGCTAAAGCCCGTTTCTATTGATCATAAATTGTTGTTTGCCTTATAAAGTTTCCTTCAGCCAGTCGAAGAATTCTCGCTGCCATACCAATCCGTTTTGCGGATGAAGTACCCAGTGATTTTCGTTCGGGAAGTACACCAGTTTAGATTTTAATCCTCTTAATTTTGCAGCCTGGAAAGCTTCCTGCCCCTGTTCGTAAGGAACACGGAAATCAATTCCTCCCTGAACAATCATGATGGGTTTGTTCCATTTTTCTACAAAATTGCTTGGGTTGAATTCTGTGTATGCTTTTGGAAGTGGCTTTTCCCATGGAGAACCAAGATCCCAGTTGGCAAACCAAAGTTCTTCGGTAGTCAGATACCATGATTTCATATCAAATAATCCGTCATGAGCAATGAATGTTTTGAATCTGTTCTCATGGATTCCTGCCAGCATAAATACGCTGTATCCTCCGTAACTTGCTCCTACAGCGGCTACTCTGTCTCCATCTACGTATGGTAAAGTTTTCGCAAAGTCTGTGGCTGCCAGATAATCCCTCATTGGCTGTCCGCCCCAGTCTCTTGAAATTTCTTCATTCCATTTTGTTCCCCAGCCCGGCATACCTCTTCTGTTCGGAGCTACTACGATATAACCGTTGGCAGCCATCAAAGCAAAGTTCCACCTTGTGCTGAAATACTGTGTCAATGCAGACTGCGGACCGCCCTGGCAGTATACCAAAGTAGGATATTTTTTGTTTGGATCAAAGTTGGGTGGATAGTGAAACCAGACTCCCATTTCTTTACCATCTGACGTTTTCACCATTTTAAGTTCAGATTTCCCTTGAGCTAACTTAGCATATGTTTCTTTGTTCGCCTCAGTAACCTGCTTCATTTCTCCGTTTTTAATGTTTACAGAGAATAATTCTGTGGCATGGTTTACGTCTGTTCTTCCTACTAAAAGTGAAGTTTTATTGTCTGTAAAGATTTCGTTTACGTCAAAATCTCCTTTGGTAATCTGCTGTACTTTTGCTGATTTTGAATCCAGGGCAAAAAGCTGTTTCGTCCCTCTGAATGCTGCTGTGAAGTAGATTGTTTTTGAATCTGCTCCCCAAAACACATCTCCTAAAACGCTTTCATCCCATCCTGAAGTAAGATTAGTCGTCTTCCCTGACTTCCAGTCCAGAATTTTCACATCATTTTTATCTGCTTCATATCCATCTCTGGCCATGCTCTGCCAGATTAAAGATTTTCCGTCCGGGCTGAATTTTGGGTTTACATCATATCCTTTGTTTGATTCTGTAAGGTTTTTGGTTGTACCTGATGCCAAATCATAAGCAAAGATATCGGTATTGGTACTGGTAGCGTACTCTTTCCCGCTTTTGGGTTTGGTGACATATAGAAGCTGTGCAGAATCCGGACTCCAGATAAAATCTTCAGCCCCACCGAAAGGTCTTTGCGGGGAATCCCAGGTTTTACCTTCCAGAAGATCTTTAGCACCTTCTACTTTATCCGAAGTATTCACTACAAATACGTGGTTGTATTTTCCTTCATTGAAATAATCCCAGTGTCTGTGGTTCAGGTCCGTGTATACCTGTGCCGTAGTTTTGGGAGTATCACTGAATTTATCTTTCCCCATTACTTTCTCCACCAGCACCTGCTTACTGAAGGCAATTTTCTTCCCATCCGGAGAAATGACAATATTATCAGCTTCCCCGATGGTATAAAATTCTGTCCAGGTTTTTCCGGCATCTTTAGAAAGATAGATTTTATCACCTTCCTGAGCATAAATTCCGTTTTTATCCCACTGAATAAGTGCTTTTTTACCGAAATCAATTTTAGAAGACTGATGATTAAGAACATTCAGAAAATAGTTCTCATTTTTTGTTTTCTCTGTTTTCAGATCAACCTGTCCTACTTTATAGATAAGAGAAGCCTGATCCGGTGAAACTGCCTGTACTCCAACTTTTTTCAAAGTCCAAAGAATTTCAGGCGTCATTACTTGTTGTGCATTCATTAAAAGCGGAGCTGCCAAAGCCAGCAGACTGTACTTAAGTTTCATATGTTGATATTCATTTTTTAACGGATCTATGAAATTGGAGTGATTTCATGAAATCCTTTTATTAAATTCAAAGATTGCCAAAGTTAATATTTAAAATAAAAACGGACGAAAGAATTAACATTTAAGTTTTTAAACCTGAAAAAATAATTGATGTATGTAGGGCAAAACTTTGAGGCTGTTTAAACTTTTATAATCATTATTTTAGGCACAAAAGTTTTAAACACTCAAGTTTTTTCAGAACCATAACTTATGTGTAATAAGTACACCTAAGTTTTGTGATAATCTTTGCCTATTGAGCGAAGTCGAAATGTTCATCTTATGTAAACTTTTCTGCGGTATCATTTTAAACTTACTTAAGTGAACCCAAGTGTTTTAGAATGAAACCTAAGAATAAAAGATCAACAAGGTGATTTAGCAGTAGTAAAATTCATTAAGAAATAAAAAATTCCGCTCTAAAACAGAGCGGAACTTATTTGATTGTTTATCATGAATTATTCTCCATCTGAGAACATGGAGTTCGCCAGGGAGGTTACGATTGACAATAATATACTGAAGATAAATGCCCACCAGAAGCCATCTACTACCATGCTGTCTATAAAATAGTCTGCAATAAGGACAATTGCAGCATTAATTACCAAAGCAAAGAATCCTAAGGTAAGAATGGTCAACGGAAGGCCAAACAGACTTAAAACAGGCTTTACAAATATGTTAAGAACCCCAAGTACAATAGCAAAGATGACGGCTGAAGAGAATCCTTCAAACTGTACTCCAGGTAAGATTTTAGTTAAAAGGTAAGCGACAATCGCTGTGATAAATAGTCGGATAATTAAGTTCATTGTGATATTTTTTAATGTTTATGGGATTTGTGGAGCAAAAGCCATTCCATTTCGGAAAAAAGAATTCTCTGAAACCCTTTATTGAAGGAATATTCCGTCTTTTATTTCCTTTAAATTCTTATTTTATTTTCATCATGGTAACTAATGAGGTGGCCACATGACTTTCTGAATCAGAGCCTTCGGTCTGAACGTAAATTTCTGTTCTCACTACAACAATTTTTCCTCCACCTTTGATAACATAAGATTTTGAAACCAATGCATCCCCCATTGCAGGACGAAGGTAATTCACTTTCAGCTCAACGGTCACTACATAACAGTCTTCAGGATAATGGCTCACGGCAGCATATCCTGAAGAAACATCCACCAGAGAGGCAATCATTGCTCCATTGAACATTCCTGCTTTTCGGGTCATCATTTTCATTTTAGGGATTTTCATGGAGATAAAATCAGTTTCTGCTTCCAGCAGTTCTGCCTGATAGAATTTCAGGGTTTCTGAACGGCCAAAGCTGTCTGTAATGAGTTTTCTTTTCTCTGGAGTCATTATTTTTTGAATTTGCATGTAAATTTAAAGATTGATTTAAAGAGTAAAGAATTTAAAGCGTAAAAAATTTCTAAGGGTATGAACTTTTGAGCAGGCAACCTCATTATTTTTGCTTTATCAAAATTCCGGTTCAAAGAGTTAGCTTTGTAATAAAGGAATACTTCTATGGATATCAAAAAAGCACTTCTGTTTTTAAGTTTTCTGGCAGCCAGTATTTTTCATGCGCAAACGCTGCATTTGTATGGCGGTGCAGATCATGATCAATATCTGGGATGCCTAAACTGTGATAATTTTGATAAAAATTCGATCTGGAACAAGTTTAGCGATTACGGAAATACCTTCGGTTCAAAATCTATCTGGAATACCTATGGAAACTACGGTAGTACATATGGTGCATATTCTCCATGGAATGCTTACGCTTCTTATCCTCCGGCGATTGTTGATCAGGATGGAAATTTCTTCGGATTTCTTACTTTGAATCCTTATCAACCTGAGAGGTCTGAGCTGGAGCTGGCAGTCATTTTATGCAAGCATCATGAGGAGATTAGGAGTGATGTTGATGGCTGGTACAGGAGATTGTTCCGATAAACCACTCTGTCAGAGAAAGTATAAAGCTGCAACCCGCGGAATGACAAATACAGCTTTTAGTCTATCCCTAAAGCTTGTCATTCCCAATAGAACTAGCGTATACAAAGATTTACTACCTTTGACCGGCAGTCAAAAGGTCACGGGTTCGAATCCCGTATTCTCTACTTAATCATTCTTGTTAACTGTTTTTCCGAATGGAATTGTCGATTTGAAATTGATCAACTAAGCTGTACCTGAAAATCATCATTTAAAATGAGAACACCTTCTGTGATAGCTTCCGGATGGGTAGAAAAACCTTTTAGTTTTGAGGTTTTTCCTTTTAATACGAGATCCAGGAGCTGTTTATCTGATAATTTTTTACCGAAAATTTCAAAGGTAATTTTAAAGCCGCAGTTTTTGAAATCAGAGCAGCCTACCGCTGTTTTTCCTTTGATCAGATTGTGTTCTTTACATTTAGGACATTTTGTTTCTTCCCAGGACTGAAGTTCTTTTTTCTGGGCAGGTTCTCTTTTTTTCTTCTCCTTCACTTCTTCTTTTTCTTCTTCCTGAAGGGTAATCACTTTTCCTTTTCCGTACACCACTTTTTCAGTCAGTTCTGTAACCATCTGAATCAGTTCTTCTTTGAAAAGATTGGCTTCGTACTCGCCTTTCTCAATTTTACGAAGTTTTGATTCCCATTCTCCGGTAAGTTCCGGGCTTTTTAACAGCTCGTCTTCGATGGTATCGATCAGCTGTATTCCGGTTTGAGTAGCGATGAGATTTTTCCTTTTTTTCTCGATGTATTTTCTTTTGAAAAGGGTCTCGATGATGTTCGCACGGGTAGATGGTCTTCCGATTCCGTTGTTTTTCAACATTTCACGAAGCTCTTCATCTTCAACCTGCTTTCCGGCTGTTTCCATGGCTCTCAGCAGGGTTGCTTCGGTATAAGGTTTTGGAGGTGTGGTTTTTCCCTGGTGAATCATCGGATCGTGTGGTCCCGTTTCTCCTACAATAAATTCAGGGATCGTCTGTTCCTCCTCTTTTTCTTTTTCCTTATCGGTAGTTTCTTCTTTGGGTTCTTTGGCATAAACGGCTCTCCATCCTGCTTCAAGAACCTGTCTTCCGCTTGTTTTGAAAGGAATGGTTCCTACTTTTCCTTCTACCAGGGTATTGGAAATTTTACATTCCGGATAAAACACAGCTATAAAACGTTTGGCAATCAGATCATAAATCAGCTTTTCTTCCCTGCTCAGATTCTGTGAAGGTGGAATTTCTGTAGGAATGATCGCATGGTGATCGGTTACTTTTGTATCGTCGAAAACCGCTTTCGATTTCGGAATCGGAGCTTCCAGCAACGGAGCAATCAGATCCTGATAAGGATACATTTTCTGAAGAATTCCTGCAATTTTCGGATATAAACTATCGGATAAGTAGGTGGTATCAACACGCGGATAGGTTACGTGCTTCTTTTCATAAAGACTTTGTACATAATTCAGCGTATTTTCTGCTGAGTATCCATATTTTTTATTAGCTTCCACCTGAAGTCCGGTAAGGTCAAAAAGTCGTGGATTTTTTTCTTTTCCTTCTTTAATTTCGAAAGAAACAATTTCAAATGGATTGACTTTAAGATATTCCAGCCCTTTTTCTGCCCGTTCCAATGTTTTTAAACGATCGATCGCTGCATTGAAAATGACATCACGGTATTTGGTCTTCAGCTCCCAGTATTCTTCTGCGGTAAAAGCATCAATTTCTTTCTGACGCTGAACCAGCATGGCCAGTGTGGGAGTCTGCACTCTTCCAATGGAAAGAACCGCTTTATTTCCCCCGAATTTCTTGGTAAAAAGTCTGGTAGCATTAATTCCCAATAACCAGTCTCCTATGGCTCTGGCATTTCCGGCCAGATATAGATTTTTATAATCTTCGGCAGGTTTTAAACTTGCAAACCCTTCTTTAATAGCATCTTCCGTCAATGAAGAAATCCATAAACGCTGGATAGGTTTGTTGCATTTTGCCTTCTGCAATACCCAACGCTGAATGAGTTCTCCCTCCTGCCCGGCATCCCCGCAGTTGATGACCTCATCACATTCTTCTACCAATCTTTCAATCACTTTAAACTGATTTTCCACTCCTTTATTCGGGATCAGCTTGATTCCGAAGCTGCTGGGAATAATCGGCAGTGAAAAGAGATTCCAGGATTTGAACTGCGGACCGTAGTCGTGAGGTTCTTTCAGGGTGCAGAGGTGTCCGAACGTCCATGTTACGCAATAGCCGTTTCCTTCCATATAGCCTTGTTTAGGCGTGGTAGCGCCCAATACTTTGGCGATGTCTCTGGCAACACTGGGTTTCTCGGCAATACATAATTTCATGAACTCGGGTTTATTGAAGGAGTGCAAAAATCGGGATTTTTTTTGACTTTTCAAATTTAGTTGATTGTTGAGGGCTTAAAGTTGAAAGAGAGTAAATTAGGTTCTGTATTGTAAAGATGATTGTATCCGATCGGTTCTAAGGGATTCGATCTCGTCGATGTCATTTTTCATAGCGCCTGCCAGAGAAGCTAATGCTACAAACATTCCTGTTCCCAATAATCCTTTCTTTAAAAAATCTTTTCTGTCCATATCAGATTGTTATTTGTTCTTGTTTGTCAGGACAGATTTAGAGAGACTGGAAACCCTGCACATTTAACTAGTTTAATAAATGACTTTCCTGCAAAAAAAAATGCCGGAAACTTTTTGCATCCGGCAGTATGGTTATATTGGATTGTTGTTTTTGGAAAACACACGGGTATGTTTTATTCTTAAACCTATTTAATTTTATAGAATATTTTAAAGAATAACTTTATTTAAATTCTCTGTAATACTGTGAATTCCCAACCTCTTTAATAAGGAGAAGAGCTTTTTGATTAATGTATTATTCATAACGCTGCCTCCCTTGGCTTTTTTTACTGTATTTTACAAATCCAGAATTAAAAAGAATACCCCACTTTTACTCCATAGTTAAAAGCTGGTAATACAATTTTTGAACTCCTGTTTGAATTACCCTCGTTTTTGAAGTTTAAGTTTGGATTTAAATTATTTACAAAACTATATTTTTCTTTAATAGCACCAGCCAAATCAGTATAAAACTGATCTTCAATGTTTACACCAGAAGTATCTAAGGTAACTTTATTAAAACTCACCCCTGGTCCCGCTATGATAAAATCAACAAACAAATTTTTATAAACAGGAAGCTTATAGCCTACTTCAAAGCCTAAGGTATGAGATATAAGACCAGATTCAAGGTTGTAATTTTTAGAATCATCGGCTGAATTCGGTCTATATACAATAGCAAGTTTGTTATTATAATTCCGGTATCTGTAATAACTTCCTAAGAAAAATCCGGTGTAATTTTTTACATTTTTCTGTAAATACCATCTATATTCTGGTTGCAGCTCAATACCTTTATAATTAAAATCATCAGTTTGGATTGCATTTGTATTTAACCCCGAGATTTTAAAAACACCTGATGACATCTTTGCCCCTATAGTTAAGCCTAAAGTCATGTTAGAATTAATGGGTCGCTCATACCCTATCTGAATTTTTCCAAAAGCGAGGGAAAAAGGATTAAACATAACGTTATTCTTCTGAGCATTGATTAGAATGGATAAGAATAATCCACTAAAAATAATTGTTTTTTTCATAAAGATTCTATTATTTAAAAACAAAAAGCCATTGATTTTGTTTTCTGAAATAATCGTAAATTTGTGTTTTATTATATACAAAAAGTACTTCAAAAATACTGGTTTCCCCAACAATATTTCATTATATTTTCACTTGCATGATAAAATTCATACTATTGAAGCCTTTGTTTTTTTACATTGAAAATATCGGATAACCATGTATTGAAATTGTTAATTGGTTATTATGATGGAAGGCGGGATTTCGGGATTCGAGTTAATAAGTTCGAGCGTAGTTTCGGTACTGAAGATCCGATATGGATAGCCATAACACTTCCGTTTATTCCTTTACCTATTCCTTCCCAGGGAAAGAATGTAAGAATCGTTCCCGGTGTTCCGTTTTCATTTCCAAAACAAAAGTGATACGTTCCCGGATCATCAAAATTTATGGTTTTCTTTACCAGTCTTACTCCTAAAACTTTGGTATAAAAATCTAAATTTCTTTTGGCATTGTCTGCAACAGGAGTAATATGACAGGCCTAATATTCTACCGTTTATTTCTTTTTATTTCTTTTAATTTTGATGCTGAATTACTGTGAACAGAAATCCTGTGCATTTAACTGGTTTAATAAATGCAACACCTGTGTTTCTGTAATCACCTTTACCGGCATTTCACAATTGCATAATTCTCATAAATTTCAATTTATATTGACTTTTCCATAACATCTATTTTAATAAAATTTTGATCTAACTGGAACAAAAAGATATGAAATCAATATATTCTACCAAAAAAAATAAAAATAAAAAAATATATAATATATTGACAAACAACAATTTAAATCATTAACAATAATTTAATATTCAAAACATCTACTTTTTTAGTAGACTAATAAAAATTATATTCTATATTTGCAAACGTATTCAGGAAATAAAAAAAAATGAAGGCAGAATTAAAGAATAATCCAATGAAGAAATATACCATCAAAAATATGATGAAGGATATCTGTATGCCTGTACATGAAGAACACTGTGGTTGACCTTACTTTTATTTAGATATATTTTCAAAGGCTTTACCACGTGGTAGAGCCTTTTTTTGTTAAATACAACAACATTAAAAACATAAAAATGAATAATTCCAAAAACAAATGGTTAATTCCATTAGCTTTTACAAACATCTATGTGATATGGGGAGTTACTTTTTTAGCGATTTCATTTGGCTTAAAAGGTTTTCCGCCATTCATTCTTTCGGGATTAAGGTTTCTGGTTGCCGGAATTCTGATGATCGGATATCTTCTGTCTAAAGGAGAAAAAGCAAATTCTCTGATCAACTGGAAGAAAAATGCAGTTATCGGGGTTCTTATTCTTACAGGAGGAACCGGGCTTGTTGCGTGGGGAGAACAATATGTAACGGCTTCAGAAGCGGCTATCTCTATTGCAACCGGCCCATTCTGGTTTATTGCGATCGACAAAAAGAACTGGAAATATTATTTTTCGGATAAATTTATTCCGATAGGACTGGTCATAGGATTTGTAGGATTAGTGCTCTTTTTAAAAGGCAGCATAAATTCTAATATTCATGTAGTTGCTGACGGAAGTCTGCGTATTACTGCGTTTATAGTTTTGGGATTAAGCTCCATTGCCTGGGTACTTGGTGCTCTCTATTCAAAGAAAAATCCTGCTTCCCAATCTACGTTTATGAATATTGCCCAACAGCTTATAGTAGCAGGATTAGCTTCTTTTCTGATTGCTTTTTTCCGAAAGGAATGGACTGATTTTTCAGTTTCTGCGGTTCCGTTATCGGCATGGTTTGGGGTTCTATTTTTGATCTTCTTTGGATCGATAATCGCTTATTTGTCGTACATTTGGCTTCTGTCCGTAAAACCCGCTGCCTTGGTAAGCACCCATACCTACATCAATCCTATTGTAACAGTGATTGCAGGCTGGATTGTTGCGAACCAAAGCATCAATGGAGGTCAGCTGTATGGTTTATTTATTATATTGCTGGGAGTACTTCTAACCAATGTCACCAAGTATTTCAGACTTTCAAAACGGGCCAAGGTCAAAATCAGAAGAGTAAGGAGATTTTTAAACAAAGCAGGCAGACCCTATCAGCCTATTTAAAAAGTATATAAAATCAGAATGATAGAAATCAGAAACATATCCAAAACATTTCACCAGAAAAAACAGTCGTTTAAGGCACTGGATAAGGTGAGTCTTACTATAGATAAAGGAGATATTGTAGGAATTATAGGTTTTTCAGGTGCAGGTAAAAGTACGCTGATCCGTACGGTCAATTTATTGGAAAGACCGGATGAGGGGCAGATTATTATCCATGGAAAAGATTTTACAAAGCTCAATTCCAAACAACTGGCTGAAGAGCGTAAAAAAATCGGAATGATCTTCCAGCATTTCAATCTTCTTTCTTCAAGAACTGTTTTTGATAATGTAGCGCTTCCATTGGAACTGGATCATACCAGCAAGGACGAAATCAACAGAAAAGTAAATGAACTCCTGAAGATTGTAGGACTTGAAGATAAAGCCAACGATTATCCCAAAAGCCTTTCAGGAGGGCAGAAACAAAGAGTAGCTATTGCCAGGGCTTTAGCCAACGACCCTCACCTTTTACTTTGTGATGAAGCCACCAGCGCACTGGATCCTGCTACAACGCAGTCTATCTTGCAGCTTTTAAGGGATATCAATCAGAGACTGGGAATTACCATTCTTTTAATTACCCACGAAATGGAAGTCATCAAAGCGGTCTGCAACCATGTGGCCGTTATCGACAAAGGAAAATTATTAACAAAAGGAACTTTAAGCGAGATTATTTCGGATAAAGAAAACCCGATCATCCGCCAGTTCATCAATTCAGACATCATGACCCTGCCACAGGAACTCATCAACAGACTGCAGAAAGAGCCTAAAGAAGGTTTATTTCCGCTGATCGAAATAGAACTTAACGAAAACATCAGTGTTGAAGAAATTCTTTCAACGCTATATAATCAATATAAAATCCCTTATAAATTGTTAAAAGCAGATGTAGAATATTTTGGAGATTCCAATTTCGGTAAACTGCTTTTGCAGCTTCAGGGTGAAACTGAAGAAAACCAGCAGGCGATCTATTATTTCAACCAAAATAAAATTCAAAATACAGTAAAAGGATATGCTTAGTGATACGGTAATTGCCCTTTTGGCAAAAGGAACCTGGGAAACGGTTTATATGACATTTTTATCCGGATTTTTTGGATTTGTATTGGGACTTCCGGTAGGAATCATGTTATTTTTAACCAGAAAAGGACAACTGCTGGAAAATGCAGTCTACCATAGAAGTCTATCTATTCTGGTTAATATTTTCCGTGCCATTCCCTTCATTATTCTCATTGTATGGATGATTCCTTTCACCAGAATTCTGGCAGGAACTTCTATTGGTGTGAATGCCGCATTAGTTCCGCTAAGTGTGGGAGCAGCACCTTTTATTGCAAGACTCGTGGAGAACAGCCTTATTGAAGTTCCTCACGGTCTTATAGAAACAGCAAGAGCTTTGGGAGCTTCTCCGTTACAGATCATCAGAAAAGTATTGCTACCTGAAGCACTTCCTTCCTTAATCAACAATGCCACCATTACTTTAATTACTCTTGTAGGGTACTCTGCAATGGGTGGTGCTGTAGGCGCAGGAGGACTTGGACAGGTAGGTTACCAATACGGATATATCGGGTATGACATTGTCATTATGAATACCGTTCTGATTCTTCTTGTTCTTTTGGTTTTCATCATCCAGTTTATGGGCGACAGGTTTTCAAAAAGATTTGATCACAGGTAGTTTTGAGTTGGAGGGTTTGAGTGTATGAGAGTTCCTTCATTCATCTTTTATCTTTTACCTCAATAGCATTTAAAAAAAAATAATAGAATGAAAAAAATAAAGATTTTTGGTTTATTGGCTGCAGGAATATTGCTGTTCAGTGCATGCTCGGGAAGAAAAGATGACCCGAACTTTATCCGCGTAGGCATTACGTATGGTCCGGAACAGGAAATTGCCGAAGTGGCGAAAAAAGTGGCTAAAGAAAAATATAATCTGGAAGTAGAGCTTATCCCTTTCAATGATTATGTAGTTCCCAATGAAGCACTGACTAACGGAGATATTGATGCCAATGCCTTTCAGCATATTCCTTATTTAACAGAACAGTCAAAGCAGAGAGGTTACAACCTTGTGCCAGTGGGAAATACATTCGTTTATCCTATTGTAGCTTATTCAAAAAAAATTACTAATATCAGCCAGTTACAGGAAGGCAACACCATTGTTATACCGAATGATCCTACCAACGGAGGACGTTCTTTACTTCTTTTGCAGAAAAGCGGTCTTTTAAAATTAAAAGACGGTGTTGGACTTCTACCCAAAGTAACAGATATTACAGAAAACCCGAAACAACTGAAAATCATGGAGATTGAAGGTGCTCAGATTCCAAGAGTGCTGGAAGACAGAGATGTTGTTGTGGGAGTGATTAATAATAATTTTGCCGCTCAGGCCGGCCTTGATCAGGAGAAACAAGGTATCCTTGTTGAAGATAAAGACTCACCGTATGTCAATGTAGTGGTTGCCAGGCAGGATAATAAAAACAGCCAGAAAGTAAAAAACTTTGTAAAAGCCTATCAGTCTCCCGAAGTGGAAAAGAAAGCTAAAGAAATTTTCAAAGGAGGTGCTGTGAAGGGCTGGGATTGATGAGTGTGAAGGTTTGAGAGTATTAGAGTTGTGAGAGTGGATTTGAGATTCAGGGTACGAGTTTTCGGGATTCAGAGTATTGCTTTTCACTCGTATGCTTCTCTTTATTTTTTTCGTCATTACAAATAAAATATTTAATAATGAGCTGTCTGTAAATAAGCAGGCAGTTTTTTATTCGCTAAAATTTTATTTTCTCAATTTGAGATAATAAAGAAATTTTCTTTATTTTTGCCTTTAATCAAATAGAAAGGCATATGTTAAAGAAAACCGTCATTATAAGTTTATTCACTCTTATCTCTGCTTCTTACATGGCTCAGACCAATACTACCATACCCGTTTATTTAGATGAATCCAAACCTGTAGAACAGCGTATTCAGGATGCATTATCAAGAATGACCCTGGAAGAAAAAGTAGCAATGCTTCATGCGCAGTCGAAATTCAGTTCGCCGGGGGTACCAAGATTGGGAATTCCTGAATTCTGGACAACAGATGGTCCTCACGGAGTTCGTCCTGAAGTAATGTGGGACGAATGGGATCAGGCCGGATGGACCAACGATTCTATCATCGCCTACCCTGCCCTGACTGCTTTATCCGCAACATGGAATAAAAAAATGTCATGGAACTATGGGAAAGCTTTGGGTGAAGAAGCCCGTTACAGAAAAAAAGATATTCTTCTTGGACCTGGAGTCAATATTTACAGAACTCCGTTAAACGGAAGAAATTTTGAATATATGGGTGAAGATCCTTATCTGACTTCAAAAATGGTAGTTCCTTATATTAAAGGGGTACAATCCAACGGAGTAGCAACTTCTGTAAAACATTTTGCCCTGAATAATCAGGAAATGTTCCGTCATACAAGCAATGTGAATGTGGATGACAGAGCACTTTATGAAATCTACCTTCCTCCTTTCAAAGCAGCGGTAACAGAGGGTGATTCCTGGACCATTATGGGTGCTTATGATATGTACAAAGGCCAGTATGCCAGCCAGAATCAGTATCTTTTAAATGATATTTTGAAGAAAGAATGGAACTATAAAGGCGTTGTAGTATCCGACTGGGGTGCTGTCAACAATACTGAACAGGCCATCCACAATGGTCTTGATCTGGAATTCGGATCATGGACCAACGGACTTTCCGCAGGAACTAAAAATGCCTACGACAACTATTATCTGGCAAAACCTTATCTTGATCTGATTAAAGCAGGGAAAGTAGGCACCAAAGAATTGGATGACAAGGTAACAAGATTGCTTCGTCTTGCTTATAAAACGACGATGAACCGCAACAAACCTTTCGGAAATATTGCTTCTGAAGAGCATAAAGCCATTGCCAAAGAAATTGGTGAAGAAGGAATCGTTTTATTAAAAAATCAGGGAAATATTCTTCCAATTGATATAAATAAAGCTAAAAAAATAGCCGTTATCGGAGAGAATGCTATTAAAATAATGACTGTTGGCGGTGGTTCTTCATCTTTAAAAGTGAAATATGAAACACTTCCTTTGGACGGAATCAAATCCAGATTCGGGAAACAGGCAGACGTACAGTATGCGAGAGGTTATGTAGGTGATATAAGAGGTGAATATAACGGAGTAAAATCCGGACAGGACTTAAAAGATACGCGATCTGAAACTGAATTACTGAATGAAGCCGTAGAACTGGCAAAAAAATCAGATTACGTCATTTTCGTAGGCGGACTGAACAAAGCTGACTTCCAGGACAGTGAAGGAAACGACAGAAAAAGCTATGGATTGCCTTACAATCAGGATCAAATCATCTCTGCTCTTGCAAAAGCTAACAAAAACCTTGCTGTGGTTTTAGTTTCCGGAAATGCAGTGGCCATGCCATGGATTAAAGATGTTCCAACGGTTGTACAGGCCTGGTATCTGGGTTCTGAAGCCGGGAATTCTATTGCTGCCATTTTAGCCGGAGACGCCAACCCATCAGGAAAACTTCCGTTTACCTTCCCAGTAAAACTTGAAGACAATTCAGCGCACCAGCTTGGAGAATATCCGGGACAGAAAGATGAGCTGGCGGCAGGAAAAGGGAAAGACCAGAAAAATCCTATCAATATTACTTACAATGAAAGCATTTTTGTAGGGTACCGTTGGCATGACACTAAGAATATAAAACCATTGTTCAGTTTCGGACATGGATTGAGCTATACCACTTTTGAATTCGGGAAAGCGAAAGCCGACCAGACTACTATTTCACAGGATGGTAAAATCACATTTACCGTAACCGTTAAAAATACAGGTAAAAAAGCAGGTGCTGAAGTGGCGCAGCTTTATATCAGCGATTTAAAATCATCTGTTCCCCGTCCTGCAAAAGAGCTGAAAGGTTTTGAAAAAGTGTACCTGAATCCGGGAGAACAAAAAGAAGTGACTTTCACCATTGATAAAACGGCTTTAAGCTATTTTGATGCTCAAAAACACGATTGGGTAGCTGAACCGGGAGACTTTGAAGCATTGATTGGAAATTCTTCAGATGCCATTAAAACTAAAGTGAAGTTTACCCTTAAATAAAACTGAGAGTTAAGAGTATAAACTCTATTTAATAATTATTTGATAGAATGCAAACAGATTCCAATTGGGATCTGTTTTTTATTTATATCGTGAATTACGATATTTTGACCTGTAAATTTTGCGGGATAAAGTTTTAAACGCAAAGAAATATTATCATCCTGCTTCCTTAGAATTGTCAGAATTTCAGATGAAAACTTTGCGTTAAATTCTTTTTCTCCTACAGATCACAGAGATTGCACAGTTTTTTTGACAATCATCAAGAATAGATCTTGCTATTCCCCTCTTTGAGTTTCCTGTTTCCTGCCAAAAACAAAAAGCAGGTTCCTAATTGAAACCTGCTTTTATTTTTATCTAACAAATTTTGAATTATTTTCCGCCGCCTCCGTTTTTCTCTACATCGGTCTTTGTATTTTCTTTTACTTTCTGGTTTCCGAAACGTTTTACAAAAGTAAGCGAAACACCATACCAGTCCCATTTTGAGTACTCTCTGAAAGTTCCATCCGCACTATACGTTGTGTTATCTCCATAAGGTCTTTTAAAAATATTCATCAGCTGCATACTTAGCTCCATTTGAGTTTTCGGGAATATTTTAGTCACTGAAATATTATGGAAGACATTGGTATTGTTCGCGTATGAATTTCCGTTGTTCTGATTGGCCAATTCCATCCATGCACTTATATTAATGTTTTTATTAAAAAGATTCGTATAAGATACATTGGCGGAAGCTCCCCAATAACTGATATAGTCTTTGGCACCCAGTTTATTTTTCACATTAAAATCTTTATTATTAATGTAATACCATCCAAATCCGGCATTCACATTCAGTTTATTTTTCAGGAAATTCTGATTGGTATTGGCAAAAAGGTAATATTTTTCAACCTTACCGTCAAAGTTTCCGGGTAATGAAACCGTTCTTCCGTTTTCCGTTACATAAGTTGTCCAGTAATCCTGATTGGTATGCATATATCTTGCAGAAATAAAGTACTTCTTCAGAATTCCTAATTTAAGGTAAAGCCGGTCATTCGGGTTGGGATTCAGATAAAGATTTCCTCTGGAATACGTTCCGTTAATTTCAGGCATCAGGAAAGGATTAAACTCAGAATACCAGGGTCTCCAGATGCTTCGGTTATAGGTAAGACTCAAGTCAAATTTCTCCGAAAAATTATATTTCAGTAATAGATTGGGAAGAAAAGTGCCGTAAGAATCTCTCCTCTCTGTACCTGCTACCTCCTGTCTTACTTTATAGTCAATATATTCGTATCGGATTCCGATTCTCGTTTCCAGTTTTTCGAAAAATGTTTTACTGTAATTGGCATATAAAGAGCTCAGATGATCTTCATAACGGAATCTGTCATTTTGGGATAGATTAGCAAATTCCGGGGTAGGATTATTCATGCTGAATCCATAAAGGCTATTGGAAATTGCATGATTATTTATTTCCGTTTTACCACCCACTTCCATTGTACCGCCTGATTTACCAAAAGGTTGTGTATAATCCACTTTCAGGTAATAATTACGCATCTGATTTGAACTGATAACTCCTAGCTGCTGGGCTGTTTTCACTCCCTGTTTATCCATTAGTTTATCTATGAGGTTATCATTGTTATCACCGGAGTAATTGGTTCCCAAATTAATATCTAAAATTCTGTTCTTTTCTTTATCATAGTATTTATAGAAAGCATTTGTTCCCAGAGTACGGCTGAATCCCCAATTGTTCTGGCTTTGGAGGAAAGATTCTCCAGGATCTCCATCTTTTGAAGTCATCCCATCAGATTCCGCTGAAAGCAAATTTCTGTTTTGTGAATACTCCAATACAAGTCCGAAATTATTTTTATCATTAATTTCAAACTCCGAGGTAGAAGAAATAGAAGGACTTTCATTCCTCATTAAGTTTTCCAGGTTGAACCGGGTAAGCTTATTTTTTTCATAACGGTTATCCCAGGTTTGGGTTTTCTGTACATAATTTCCGTTATTGTATCCTCCTGTAAGGGTTTGGGTAAACTTTTTCTTATGGTAGTTCAGGTTGAAATTCGTGTATTGTGAATTCTTGGTACTCTGCCTGTTGTTGAGAGAAATACTGCCTTTTAGGCCTTCGTCATCCCTTTTTTTAAGAACAATATTGATAACGGACCCTGAAGTTTCATAACGGGAAGACGGGCTGGTAATCACTTCAATTTTCATCAGATTGTCTGCAGGAATTGTTTTAAGGTATTCCTTCAATTCTTTTCCTGTAAAAACAGATTTCCTGTCGTTGATGTATACGGTAACCAATTGTCCCTCGGCTTTTACCTCATCATTGTTATCAATACTTACCAAAGGAGTCATTCTAAGAACATCCCATGTTGTATTTCCTGCCAGAATTGCACTATTCGCTACATTGAATACAGTTCTGTCTACTTTAGATTCTACTGTTGGCTTTCTGGCAACCAGAGTAACAGCTTCTATTTCTTTTGCATTTCCCTTTACAGTATCTTTGGCTGCGGGAGCCGAAGCCTGCTGAGCCATTGCTAATGAGCCTGTTAATATTGCTATAGGAAATAATATTATTTTCATGTGAGATAATAGTTTTATCTATAAGACCACTATCTCCATAATTTCGTTACATCAAAAAATAAAATAAATACTTAATTTCCAGCAATATAACTAAATATATTTTAAACATAAATTAAGAAAAGATACAAATTCCACAAAAAAGAAACTTAATACGAATCACATTCATACCAATTATTCTTAAAAACAGTTTTTATCTTCAATTAAAAAAAAATTTAAAATTTATCCTAAACACTTAATTTTTTATAAGCAGTTCATGAAAAAGCATTAATCATCTCTGGATATTTAAAAAAATAAGAAAAAGAAAATAACTGGATTTTTTCTTTTTACTGATTTACTCAACAACAATAAGCAGTTCCTTATCATAACCGTTATATTTTTCATCAATATAACCATGAGGATTACAAATGACTTCTGTTTCTCCGATCTTATATCTGCATGGGGTATGAATATGCCCATGAATCCAGTATAATGGCTGGTATTCTGTAATTAAATCTTCCAGATCAGAAGCGTACGCTGCTGTTAGCAGATCCTCTTTGTAATGTTCGGGAACAGATTGTATGCTGGGAGCATGATGGGTAACCACTATATTTTTAAACCCTTTCGAATTTTCAAGGCTTTCTAACAGCCATTGTTTTGAAAGCTGATGAATTTTAAAGGTATCCAGGGTTCTCATTTTCGAATAGGAAGGGTCTCTTCTGATCATTTTATAATCATTCATCTTCGGCTGACAAAGCATGCCGTACTGAACAGGATTTCCGAAGATCGAAAAATCCGTCCACAGGGTTGCCCCATGAAAACGAATACCGTTAATGTCTATAGATGAATTTTCCAGCACATGAACATTGGAATCAAGCGCTGCTTCTCTGATTTTATGGAGTGTTTTAGGATATGAACCTTTATAATACTCATGATTACCAAGAACGTAAATTACAGGTTTATCCGGAATTGCATTTTTAATCCATTCAATCCCTTTGGTTCCCAAATTGACATCACCCGCCAGCACAATCATATCCGAATGATCAAAACATAATTCCGTACTTCCAAATTCCTTGTGAAGATCGCTGATAACCTGTATTTTCATGATGAAAAGTAAAAAAAACAAAGATAGTAAAGGGAAACAGAATCGCAAAAAGCCAAAAAAAGAACCGATCCCTAAGCACCGGTTCTTTCGTCATATAGTTTGTAAATTTTTAAGACCGTTTATTATAAAACAGCAACTTCTGTCTGCTTCACTTTAAGGCTTTTTATTATAAAAAAGAATAACATTCCGAGAGCCAGCAGAGCGTAACTGATCAAAATAATCAGATTCAGGCTTCCCACTGATAGTTCCGAAGGAAAGATCTGGCTCATTAACGTCATGAATGACAATCCAATTCCTGCTCCCAAAAAGTAACTTGTAGAACTCAAACTTGATGCCAGTCCGTAATGCGCGGGTTCAACATCCTGGATCCCCATTACTGAAAGTGCGGTAAAACAAAATGTCATTCCAATTCCGGAAATACATGCAGCTCCCAATAAAACTATCGTTAGCGGATGTCCCGCGTAAACAGAAATCAACAGCAGCAATCCTCCCGCCAGCATAAACAGCCATCCTAAAACACCCATTTGAGAAGAGCTCAGACGTTTTGATACATGTGGCAGAATAAATTTAGCCGTTAAAGCCGATATGATACTGAACGGAACAAGCATTAATCCTGCTGAAGCAGCACTAAATCCCATATCTTTCTGAAGCATCAGTGAAATAAGGAATAAAAATCCGATAAAAAATGCTCCCAAGGTAAAGAATACAGCATTGGAAACTACTAAGGATTGATGTTTAAACAATTTTAAATCTACCAAAGGCTCCGCTACAGATTGTAAACGGTAGTATACCATGACAAGCAGTACCAATGCTAAAACCAAAGAACCCGCTATCAGGAAAGGCTGTTCTTTAATATGAACCAATTCATGCGTACCGTAAGTCAGACTTAAAAGTCCAAATACCATCAATATCCCGGATATGATATCTGTTTTCTGAGCGGCTTCATTTTTATCATCTGCCGGCAGATAATAATACGATAACACCAATGTGATTAAAAGAATGGGAACGTTAATCAGAAAGACCCAATGCCAGCTCAGGTATGTACTGATAATCCCTCCTACCGAAAGACCACTTCCTGAACCAATGGCGGCAAATGAACTGAAAATTCCGATGGCACGGTTTCTCTCCTGTTCCCCTCTGAAAGTATTGGTAACAATAGACAATGCAGAAGGCATTACCAATGCAGCTCCCAATCCCTGTAAAGCACGGAATATCGCCAGGACTTCAAAATTCGGGGACAATCCTGCCCCCAATGAAGTCAGCATAAAAATCAAAGCTCCCCATAAAAACATTTTCTTTCTTCCCATCTGGTCTGAAAGTTTTCCACCGATGATCAGAAATCCTCCAAAGAACAAAACATAGAGTGTCTGCAGCCACTGAACAGTCTCAGCTCCAATCTGAAACTGCTGCTGGATAGAAGGAATTGTTAAATTAATAATGGCAATATCCAAAGCCTCTACAAATGTTCCTACCGATGCTAAAATTAATACTAAATTCTTCCTTCTATCCATGTTTTAAATTTCCTGCAAAATTAAAATTAACAGAACGTATTTGGAAATTTTATCGTAAATTTGGAACAATATTTAATATATAAAATAATTAAAAGAACAAAACACCTGAAACATCAGATAAAACCTATTAAAACAGAACAAAATGGCAGCAGAAAATTATATTCCTGATGAAAAAGACCTCTCCATTCTACGCCTGCTTCAGAAAGATGCGAAGATGAGTGTCCGCGATATTTCAGCAAGGATCAATTTGAGTCCTACGCCTACTCACGAACGTATCAAACGTATGGAAAAGCAAGGAATCATTAAAGAATATACTGCTGTGGTAGACCGCAAAAAGGTCAATAAAGGGATGATGGTGATCTGTATGATCGCTTTAAATGTTCATAATAAAAAAACAGCGGGAAAATTTATTGAGGAAGTTGGTAAACTAAAGGAAGTTGTAGAATTTTACAATATCAGTGGAGATTTTGATTTTATGCTGAAGATCCTGGCTCCCAATATGGATGAATTTCATGAGTTTTTCGTCAACAAATTATCAGAAATCGAGGGAATAGGGCAAACTAAAAGTATTTTTGTGATGAACAGCATCAAAGAAAGCGCGCAGATTATTTGAGCAACAAAAGCACCTAAGCGTTTTCATACAGCTGCTTTTTATTGTAAACCCAATCTTTTGTATTAATCTCTTATCATCTATTTCCAGTAATTCCAGACTGATCCCTCAAATACCGCCAGTGTTTTACTCACTGTATTACAGCACATCATCCCCGGATAAGGATTTTTACATTGAAATGCGATTTACATTCAACAGAATTATTTTATATAACCTAGATTTAACATGGTGTTTTCCTTAGCTGTTTAATAAGAGAAATTCTTTATTTTCTAACACAGCAAGCACACTTACTATGTACCAACATTTAAAACATGGCAAATTTCAAATCTTCCTTGTTTTAAACTGAATAAGGCAATAGATAATCTGAATAAAAGACCTGAATGAAAATTCACATTAAAAACCGTAAATTTGCAGCATGAATAACGATACGATATGTGCACTGGCTACTGCCAATGGAATAGGTGCTTTAGGCATCATCCGGGTTTCAGGAAATGAAGCTTTATCTGTAGTTCAGAAAAGTTTTCCGGCAAAAAATCTGGAAAAACAAAAATCCCATACCATTCATTACGGTTATTTTATGGATGAGGAGGAAGCTATTGATGAAGTAATGCTTTCCATCTTCCTGGCACCGAAAAGTTTCACCACTGAGAACTCTGTGGAGATTGCTTTTCACGGATCCCCGCATATTGGAAAACGTATTCTTGAAACCCTGATCAAAAACGGAGCGAGAATGGCCAAAGCGGGAGAATTTACCCTTCGTGCCTTTATCAACGGCAGAATTGATCTTTCTCAGGCAGAAGCAATTGCCGATGTCATTGCATCTGAAAATGAAGCTTCGAGAAAGGTAGCGATCAATCAACTGAAGGGAGGAATTACCAATGAAATATCAGTATTAAGAACTGATCTTTTAAATTTCGTTTCTTTAATTGAACTGGAGCTTGATTTCGCTGAAGAAGACGTGGAATTTGCAGACAGAAGTGCCCTAAGCGGATTATTGGATAAAATTGAAGTCAAATTAAACTCTCTGATTGAAAGTTTCCAATACGGAAATGCCATTAAAAACGGAACAGCCGTTGCCATCATCGGAAAACCGAATGCCGGAAAGTCTACGCTGCTGAATTCGCTTTTGAAGGAAGAAAGGGCGATTGTGAGTAATATTGCGGGAACAACGAGAGATACGATTGAGGAAGTTCTTCATATTAAAGGTAATGCCTTCCGATTAATTGACACTGCCGGACTTCGTGAAACCATGGATGAAATTGAAGCGATCGGAGTAAAAAAAGCTAAAGAAAAGGTAGAAAATGCCAATATTCTTGTGTATCTGGCGGATGCTGCTACTGAGGATTTTTCTGAGGATATTGAGATGATTCAATCCTTGTTACGAGAAGATCTTAAGCTGATTATCTGTGCTACAAAAATTGATGAAGTGATTCCTACCCAATACGAAATGGTAGAAGATATTTTCAGAGAAGCTATTTCTCACGAATTTGATTTCATCAAAATCTCAGCAGTTGAAAATCAAAATATTCAGGATCTTAAAAATGAGCTTTCCTCCTATGTGGAGCATTTAAAAACTGAAGAAAATAATGTTGTGATCACCAACCAACGTCACTTTGAAGCCTTAAAAAAGTCAATGGATGCCGTTCATAAAGTGAAAGAAGCTATTTCTTTCCAGATCTCCACAGAGTTACTGGCTTATGAGCTTCGAAATGCCCTGGAACATCTTGGAGAAATCTCCGGAGAGGTGACCAATGATGAAGTGCTGGGGAATATTTTTTCTAAGTTTTGTATTGGAAAGTAAACTATAAGCAGTAACATCAGGAGTAATCGTATTTGTAGCTATTATGATAAAAACATTCGTAGCCCAAACATTTACTACAAAATATTGTTCTCACACCTGTAATCAAAGGGATTACAAGTAAAAGTCAAGGAGGAAAAACTTCATTAATCTAAAGAAGAATTCAGTACAGATTCAAAAATTAATACACTAAAAAAACTACTGCTACTTTTGATATATAAAAACTGAAAGCTAAATATAACCTAAGCATATCAGAAGTTTGCGTCCTTTTGAATATCTGGGATTCTACGGTAAGGAAATTAATTAAACAGGATAAAATTAAAACGTTCCGGCTTGGGAAGAAACATATTATTCCTAAATCTCACTTGGAAGGATTCATTTAATTCTTTGTAGAATGCTATTTATCTTAAGTCACCACAATTTTAAATCGGAGATTTAATATTTGAAGAAATATTAAAAACAAAGTTCTATCTCACTTAAATGGTGTTTAAATATATTTTCTATAAATATTTGAATTCCATTCGAATAATTTATATAACATTGATTTTCCTTCATCTTTTTTCTCAAACGATAAATAATTTTACGGCTTGGAACATTCTGTTTTTTACTCAAAGAAAACTTTTTCACAAAATACCAATACCATTTATTTGTGAAAATAACACCACAAAATCTCTTTATACAATCAATACTACAAGGTAGTACGGAATCTTTTAGCTACTTCGGATATGATCATTTAGCTATTTCAAAAAACGGACAGTTATACGGATTTAAAATACTCCCGATAATCATCAGATCGTAGAATTAAATACGTCGAATTGTAAAGAAATTAAAACCATTAAATCAATTGGAAGCGATTATTTAAAGATATGTTCTATTTAAATTACACCGCTGAAATTATTGGGGATTTAAGTGATTCCTCTGCACATCATTACTTTAAATGTGAAGTTCTGACGGTAGTTCAAATGTAACCAATTTTGGAAAATATGATTTTTTTATTTTTTGATTAACAAACAACCTATAATTAAAATCAAAAATAGAAAAATTTTAATCCATAAGTTAAGATATCAGCAAATGGCTCAAAAACTTTTAAGATAATGGAAATATTTCCAACAACTATGAAATATTCAGCTATCTTTATCCGTCTCTTAGTAAGGGCTACAAGAAACATTAAAAACACAAAATATAAAACCATGAATAGTATTCATAAAATTACACTGAAAATTATCACTATAATTTTAGTTAATTTTTCATCAGTAATATTCTCACAAATCACAGCAAATCGTTTTTTTTATGAATTAACATATAAGCCGAGTAAAGATTATATTACATCTGATGATAGCGATTACAATGCAATTTTATACGTTTGGTACTATAATGATTTTATTAAATTATATAGCATGGGGTAATTATATAAATATTGATTTTACACTTTTAAAAAAATATAGATTAAATGACAACAAACATTGAGCTTGATAATATATCTTATAAAATAAAAGATACCCAAATATTAAAAAATATTTCTTTTAAACTGTCATATGGACTTCACATATTATTAGGCAGTAATGGATCTGGAAAGACTACCATTTTAAGGCTCTTGAGTACACTAACGCCTCCTACTTCTGGTATTTATCAATACAATCAGATAAGTGTAAAAAAAAATCGCCAAATAAAAAAGGAAATAGGGTTTATGCCCCAACAACCTAATTTATATTTAGATTTAACAGTTTATCAAAATATAATGTATTTTGGGCTTCTCAAAGGGGCTAAAAAAAAAGAGATTGGGGCGAAAATAGATTTATTTTTAGAATCCTTTAGTATACTTCCATTCAAAAATATTAGAGTTCAAAATTTATCCGGAGGAATACAACAACGGATATCAATCATTATTTCGATTATCAATAATCCAAAATTATTGATATTGGACGAACCTACTAACAACTTAGATGAAATAGAAAGGAATCGTTTATATCAATTGCTAAAAAGTATAAGTGCTAATACAATCGTTATATTTTCAACCCATTTAATAGATGAGGCTATTAAGCATTGTGATAAAGTCATAGTAATGAAGGACGGTAATATTTCATTAAATGAAAGTATAGTGAATATGAAAAATTTAGATATAAAAAATTATTTTTAAATGCTGTTGTCTTTTTTACAATTAACCACAATCTATTTCAGACACTTAATTAATAAAAAAATATTTTTATTATGTGTTATGTTATCAGGCTTATTAGGCTTTTTTCTCATTCCTAATGAAAACTCAAATTATGTTACTTTTTATTGCAATAATTCATCAATTGTTAGTAATGAGTATTGGATTGGTAATCTTTCAGGTGTTTTCTCTAATTTAATTATTTATGTATTACTTTTTTTTATCATAGCAGGAGATAAAGAAAAAGACATTGTTGCTGGTTATTATATAAATGAAGATCTGTCTCCATTACATCCTTTTTTTAAAAACTTATACAAAATTTCAGCAATATATCTAATCTCATTATTGCTGCTTTTGGTATTAAATTTATCATTAATCTTAGCCAATAGTCAAAATGTTAATATTGTATTATTCATTACCCCAATTTTATATTTTTGTATTCCATTTTTGTTATTTGTTTCTGCTCTTTGTTATTTCATAGAATATCTTGTAGAGAATAAGTATCTCAAATATTTTATTTATTACTCCATTTTTATACTGCTTATTATTTATGACGATAAGCTTTTATACATTACAGGCCATTCAGAACTTTTTCTTTTTTATAAGAACCTAAATGTTCCTGTGAAAAACTTTGCACTTGGTTTTATTTCTAAAGAAAAAGTACTAAATCTAATAACAGTAAAACATTTTATAAAACCCAACTTTACATTTTATAAATTATTAATAATATTTTTAACTATCCTTATTACTTATATTTTGTCCTTTATTAAAATTAAAAGGATTTTTACCACTAATAATAGTAATGATGATCTGATATATTTGAATAATTCTTCGACTGGTATTAAAAATGATAATTTTTCAATTGAAAATAGATCTAATGGTAATCAAACAGACTTATCCTTGATTAGTTATTTGAAAAAAGATTTCTTTCTATTCAGAATTAGTGTTAGTAATAAATCATTATCGTTTTTTTTCCTTTTTTGGATTCTCTCATTTATTGTACAGGAAAATTTTTTCCTTTTTACATTAGTGATATTGTTATTATTAAGTAGCAAGGTAAATGATTTCTTCTTAGGTAAACCCTATTTTTATAATACGTTTATTTATGAAAAATTGTATAGCTTTCCATATATATTATATTTTATATCAAAATTTATAATTGTTTTGAGTTTATATTGTTTATTACTTGTCCCATATTTTTTCCGTATTGGAGAAATACATGTTATTTTATTACTTATATTAAATTTTTCAATTATTTCAATTTTCCAATTAGCAAGTATTCATTTACTAAAAAATACTACTGTAGCAAATATTATATTAATTGTTATGTATGTAAGCTATGTTTCAAAATCTCCATTAATTGATATACTTTATTATAAATTTTAAAAAATCCCTTACTATATTTATGATAGAAATAGTTCAAATTACCTATCTATTTTAAAAATGTCATACAGTAATCAGGTGAATGTATGAAGTACTTCATTGTAATCAATGTTCAGATAACATCATAATCATTCATTGTTGTTACGAAATAATGTTCAATTATTTCCTTAGCATTTTGGCACATCACTAAAAGATCTTCTCTATTCGTATCTTCAAAAATAAAATCATCATGAATCTCAATAATGAACTCGGTCACTTTTTCAGTATTCATGAGATCATACGCCATTAAATCATTTAAGTTATCTAATCTGCATTCTTCCTTAAAAAAGGGAAGCTTTCGGGAAATGGAATTTTTAAACTGAAAAAGATGTATTGTTTTCATAGCTTCTTCTATTGGGTTAATAATATAAATCTGTTTATCGTATAAACTGTATTAATGCTCAAACAGGCTTTTTTATGGATTCAGCGGTTAGATTTTTTTATGGTAATAAACAGGGGATAAAAAGATAATTACATTACAAAGATGACCGTTTCAGTATATAAAAAGATCTATATATCCAGAATAGTTTTACATATATCCTACCTTTTATAAGTCTTCCAGATTTCCAAGACGCCTTTGTTTCAATTGTTTATAGAATGAAGGGGAAAGGCCCGTAATTTTTTTAAATTGATTAGAGAGATGTGCTACACTGCTGTAGTTAAGTTTATAAGAGATTTCTGTAAGATTGAGTTCATCATACAATAATAATTCTTTTACCTTTTCTACTTTATTAATGATGATAAAATGCTGAAGAGTCATTCCTTTCACTTCAGAAAAGGTATTGGCCAGGTAGGTATAATCATAGCCTAATTTTTCACTTACATAATCGGAGAAATTTTCTTTTGGAAGAGCATCTGAATAGTGAATCATTTCTATGACTACATTTTTTATTTTTTCTATCAGTATACTTTTTTTATCATCCAATACCTCAAGGCCCGTTTTAAGTAGATTTTCTTTCAGAAGCTGTCTTTGTCCGGTGCTGATATCATCCAATAATTCCACAGTTCCCAAATCTACAACAGCATTTTTAATGCCCAGTCTTTCTAATTCCTGATGAACAACCATCTTGCAGCGCAAACTTACCATATATTTTATGTACAACTTCATCTCCCTTACTGTTTACATCTGCAATTATTTCATTAACAGATATTTACCCAAAGTTAGTCTATTAAATCTGAAATATCTATGATTTATATAACAAATTGAAAAACAATTGCAAAGCTTTCCTTTTTTAAGGGTTGAAATTTACCGCTACAAAAAATATTTCACAATGTCAAAAGAAAAAGACGGAAAAAAGAAATCAGATAAAACTCCACCTGCGAAATCTCCAAAAGAGAAACGGGAAGATAAAATGAATAAACGAAGAGACAGGGAAAACGAAGCCCGAAATAGCCATAACTGAATACTATCTCTGATCAAAAACGACATTAGACTTTGGGACTGAAGCTGTTTTAAACCCCGGCTAGGCAGTCCGGGTATCATCCCCTAGTTTGAATACAAAAAACAAGGTTCTGAAGATCCAAAAATTATAAAAGATGATAAGGAGTGCTTTTACTTATTTTCCAGGAAAAAATCATTTACATCAGATCATTTATAGCCCTACAACGGTTGTGTGTTATGACAACTCAAGAAAAAAATATTAACCTCAATCAGGGAACGGAATCAACCGGCAGCTATCTCATGGCAAGGCGCTGTTTTCCAAAATAGCTATCCTTAGATATTAATGTACTTAATTTAAAATTTAAAAACAGGAACTTATGGCACTATCGTAATGAAAAGATAAATTAAAAATATAGCGATCAGTACAATTCCCTGCATGATGTTCGTTCTGCCCGTTGCCAGTGAAACGGTAATGATAAAAAGGGATAGTCCCAAAAGTATTGTTGATTTAATGTCTATTCCTAATGACATTCTTATCCCGGTTATTACAGATATAATGGCAATGGCAGGAATACTCAGTCCGATACTTGCCAAAGCAGAACCAAAAGCCAGGTTGAGTGAGGTTTGGATCTGATCACTATTTGCCGCTCTGAATGCTGCCAGCCCTTCCGGAAGCAAAACAATTCCGGCAATAATGATACCCACCAGAGATTTTGGAGCACCTGCTGAAACTACTATATGTTCAACATCCGTTGAAAGAAGTTTTGCCAAAAAAACAACTACCCCCAAGCATAGGATCAATAATATACAACTGATAAACAATTGTTTGCGGGAAATCTTTTCATGAGTATTCTGTACAGGCTGGCTACCGGATAGTTTATTTTGTGGAGAAATGAAAAAGCTTCGGTGTCTGAAGGTCTGGATCATGGTAAAGCCAAGGTAAAGCCCTAAACAAATCAAAGCAATAAAAAGCAATTGAAAGGAAGTATACTCTCCTCCGAGATGGCTAACCGTATAATTGGGCAGAATAAGCACAAAAATAACAACAGAGGTAAGAGTAATGAGTGCAGTACTTACCCCCTGTAAAGTAAAACTTTGTTCTCTATATCTTAAAGAGCCAATTACAATGCAGCCTCCGATAATTCCGGTAAGGATTATCATCACTGCTGCAAAAACCGTATCCCTGGCAAGGGTAATAGTTTCTAACCCTTTAGCTCCCATCATGATTGAAATAATAAGCCCTACTTCTATCACTGTAATGGCAAATGCCAGAAGCAAAGTTCCGAATGGTTCACCCAGACGATGGGCAATGACTTCGGAATGATACACGGCGGCCAAAACACTTCCCATTAAAAATAAAGCCAGAAGTACGGAGTAATACCCTGAAGAAAAAACAGAATTTCCAATATAAGAAAGCCATGCCAGAATGGGAACCAAAAACGTCCACATTCCTAAATATTTTTTTGTATCCATATAAAACAGTAATTTTTGTTGCGATCAACTGTATTCTTAAAAAAATTAACAGGATAGATATTTCCATTAAAACAGTTTTTACAAATGATTTGAATATACTCTGGAGGAATATCAAATAATGAAAGAAAAAGAAGTAAATAAAAACAAACTTAGAGTCCTGCTCAACAGTTCAGAATAGTTATTTAACAAGGTACGAATAATCAACCACTTATTTTAGAATTATATATTATTAGTATTTTAAATTTTCTAATTCTTGTCTTTCCTATTAAAACTCCAGATCATATTCATTCTTTTTTGAACCCCAATCCCAGACACCTAACAATCCAAAATTTTTATAAAGTGTGATATGTGCAACATTAAAAAAACAATCTGTAAAACAATAGATTATAAAACATCCAACTTTGTACTGTAGCAATTATGTTACATTAAAATTCAACCTTATGGACACAAACCACAACAAAGGCGACAAATTTTTCAAAACTCCCGGAGACTGGATTGAACAGTCAAAACAATTGAAAGAAAAATTTTCAATATTAACGGATCACGACCTGAAACTTGAAGAAGGTAAAGAAAAGGAAATGCTGGAAAGAATTGGAAACAGACTAAGAAAAAATCGTGAAGAGGTTCTCAGTATTATAAAAGAAATTAATCTTTCATAAATTGTTTTCAAAAACAGTTAAAACCAATGAAAAGGTACATTTATCAAAAGTTTTAACTGTAAAAAAGGGATGGGATATTAGACAGTTCTATCCCTTTTATGTTCAGTAGCTTCTACTCTTTCATGCTTAAACAAACCGTGATGAATGATAAAGAAATCAAAAAATCAAAAATATATATTACCAGCCAGATTGTAGAATATATACCCAATTCCGTTGTCAGCAAGACAATACTGGAAAAACCAACCGGCAATATCATTGCTTTGTCATTTGATGAAGACAATGGGCTGCCCGAAAAAGTTTCTCCTTTTGATATGATTGCACAGATTATTGACGGTAAAGCAGAAATCATTATAGACGGAGCTTCTTATTTCATGGAAAAAGGTGAATGTATCGTAATTCCTGCTCATAAATCTCATTCTGTAAAAGGGAATAAGCGTTTTAAGATGATATTAACGATAATAAAAAATGGCTATGAATAATATAGATACCCTATCAGTTTTAACCAAAAAGATATTAAAAAAAACGGTTGAAATTCAAAAAGAATTTCCTGAATTGTATGAGCTTTTAGACGAGACACCATTATTCTTTTCTTTTACAGATAAAGAAATCACGACCAGAGATTTAAGACAATATCTTATCTCCCTTATAATACAACAAAAGTACTTTGAAAAAGGGCCTATCAAAAAAAATGATTTACAATAAAATTATAATGAAAAAGCTGACTAAGCATCCAAAGAGCAAATTGGGGCTCAGAAATAAAAAAAATATTTCAAGAAGAGCCTTTTATACACAATTTATCTCTTTATTTTACATCAGAAATACCAGCATCACCTTAGAAAGGGATGCCAGGGAAGTTATTCGCATGTTAAGGGAATTACAGATTCTCAATAATAAATCAAGATTAGTTTTCATTACCCACTGCAGTCTCTGCAAACATAATCTTTGGCAGTCTGTTTTGGTTGATATCAATGATAATATACAATATATCAGACTACAGTTTGAATATATAGCAGAGAATATTTTAACAAAAAACAAAATCAATTACTCTATATTCTGGCAGCAAAATAAAATCTATATCAATGCATTAGAAGGTAACCATGAAAAACTCATTCAACTAGGTGATCAGATTTTACCAAAAGAAGAAATGTTACCCTGGAAAACCGGTATATGCAGCTTTTATGACGAAATATTATCTTTACTCACGCCTCTGATAAATATATGCAGACTTGAATCTGACTTTATAGATAAATACACCCCAAAAATCTTTAATAAAACTACTTTTGATATTATTAAAAACATACCCCAAAATTACACGTTAAAAGAAGCCAGAAAATACGAACAGGAATATTTGAAAATATTAACAGATTACAGCCATGCATACAGTAAAAAAGGTAACCTTTGGGAAAGCTTACTGCATATACTTTCAGGAGGTATTTACCAGCTTCCTTCAGAACAAGTTATGCTGAACCGATGGATGAATGTAAAAATGAAAGAAAGTTTTCCGAAAAAACCCTAAATCAACTTAATTTAATAAATATTAGCACAGTGAAGATCATACACCTTTTTCAGTTTAAAAATTCCATTTTCCGTAACCTTCCTTTCTTCCATGAAGACCAGAGGTTAAAAAATGAAGCAGTAGAATTCGATATAATGAATATTGAAATAGTAACGGAGTATATTGTTAAAACCCAAGATGATTTTACTTTTGATAACACTTCCAGAAACGATCTTTTGTCAATGTGTAAAAAAGCTCAAAAAACAATTGAACATTACTTTGTGATCAGAATGGATAATTATGAGATAAAAATGTAATGCAATTAAAGGGCTAGGTTCATTAACTTGAACTTATTTGTTTTTACCATTTTTAACAGGCAAACAAGTACCACCTGCAGGGGATTGATTTAGAATCGGTCCTTCTTTCATGCTTAAATAAATAGCGAAAAAGGGTAATGTTTTAGTATTGGGTTACAGAGGTATCTTTATCAAAAATAAAATCCAATAGCAGAGATGTTGGATTTTTTCTGTCTTTGAAAATATAGCAGATCACTTAACAAATCAACAGCAGCCTGTACTCTCCATCATTTTCAACAGGCGCTCTGTGAACACAAGGTAAAGCCTTCTGATCAGGATGATCTACTGCAATGCGCCAAAGATGACCAACCCCTAAATTGACAGGCTCTGCATCGGGTTTAGGCTGATAATGAAGATCAAAGAAATATTCTTTCAGGAAGTCTTCAAACTCTTCTTCAGTACCGTCATGTAATTTTCTGAGCTGTTCCCGGATTTCAGGAATTAAAATTTTCTGTTCTACCTGATCATTGGGTATAATATCACTCGCTGTTCCATGATAAGTACAAAGAAAAGTGTCTGTTCCTACAGGTGAACGGTCAACATGATAGGAGTACACATCTGTTGAAATAAAACCGAGTTCCTCATCGCGCTCATAACATTTAAGCAAATTAAGAACCGGAGATGCTCCGAAATCTGTTAATAACTGCAGGTCATTCAGGATAATTTCTCTCGCCATACTCCCCTCTTCCGACAATTCCAACGCTAAGAGATCTTCGCCGGAAACTTCTGTAATATCATCTTTCAGCTGAAGCTTTGTGACAATTTCTTTAAAGTCACCCACTAAATTTCTAAGCCAGCAAACTGCATTCACAGTGCCTTGAAAATGGGTATTCACAAGTTCAGAAAAGGAAGAAACCACACCTACTTGATGATGGCCGGAAAACGTTTTACTCATATGTTGGAATAAACAATTTCGCTGCTTAATTCTGTACAAAAATACGGAATAGATTTTTCAATTACATCAGATAAACTCTACAAAAAAACAGCATCCTTTTCAAAGAATGCCGTTTATATATAAGGGTATTAATTTTCAGTTTTGTTTTTGTTACTTCTTTAGTATTTTTTCCGTTACTGTAGAAGATTTTGTTTGAAGTTTGATGTAATATACTCCTGTTTGAAGAGAAGATAATACGATCTGTTCCTGCATCATATTCAAAGTTCCATGTTTTACCAGCTGTCCGGCTGCTCCAAAGATTTCATAAGAAACCAAAGGCTCTTTGCTCCTTATGGTAAGTACATCCTGAACCGGATTAGGGTATAATTGCATTCCGGCCTGAGCAGCAGTTTCTTCTACCGACATCTGGCTGCACGCCGATTTAGCATATTTTGTAAAAAAAGATTGAGATTTCCCTCCTGCTACATTAACAGCCATTGTATTGACATTATCATTGGCATCTGTAAATAACTGATCATGAAAAAAGCCTCCCACTACATAATTACCGTCATTATCTGCTGCAACCGCCGTAAATTCATCGATAACATAAAAGTTACTGCGAATCTCTCCTGTTCCCAAAACATCTCCGGTATCTTTGTTAAGTCTCACCAATAAAGGATCTGATCTGTCTCCATCAGGACGTACCATTGCATAGCTGCCCCAGACATCAGACCAGCTTCCTTTAGCAAATGCTATTTCGTTTCCATTAATGGCAATTGTTCCTTTGGTAAAACGATAGCCAAACTGAAGACCAGACATTGCTTCCGGAGTTCTTGCCCACTGTACCGCACCTGAAGCATTCATTTTCATAACAAACGGAACGGCCTCCACATAGCTTCTCAGAGGAAAAGTATAACTTCCGAAAGTAGCAGGCACCGTTATTCCGTTGTAATAACGTCCGGAAATATAAATATCTGAAGTCACCGGATCTTTTATAATAGAATGAATTTCGTCATCCGTACTTGTTGTCCCATTATTAAGTTCTTTTCTCCATACCTCAGCCCCTGTAGTACCGTCAAAAGCAAATACATAAGCAGCTTTCGTAAAAGGAACATTATTATAGGAAAGATCAACCAGATTACTGAATCCCGGATCCATTCTTTTACCGGCAATATAATAACGATTCAAGCTTTCATCGTATACAACATTCACTTTCCCTTCTCTTCCTACAGCATTTATTGCATCTCCTGTAATAGGAAGAAGCAAAGGAGCCGCCGGGGTCATATTTCCATTATCATAATTGAACTTAACTGCATAATACTGATACGTTGATGTAAAGGAGGAAGGTACGGTAATTAATCCGTTCAAATGGGTTCCTGCCCTGAATCCCATTACAGCGTGAATATTTTTGGAAGAATCCATATACATCATCTGAACATCACACATACGGGAGAAATAGTTAACATCTCCCTGTAAAGATTTGCTCCACGCCAGTGTACCATCCGAAGTATTATATTTTAACAGAAAAGCTGCTTTATGGGCGGGTTCTATTGTCTGATCATAATAAGTATACAGGGGCTGTGTATGAGTATCATCAAAATGTACAGGAACCGCATTAGGATCTCCTACATATGAATTGTTATAAAGGGTTGCCATCACGTATAATCCTCCGTTGTTATCCACTTTAATATGCCATGCATTTTCTCCATCTCCTGAACCACCAATGGGTCTGGACCATCTTATATTTCCCGCACAATCAGCAGAGAACAGAAAAAGATCACTCAGCCCGTAATTGGTTACAGAAGTACCATTCAGGTTTTGTCCCTGTTCGCGCATCGTTGCAAGATAATAAGTGTTATTGTTGTTGTCTATTACAATATCCCTTATGGATTCATCAAAGACATAATGAAAGCCCGGATCTGCTGAACCTGTTAATCCTCCTGCCTGTTTTCCCCATTGCCATTGATAAGCCTGGCTAAAAGATAATCCCGGTAGTATGAGAAGGAGTGCCCAAAGTTTGTTTTTAAATTGTATCATAAAAATTCATTTAATTATCACATACTATAAAAAAAGCAGTGTTCTCCGGAGAGAACACTGCTTGATAAGCTACTAATTTTTAATTAGTTTTCCTTGTAATGAGGTGTCTCCCGTTTGTACGATAACAATATAAACACCTTGCAGCCAGCTGGTAACTTCCACGTCTACCTCTCCGGAAGCCGTTTTCAGTTCCTTACGGAATTTGACATTGCCCATGGCATCAAAAACCGTAACCTGTTTTGCCAGTAATTTTTCATTGCCCGTATTATACGAGATTTTCACTTTTTCCTTTGCAGGATTTGGGGTCATTTTCAGAGAAGAAACTGAAGTTGCCATCACACTTCTTCCTGCATTTTTCATACCCATCCAGTTAGGATCTACCGCTTTGGTAGTAAACTTACATGTTTCATTGGAGAATAAAATCTCATCAGCACCCTGGAAGCCTGAGTTTGGATAGAATGCCAATGGATTAGCGTTCATATCATACACTCCGCCTGCCGGAATCGTAATAATAGATGGAAGATAAATTCCAAATCCATTAAGACTGGAAACGGTAAGGCTGATTGGCTGGCTTCCGCCATTGTGGATAATACCATACACATTATAGTGATCTCCAACCCATTTCATGTCTTTGATACTTGCTTCCAGTTTACATTCTGTTTCGAATCCACATTCTTTACCTGGATAGTAATTCATGGTTCCGGAAGTAAACTGACATCCCAGATGATTAATCTGTAACTGATAGGTTCCTGCAGCACCAATATACAAAGGATAAATATAATCATTGTTTCCACTCTGGATACTGTTTCCGAACAGCTGCCAGTCATGATGATCAAAGACTCCTTTTGGTCCTAAAACATAATTCTTTCTGAGACATTCATCATAACATCCTGTCGGGAATACCCACATCAGGCTTTCAAGACTTAATGGCACCTGTGTATTACCTACAACTTTACATCCGCTTGGTGCGGTGTAAATAACCTGATAAGCACCACCTTCGTATACTGTGATAGACTGACCTGTCATTCCGTTGCTCCAGTTATACACTCCTGCAGACGGTCCTGATGCTGTTAACACAACCTGATAAGGCTGGCAGCTTACCATATTATAAGTTACCGAAACTGGTGCCGGAGGGCTATTTACAGTAACTGTAAAGCTTTTACTGCTTGTACATCCTGAAGTACCCGGAGTTCTAACTTCCAGTGTATACACATAAGTACCTGCAGCTAATGGTCCTGTACTTAGAGCAATCGGATAAGGAGCAGAAGCCCATGGTACAACTACCGAATTTCCTTTTTTCCATTGATATTCCAATGTATTATCCGTTACAATACCAGTAAGTACTGCTGATGACCCTTCACAGATATTAGCTGTTCCTGCTATATTAACATATGGAGGGTTTTTAAGCGTTACAGGTATGGCTTTAGTACTCATAATACTTGTTCTGCATCCGTCTGATGATACCAGCACCGGCCAGTAGTTACCAGATTGTGTTGGAGTAAATACCGGAGAGTTTGGTGCACCTGGTACAGCCTGAGAACCATTCATCCAGATATACTGGTTAGGAGATCCAAGCGTACTGGTAAATACGATATTAGGAGCGCTTCCCATACAAGCTATAAGTGAAGGAGGTGCTATAGTACCATCCAGAGTCGCCTCTTTTACATTAACACCAATTACACCAGAAGTATATTCACATCCCATAGGAGTTTTAATTTTCAGCTGAATGGTTTTTGTTCCTGCAGTATTATATGTTATTGTAGCATCTGGTCCTGTTGTAACGTAAGAGGTACCATCAAAGATCCAGGTATATGTATTTCCCGGAACATAGTTTATAGGGCTGAACGTAACAGGTGAACGTGCACATAGCCAGCCTGGAACCAGGAAGGTGGTATCAGGAACCGGAGCTAATGTAATAGTCTGTGTAGTGGTACACGTTGGTTTCCCTGGTGCAGACACTGTCATTGTAAAGGTATAAGTACCCGGCGCAAGATTATACGTGGCCGATTGTCCTGTTTGGGCAGGCTGTCCCGGCGAAGTAAATGTATAGGTAATAGACGCCGGATTGATTTCAAATATCGTAGAGGTATTGAAAAGCGTTACTGTATATCCGCTTCCGTTACAAACTGTACTGATATTGAATTTAGGCTCATAGTTCTTTCTCACTTCTACCCCTTTACTGTACCAGCATGAACCGTATCTCAGACGTACAAAAACAATGTGCGCGCCTGCAAGATTAGTCTGATATACCGGTGAAGCCGTTCCCTGACCGGAAACTAAAGTAAGTACCGTATCCGACAGCCATTGGATTTCGTCAGGAACTCCATTATAAGTTAATCCTGAAACCGTAATATTGTTACAAGCAGACCATGCAGGAACGAAATTAATCTGTGGATCCGCTGTACAGCTTCCACTGCTCGGGCAGGACTGTGTTACATTAACATTCTGGGAATAAACCACACAGTTATTAATATCTACTGCCTGTACTTTATACGTTCCAAAAGCACCTGCTCCTGAGATGGTATATGAGTTGGTAGTGGCACCTGGTATAATAGAATTGTTTTTATACCATTGCCATGATGAAATATTCGTAAGCCCTGTAGAACTGTTAGCCGTAAGTGTATACGGTGTCATCGTTACAGGATCACAAACCACAATATTATATACCGGAGAAATTGTAATAATAGTTTCCGGATAGATAATAAAGTTAGCACTTGCTGTAGGCTTATAATTACATCCGTTTGTTCCTGTATAAGCTACCGTAACGGTTTGAGAAACATTGTTTCCTGAATTATTCTGAATATAGCCGTTGTTCGGGAAACTGTAAGTTCCAGCCGGATTAAACGCTGTGGTAAACGTTGTTCCGTTAGCAAAAGTGAAAGTCACATTTGTTGCTGAAGTAATGCTTCCCTGATTTACTGTAAAAGTAAGGTTTGAACCTAAACAAACTCCGCCAACACTTGTAAAGCTCACTACCGGAAGCGTTATTAAAGATACCGGCATCGTGATAATTTGTGTTACTCCACATTTTACGACTTTCAAAATAAGATCAGTAGTACTCGTTGAAGAAATCTCGTTGAAGTTTACCGTGATATTAGCTGTACCCTGTCCTCCCACTACACTTCCGAAGTTGGAACTTGCAAATGACCATTCCATAAAATCCGGAACAATACCGTTCAGGTTAGCACTGAAAGTTTGAGTGCTACTCGGGCAGAAAGGTCCTGAGTTTGGATTAATAACAACCGTGCTAAGATCCAGCTTCGTTACATTGAATGATTTTGGAGCTGAAAGACATGCCGCACTGCTGATAGATTTGTTCTGTGCAGATACTGTATACGATGTAGCACCGGCATTAAATATAACAGTAACAGATTGTCCTGCATTACTTCCCTGAATCGTTCCGTTGGTAACATTCCAAACCGGTACCATACCAGGATCTACTGAACTGATGGTATAAACATAAGGTTTTCCGGGACATACTTTTGTTTCTCCGGAAATGGTTCCGTTTGGTGCCTGCGGAATTGGTAATACCTTAATAATTCTTCCATTACTTTCACAACCTCCTCCTTGCTTGGTAGCCGTCACAGTATAAGTTCCCGCTGTTGCAAAGTTGTAGTTGAATATTCCTGTCATTGGTGGAGAAGTATAGGTAGATGTTCCCGTTGTCACCTTCCAGATCACCGGTACATTAGGGACTGCTGTAAATCCCTGGCTTGTTCCTGCACAGATTTCATCCACACCACCACTTACCAGTACAGGTTCCTCTACTACGATATCTATAGAAGCCTGTCCTTCACATGTCAATAAAGTATTGAAATAATTTGCCGTAAGGTGATAAGTACCTGGCTGATTTGCTCTGAAAACAATTTCATTTCTCTGCTGGGTGTTCGTCAGCTGACCTCCTGCCGGACCTGTCACATTCCACTGAACGCTCGTTGTAGGCCACTGAGGAATTGAATAGGTATACTGTCTGCCAGTACATATCACTTCCTGTCCTTTAATTTTTGCATTTTTTAAAACAACAGGAATTTTAATTGTCGTCCACTCAGGACAAGCACATTCTGACATGTACATTACATATCCGAAGCCGTCAAGCGGATCAACCTGATCCCAAACAACTTCGATTTCGTTACCGTTATTGTTAACAATTGATCCTCCGATAACTTTCCATTGTCCTTTGTTACATCCATCCTGTACATTATATTTTTCAGTACTGCCTTCACATACTACGGAAGCACAGTTGATCTGTACAGGATCTGCTTTTAATACCTTGATTTGTTTTTTAATTCTATCCTGGCAGCCACACTTGTTCGTTACCGTCAACTGAATAGTATAGTTTCCGGGATTAGCATACAAATGAGAAGGCTCAAAAGCGGTAGAAGTTGTACCATCTCCAAAGTCCCAGAAATAATTAACAATATCAGACCCACCGTTCTGTTCAGAAAGGTTATCGAAATAGATTGTCGTATTCTTACATACAGTATCGGCAAGATTTAACATTTCAAATTTAGCAATTGGCCTGTTAATCTTTTCAATACAAATAGTCTGTGTTTCCACTGTTCCGTCATTATAGGTGATGACAGCCTGTAAAGATCCATTACCCGCTGCTCCCCAGCTTACATTGGCCACGGTATTCGAGGGTCCTGAAATAGCTGCAGTACCTCCGGAAACCGTCCATTGCACATTGGAAACATTCGGTCCCTGAATCTCATATTTTACCGTTGATTGTTCACAGACACGGAGACATTGGGATGAATTGATGTAGGAATAGGCGATTCCGTTGTCAGGGATCTGACCGTCTTTTTCGCCGCGGAATTCCTGGCATCCAACCTGGGCGGTCCATGTAATTCGAGCTTGTGCTTGTAGTACCCACGGTACCAGAAGCCAACATAGCAGGAGCCATCTGAAGATGTGCTGCCTACCAAAATAGGTGTTGTTTTTCATAGTTATTAAAAAGTGTTATTAATTTTTTGTCAAATTAATAAAAATAATAATACAAAAGTCATTTAATCGTGAAAAAAACAACATTATTTCACAATTGAATTCCAACAATATAGATAAATTCATGATTATATGTTATTTCACCAGCCTATTAGTTATGTGAAAAAATCCTTGTCTTTGCTCAATTTGAGAACAACAACCTGATTTTAACAGAATAAAATCATACATTTTGACCTATTAAAAACCAAAATAAACAACTAAAAACCAAATTAAATTACTTTTTTACTTAAAAATAACGATTGACATTAAAATTAATCACATTTAAAAAAAAGATAAAAACAGCAAACTTTCTATCCATTTCTTCTTAAAAATCTCTAGTGTTTTCAACAATGCGGTCTTCTCCCATAAGTATCTATCATAATCTGCAAGAAAAATCATGAGAATTGCCGACAAGATTTAAATAATTTATCTTTGTTTCCTGAGGCTTATCATAAAAATTATATTTCAAAACCTCCTATATGAAAAACAACAGCTTTTTACTCTCCGCAAAAGGAATCTGTACTGCAGCTTTTCTTTCCTTAAACACAATCCTTTATGCACAGAAAGCAGCAGATATCTCAACCCTTTCAGAAAAAACATTAAGTACCATTCTGGAAAAAAACAGAACGTATTACACTCAGGGAAAAGTGGCAGATTACATTCCTGAACTAGGGAAAATGGATGCTAAGGCAATAGCTTTTTCAGTAGTTGATAAAAATGGAAAAGTATTCAATGCCGGTGATGTCAATAAAAAATTCACCATGCAGAGTATTTCCAAAATCATATCATTAATGGTAGCAGTAAACGAAAAAGGAGAAGCTCATATTTTCGACAAAATGGGGTATTTCGGATCAGATAAACCCTTCAACCACTTTTCAAACCTTGAGACTACGGGAAAGCCGCTTAATCCAATGATGAATGCCGGAGCAATTCTTACCACTTCATTAATCTCCGGAGATGGCGAAAAACCATTCCTTAAAATACTGGATATGGTAAGATACATTACCAAAAACCCATCCATAGATTATAACAAATCAGTTTATGAATCTGAAAAATCAACAGGCCACCGCAACCGTGGTATGTTTTACATCATGAAAAACAGCGGACTGATTTCAGGAAACGAAGACCAGCTGGACAATTATTTCAAGCAATGTTCCATTGAACTTACTGCTGAAGATCTTGCAAAAATAGGCTACTTCTTTGCCAACCAATGCGTTAGATTCGACGGAGATACCACTTATAAAAACGCAGATACAGCAAAATTAGTAGAATCACAAATGCTGACCGCCGGAATGTATGAGTTCAGCGGTGAATATTCCAGAACAGTTGGTTTGCCAAGCAAATCCGGTGTCGGGGGCGGAATTACGGTAAGTGTTCCCGGAAAAATAGGAATCGGGGTATTCAGCCCTGCTTTAGATCAACATGGAAATTCTCTGGCCGGGTATCATATGATATTAGATCTGGCAAAGCAGTACGGATTAACTATATTTTAATATTTTCAGCATCCCTATTAGTGAGCAGATCGTTTATCAGTTATTCAAAAAACATCGATATAAACGACACACACATCCGCAAAATGGCTTATTAGTCAAAAAAACTTCAACAATCAACACATACAAAAACAGTAAGCATATCAGATACTTACTGTTTTTTTTATGAATTTCGGAAAGATATTTAAATTATCCTTAAAAATATCTTTCTAATTATTTATCAAAAAGATATAAAAAGTTCATGAATAATTTAAGTTAAATCACAATATATTGATTAATTTTAATTAAATTCGCTTTTTCATTTTATCAGATTCATAAAGGTATTTTTTACATTTTTGTATATTATCCATGGTATATTATCTTTTTGTAATATACCTAAAAACAATTCTCTTGTTTTTGAAATATTTTATTTTTTATTTCTATATTTGCTTAACGTTTTTTTAAACTATAACTATTTATAGTTAAAATTTTAAAGATTGTACCGGCCATGTTTCTAAGAATAAGGAAACAATAAATATACTTTAATAACATTTGAATAACAGATCTTTTAATATTAAAAAATCGTTATCAAATAGCATTTATGATTAAAGATATATTATAGTTTTATTATTTTTATTTTCTCATAACTGCAAATTGCTATTTATGCAAATAATATCAGCATTTTGCCATGAGATATCATTAATCATTTCTATACCGTAAATGCTATGAAAAACTTGACCAAAATCTGGCTATTATCCTTTGAAAAGCCAGGTATAATTACTATAACCCAAAATCTATCTACAACCGATAGATTATTAAATAATTACCATAAAACAATAGCAATTATTAACGATTTGATAAAAACCAATTTTATTATATCCTAACAAAAAGTAATGGTCTTACTATGTAAAGACCTTGCATTCTGTTATTAAACTCTTGCTATCATTCAATAATTCAATTAACACGCCATGAAAAAATTAACCATTATTGGACTGACGCCTTTTGAAAAGCCGGACGTTAATCTTGTATCCCGACTGCACCAGGCGGGTGCATTACCCGTACTAAGTTTAGGAAATGAGCTAACGAAAGCCCAGGAAGCGTTACATCAACTTGATCAGATAGACGTACCATCGTATGGTATTTATTTTTCTAACGACGATTTCACCACTCTTCAAATTCCGGAAAAAGTAAGATTTGCGATCCTTCCGTTCGGAATGTCTAAGCCACTCAATATACCTGTTATTTTTCAGGTAACCAGCTTGGAAGAGGCCAGACAGGCTGAACAGTCGGGAGCAGAAGGAATCGTTATCAAAGGAAATGAAGCGGGTGGATTAGTAGGCTATGAATCCACGTTTGTATTATTCCAGCGTGTGATCAAAGAAATTCAGAGCATTCCGGTGTGGGTACAGGGAGGAATAGGTCTCCATACCGCAGCAGCAGCAAAAGCTTTGGGAGCAACAGGAATTGTACTGGACAGCCAACTGGCTCTGTTTCCGGAAAGTTCGGTCCCTCAGGATCTGAAAGAAATCTGCTCAAAACTGAATGGTACAGAAACTAAAGTGATTGCTAACCATCGTGTACTGGTAAGACCCCATTCACCGGTTTTACCTGAAAATGCAACCGCCGAAGATCTGAGACAATATTTTACAGGTCTAGACCTCAGTACATGTTACATCCCTATGGGACAAGACATTTCATTAGCTACAGATCTGTATGAAGACTTTAAAACCCTGAAAAAACTGATTTTCGGTTTCAAAGAAGCCATGTATGGACACCTGAAGCAGGCAAAAGCACTGAAAGTAATTGATAAAAACAACCCTTTAGCTCAGGAATTGGGTCTGAACTACCCTATTGCTCAAGGTCCTATGACCCGTGTAAGTGATGTTCCTTCATTTGCCAATGCAGTAGCAGATGCGGGAGCCTTACCCTTTGTTGCTTTATCCTTATTGAAAGGAGAATCTGCAAAATCTTTGGTAATGGATACCAAAAAACTGGCTGGTGAAAAAACATGGGGTGTAGGAATTTTAGGATTTGCTCCACAGGAATTAAGAGATGAACAGACATCATATATATTAGAAGCAAAACCTCCTGTAGTTTTGATTGCCGGAGGAAGACCTGCACAAGCTAAAGTATTTGAAAAAGCGGGAATAAAATCATTCTTACACGTTCCTTCCCCTGCTCTTCTGGATATTTTCCTGAAAGAAGGCGCGAAAAACTTCATTTTTGAAGGACGTGAGTGCGGAGGCCACGTAGGCCCTTTGTCCAGTACAGTTCTCTGGGAAAAACAAATTGAACGTATTTTAAAAGAAGATCATCCTGAAAACATCAGTGTCTTTTTTGCAGGAGGAATTCACAACGCCTTTTCAACCGCATTCGTTTCTATCATGGCTGCACCATTGGCCGCAAGAGGAGTGAAAATCGGGGTACTGATGGGTACAGCTTATCTGTATACCCATGAAGCTGTACAAACGGGAGCTATTCAGGAAGAATTCCAGTCTCAGGCCATGCAGGCGAAGGATACCGTTTTACTGGAAACTGCTCCCGGACATGAAACCCGTTGTTTAAATACAGCTTTTGCTCACCACTTTAATACAGAAAAAGCAAAACTTCTTGCCGCAGGTATGGACAAAAAGCAGGTATGGGAACAGCTTGAAAAATTAAATGTAGGCCGTTTACGTATTGCCGCTAAAGGAATAGAACGTCAGGGCGACAAATTGGTCAATATTCCTAAAGATGACCAACTGGACTTAGGAATGTATATGATCGGGCAGGTAGCCACCATGCAGAATCGTGTGATCTCATTGGCAACCCTTCATCAAAGTGTGGTAGACAATTACGAATATATTCAGGATGCAGTATTACCAGAAGAACCGGTTTCTACAGAAAAACCTCTTGATATCGCAATCGTAGGGATGGAATGTATTTTCCCTGGCGCTAAAAATCTTGATGAATACTGGAGAAATATCATTTTAGGAAAAGACAGTGTTACCGAAGTACCGGATGAAAGATGGAATAAAGACCTTTATTATAAGCCTGATTCCAACGAATCGGATGTATCTCATTCCAAATGGGGAGGATTTATTCCTAAAATCGATTTCGATCCTTTGGCATTCGGGATTCCGCCACAATCTCTTGCCGCTATTGAACCTACTCAACTGTTAACTTTATTGGTTGCCAAGCGTGCCATGGAAGATGCCGGTTATGGCGAAAAACACATCAACAGAGAAAACATTTCTGTCATTATAGGTGCTGAAGGAGGAAATGATCTTGCCAACAGCTATAGTTTCAGAGGATATTATAAACAGGTTTTCGGAGAACTTCACGAAGAAGTAAAAGAAGCCTTTCCACATACAACCGAAGATTCTTTCCCTGGTATTCTTGCCAACGTAATTGCTGGAAGAATTACAAACCGACTGGATCTTGGAGGCAGAAACTTCACAGTAGACGCAGCCTGTGCTTCTTCTTTGGCAGCTATTGATCTGGCTTGCCAGGAACTTGTATTAGGAAAATCTGATATGGTTCTTGCCGGAGGTGCAGATTTACATAACGGTATCAATGATTATCTGATGTTCTCCAGCACGCATGCCTTATCCAGAAAAGGAAGATGTGCTACATTCGACAGTGATGCAGATGGCATTGCTCTTGGAGAAGGTATTGCGATCCTTGTTTTAAAAAGATATGAAGATGCTGTACGCGATGGAGATCGTATTTACTCAGTAATCAAAGGAGTTGGCGGATCCAGTGACGGAAAAGCGTTAGGTTTGACCGCTCCTAGAAAAATAGGTCAGGTAAGAGCATTAGAACGTGCTTATTCTCAAGCCGGAATAAGTCCTGCATCCGTAGGTCTTGTAGAAGCTCACGGTACAGGAACGGTAGTGGGTGACAAAACTGAACTTAGTGCTTTGACAAATCTATTCAGCCGTTCAGGAGCTTTACCCGGACAGACTCATTTAGGTTCTGTGAAAACACAGATCGGGCATACCAAATGTGCGGCAGGATTAGCAGGATTAATCAAAGCTTCGCTTGCAGTATATCACGGAGTAAAACCACCTACTCTACACCTTCAGCAGCCTAATGCGTATTATAATGCAGAAACCAGTCCGTTTGCCTTCCATGCGGAAAGCGGATTGTGGGCGGAGAAAAACCGTTATGCAGGAATCAGTGCTTTCGGGTTTGGAGGAACAAACTTTCATACAGTCATTGCAAACCATCCTAAACAGGACAATTCAATTGCCATGCAGTCATGGCCTTCGGAATTGTTTGTTTTCCGTGGAGAAACTTATGAAGAAGCTAAAGGACAGGCAAGTCAGGTTAAAGTATTATTAGAAATTAACGATGGTATTCCCTTAAAAGATATTGCTTACAGTTTAAGCATCAGTTCAGAAAAGCCAATCCAGTTCAGTATTGTTGCAGACACCGCTGAAGACCTGATGATGAAGCTTGAACTGGTATTGCTGGGGATTGAGACAAAAGACACTTTTACCGTGAATAAAAAAGAAGGTAAAGTAGCCTTCACATTCCCCGGACAGGGCAGTCAGAGAATCAATATGGCTCGTGACTTATTTGTTGTTTTCCCGGCCATGCGTAAGATTATTGATGAGTATCCTGAACTTGAAAAAGTAGTTTTCCCATCGAAAACGTTTAATGAAGCTGATTTAAAACAACAGAAAGAAACCATTAAAGATACGCGTTTAGCACAACCGCTTTTAGGAATTGTAGACCTTGCACTGGCTAAATTTTTAGAATCATTAGGCATTATTCCAGATATGCTGGCAGGTCACAGCTATGGTGAAATCCCCGCTTTATGTTTTGCAGGAGTGTTTGGAGAAGATCAACTGGTTGACTTAAGTGTTAAGAGAGCTCAGTCTATTTTAGATTCAGTAGAAGGCGGAGATCCGGGATCAATGCTGGCGGCAAGCGCTACAGCGGAACGCTTACAACCGATCATTGCTAAAGTGGAAGGCTGCTATCCTGTCAACTTCAACGCTCCTGCACAATGTGTTATTGCCGGAAGTACGGAAGCCATCAATACCTTACTGGAAGTACTTAAACAGGAAGGAATCTCTGCTAAAAAACTGGAAGTTGCTTGTGCATTCCACAGCCCATTATTGGCAAAATCCAAGGATTTGTATGCGGAAATATTGAAGGATATTCCTTTCAGTGAAATGCAGATTCCTGTATGGTCCAATACCACGGCGGAAGTATATCCGGCAAATCCGGCGGAAATAAAAGAAAGACTTACCGACCATCTGGTACAGCCTGTAAGATTTGTAGAACAGCTTCAGGCGATGTACAACGATGGGGCAAGAATCTTCATTGAAGTAGGACCAGGAAAAGTTCTTACCGGACTAACCAAATCCTGCCTTGAAAAAGATCAGCTGACCTTATATGTAGAAGACAACAGCCGTAATAAATTCAGTCACCTGCTTTGCATGCTGGCCCAATATTTAGGAACAGGCCGAAGCTTTAATATTGATAAACTTTTCGATGGCAGAAGTGTTACGATCATTGATCTTAACCAGCCTGAGCTTTACAAGAAAAGCCCTGCCATCTGGCGTGTTAACGGGCAGACAGCCCACCCAACTACTGGTAATCTGCCATCCAATGGTGCGTTGCCACTTATAAACCCTATTCCCATGAACAATTTTACCCATCAACCACAGACACCAGCAACTGAAGCTCAGTCTACCGCTGAACGTATGCTGCAGGAATATTTAAACAGCATGAAATTAATGATACAGGCACAGCGTGATGTGATGCTTTCCTTTATGGGACAGAATCCTCAGGCATTCCCTGCTCCTGTATACCATTCACCAGCACCAGTAGCTGCGCATCAGCCTATATCTGCTATTCCGGTTCAGCCAGTTCATCAGCAACCTGTAGCTGTAGCTCCTGTAAAGCAAGCTCCTTCAAGAGATATTAAATCCTTATTACTACAGGTGGTAAGCGACAAAACAGGATATCCTCAGGAAATGCTGGGTATGGAAATGGACCTGGAAGCTGACTTAAGTATTGATTCTATTAAGAGAGTTGAAATCATCGGAACACTTCGTAACGAACTGGGAACTCTGGGTAACGGAAATGCTAATGAAGATACCGTTATGGAGCAGCTTGCCGGAATAAAAACTTTAAGCGGACTTGTTTCATGGCTTACTGAATTTTCAGGAGCTGAAACCACTGCTGCGACTGAAAAAAAAGGATCAGCTACTGAGCCTGCAGTTTCAAAATCACAAGCTCAGCCGGCATTCTCTCTTGAAGACCTTCAAAATGCTATTCTGAATATTGTAAGCGAAAAAACAGGATATCCGAAAGAAATGCTGGGTCTGGATCTTGATCTGGAAGCAGATTTGAGTATAGACTCCATTAAACGTATGGAAATCATTGGTGATCTTAAAATCAAGATCGGATTTGGTCAAAACCTTGAACAGGCGGATGATGTTATGGAAAAACTGGCTGCCATCAAAACCCTTCGCGGTCTGGCAAGCTGGATCAGCGAAATGAATGGTAAAAACAACGAAACCACTCACGAAGCGAAAGAAGAAAATACTGCAGAGCCAACCCAAAATGTACTCTCACGTCTTCGTTTTGACATCACTCCAACAGATTCTTCTAAAATACAAAATACAGAAGTTTTACAGGGAAAACGTTTTGCCATTACACAGGATGACAGCAAACAAACCTCAGCGATCAAAGAAGCGCTGGAAAAACATGGAGCTATTGTAGAATTGGCAGATACAGAAAAAGATCTTTCCAATATTGACGGATTAATTATGCTGGACCTATTCTCAGCAGTTGATAAACCAAGCATCATCGATCACGTAGATCTGATCAAGAAACTGGATTTTGATAAAGCAAAATGGGTATACCTGATCTCAGATATTCCGGCTCATCTTCAGGAAATTACTGATGTAAGCGTATTACGCCACCATCAGGGATATCCGGGACTTTTCAAAAGTTTAGCAAGAGAATTTGACAATACAACCTGCAGATTAATCAGCCTTAATACACCTCAGGAAGTAGATCAGATTGCTGAAATCGCTTTAAAAGAAATCCTTACCAACGATAAACCTGCTGAAGTGATTTATAAGAATGATCAGAGACACCAGGTAGACATCATTCCTTCTCCATTATCTACAAGCTTACATGAAGCGCATATCCAGTTAGATCAAAAATCTGTGGTACTGGTATTGGGAGGCGCACAGGGAATCACTGCCGAGTTGGTAAAACACATGTCTCAGGCCTATCCTTGTACTTATATTCTGGTAGGAAGATCAGCTGACCCGAGAAATGAACTTTCTGCGAAAGATTTCGAAGGAATGAAAACCAAAGAGGAAATCAGAGGTTTCCTGATCAGATCCGGACAATTCACTTCTCCTGCAGAAATAGAAAAAGAAACGACAAAAATTTTCAAAAACAATCAGATCCTGCGTACTATCCGTGACATGGAAAACCTTGGAAATACCATCATTTACCAATCATTGGATCTTTGTGACGAAGAAGGTTTGAGCAGATTAATCAGCAATATCTATGAAAAATACGACCGTCTTGACGGAGTCATCCACGGAGCAGGTCTTTTAGAAGATAAATTATTCAAGCAAAAAACGACAAGCTCTTTCGGACGTGTATTTGATACCAAAGTAAAACCCCTTCGTGTATTGGCAGAACAGCTTCGTTCAGACTGTCAGTTTGTAGTATTATTCTCAAGTATTGCTTCCGTATACGGTAACAAAGGCCAGACAGATTATGCGGCGGCCAACAGTGTACTGGATGATTACGCCAATGCTTTAAATAAAAGATTGAAAGGAAAAGTAATCTCGATCAACTGGGGACCTTGGAAAGGTGCCGGAATGGTTTCTTCCACCCTTGAATCTGAGTACGAACGCAGAGGTATTTCTATGATTCCATTGGATGAAGGAAAAGAAATCTTCCTTAACGAGATTAAATACGGAACGGAAAGCCAGGTGCTGATCATGTCAGGAAATAATTGGTAAAACGCTGTATAAACGAAGTATGAAAAAAACAGATGTTGCTGTAATTGGTCTATCCTGTGTCTTTCCCGGGGCACAGGATGCCAACACTTTTTGGCAGAATATTGTCAATAAAGTCGATTCTACCGAGCTGGCTCCGGCAGATCGGATAGATCCGGTTCATTTCAGTGATGCCACCAGTCCAGTTGATCGTTTTTACTGTCAGCGTGGAGGATTTATCCCTGAGTATACATTCGATCCTACCGCTTTTGGTATTCTGCCATTAGCCGTTGAAGGAACGGAACCTGATCATCTGCTTACCCTTGATCTGGTGCAGAAAGCCCTGGAAGATGCCGGCGTATTCCAAAAGAATACCTCTCTTGAAAAAGCGGGAATTATCATCGGTAAAGGAAATTATACAGGTCCAGGTGCGACCCGAGCTATAGAAATTGTAAGAACAGGAGAACAGATTTCTTCATTGTTACAAGAGTTACTGCCTCAAGTTTCTTCTGCGGATATTGAAAAAGTAAAACATGCTTTTCAACAGCGTAAAGGACGTTTCGCAGCAGATACTGCGATGGGATTAATACCCAATCTTGTTGCCTCTCTTGTAGCCAACCGCTTCAATTTAGGAGGAGCCGCATTCACTGTAGATGCCGCTTGTGCCTCTGCCTTAATTGCTGTAGATCATGCCGTACAGGAACTTCAGAGAGGCCGTTCTGATATCATGATCGCAGGAGGCGTACACACAGGACAGAATGCTGCTTTCTGGAGTATTTTTGCCCAGCTGGGAGCCATGTCCCGTCAACAGCAGATCAAACCCTTCAGTGTGGATGCTGACGGCCTATTGATCGGTGAAGGTTGTGGTTTCGTCGTGTTAAAAAGACTGGAAGACGCCGTTCGGGATCAGGATAAAATCTATGCTGTGATCAAAGGAGTGGGTGTAAGCAGTGATGGTACCGGAACCAGTGTGATGAGCCCATCCGTAAAAGGCCAGCTGAAGGCGTTGGAACAGGCATGGATCAATGCTGATTTAGATAAAAATAAAGTGGGATATCTTGAGGCTCATGGCACAGGAACTCCCCTTGGAGATAAAACTGAACTTCAGACTTTAGCTCAGTTCTTCGGAAAAGAAGCATCAGCTCCAGCCGCGGGTATCGGATCTGTAAAGTCCAATATCGGGCATGCGATGCCAGCTGCCGGAATTGCTGGATTAATTAAAACCTGTCTTGCCTTACATCACGATACTTTACCACCAACCTTATATTGCGAAAATCCGACTTCGGAGATGCAGAATACAAGGTTTGAACCGGTACAGGAAGCCAGAAACTGGTCAAAAACAGGACTACCAAAAGTAGCTGCGGTGAATGCTTTCGGATTCGGAGGAATCAATGCACACGTTGTTTTGGAAGGGTATGATATGCCTAAAAAAGATCAGGTATTGATCTTGGCCAGACCTACTCATGAAGAACTGCTATCTGCATTACAAAATAATGAAACAACTATCGGCGAAGGAGATTTCAGAGTTGCGATATTCGATCCAACTCCTGCCAGAATAGAAAAAGCCATAAAAATTGTTTCCAAAAATATCATCTGGAAAAACAAACAGGATATCTGGTACACTTCTACCCCATTATTAAAAGATGGAGGTAAAGTAGCCTTTGTATTCCCTGGATTAGATGGTCTGGCAAAAGGTGAGGTAGAAACAGTAAGCCGTTATTTTGGACTGACAGCTCCTATCGAAACGGAAGGTGAAGGCCTTTTAACCGATGCCTTAAACATTTTCAACAACTGCAGTATCCTTGATAATTCACTGAAAAAACTGGGAATTATCCCTGATATGAATGCCGGGCACAGTTTAGGAGAATGGCTGGCAGGATATTCATCTGAGCTGGCAGAAGCCAACTCAGTAAAAGCTTTAATTGATGTACTGAATCCTGAAACTTTTGAATTAAAAGATTCCAAGTTCATTGCCATAGGAGCCGGAATTGAGGTGATAAAACCTTTTATTGTAGAAATTTCAAACCTTTATGTATCCAATGACAACTGCCCTAACCAGGTGATTCTTTGCGGAAGTAATGCTGCTTTAGATGAATTGGTTCCTTTGTTAAAAGCCAATCAGATTTTCCATCAGGTATTACCGTTCCAATCCGGATTCCACTCTCCATTTATCGCTGATAAACTGGATGTGATCCTTGCAGGAATGGAAAAGGCACAATTCCAGAAGACAAAAATTCCATTGTGGTCTGCTACAACATTAGAACCTTATCCTGCAGATCAGGCAGCGATCAGAAAACTGAGTGCAGAACATTTGGTAGAACCTGTCCGTTTCCGTGAACTAACCGATAAATTGTACGAAGAAGGTGCAAGAGTCTTCATTCAAGTCGGAACTGGCGGTCTGATTGGATTTATTGATGATACCTTAAAAGGAAAAGCTTTCAGTACCATTGCTTCCAGCGTTCCTACCCGTTCTGCATTAGCACAACTACAACGTGTTGTAGCTTCCTTATTTGTAGAAGGAAAAACAATTGCTCTTGATTTTCTGGAGATTCAAAATCATTCGAAAAGACCTTCAGGAAAAGGCATTAAGCTGGAATTAGGTTCTCCCATCATCCGTAATTTTAAAGAAGTGAAAGCTTTGGCTCAGTCTTTTGACACGCCAAAACAATATACAGCAACGGCTTCAGCTATCGCCACAAAAAGCGGTCATCCGCTGGTACAGGCATTTCAGGAAAACGTTGCAGATATGATCCGTATGCAGGAAGAAGTACTGACTTTATTCCAGAACCGTCCGGAAATTACCATCCAAAGACCTGCTCCTGTAGTTCAGGCAGCTCCACAACCCGTAAGAAGCACAACCTTCTCAAAAGATTTGTACGTAACCTTAGAAAGTCATCCTTACCTGATCGACCACAGCTTATTGAGACAGCCTAAAGGATGGGCTCATGTAGCAGATATGGAACCGGTAATTCCGATGACCATGATTTTTGAGCAGTTGGCAGAAATTGCAGAAGCAGAAATTCCGGGAACGCTGGTTCATAAAATCATGAACGTAAGCGTATTCCAATGGATGAACGTTGCCAAACCATTTGAAAAAACGGTAAAAGGAGAATGGCGCTCACCGAATCACGCTTATCTCGATATTGAAAACTTTGCGAACGCAGAAGTAGTCTTAAAATCTGCTCCTGTTCCAACACCTGACGTCAATCTTTCCATCGGTAATCTTTTACCTATCGAAAGAACCCCTGAAGAAATCTATGACATGCACATGTTTCATGGAGAAAAATACCAGGGAATTACTGAAGTTTCAGCCGTTGGAGACAAAGGAATCATCGGAAAAATAAAAGGAAACGACGGCAAAGGTTCTTTACTGGACAATGCAGGACAGCTGTTCGGACTTTGGCTTCAGCTTACTTTAGTGAAAGACCGTATTGCATTTCCTGTAAAAATCAGAGATATTGAATTCTTCGGAGATATGCATGATCAGGAAGGTATTTTTGAATGTACCTGCATGCTGACCGAACTGAATGATGAATTTGCCATTGCAGATATCATCCTGAAAAGAGACGGAAAAGTATGGTGTGCCATTACCGGCTGGCAAAACAGAAGACTGGAAATTGATGCTCCTTTATGGAATGTTTCCATGTCACCACTGCACAACCGCCTTTCGGAAGAGATTGCCCCTGAAGTTTTCTTCTTTCATCAGGCCTACACCAGAGTTGCTTCATGGGATTTTATCCTGAAAAGATACTTCAACCAAACGGAAAAACAGCATCACCAGCAGTTATTACCCAACAAGAAGAAAAACTGGATGGTAAGCCGTGTGGCGGTGAAAGATGCTGTAAGAAACCTTCTTCGTCAGGAAAAAAATCTTGCCTGCTTCCCGATCACGTTTGAAATCCGTTCCGATGAAGTGGGGAAACCTTACCTCATCAGCGATTTTACAGAAGACATTCATATTTCTTTAGCTCACAAAGGAAAAGAAGCCGTGGGAATCGCGAGATATGGAAAATCTGTAGGAATCGATATGGAACTGATGGAAGAACGCAGTTCAGGATTCTATGACATGGTATTTACCGCCAAAGAATTAACCTTATTAAAAGACAGAGATCAGGCAGAATGGACCACCCGTTTCTGGGTAGCCAAGGAAGCTTACGGAAAGTTCCTGGGAACAGGACTGAAAGGAAATCCTAAAGCCTTCGAAGTCGAAATGATAAAAGACGATCACCTGTGGATCAACAATATTGAAATCAAAACTATTAAACATAAAAATTATATTATCGGATGGACACTGTAAACGCAACATTAAAAATGAACCACGAAGAACTTTTTATTTTATTAAAAGGTTTTATTACTGAAGTGATTGGGGCCGAATTTGTAGAAGAGATGGATATTACTCCTGAAAGTTCATTCACCAAAGATCTTGAAATGGACAGCATCGAGATTGTCTCTTTCTCTGAAAAGATCAAAGCGCATTTTGGCGATCAGATCGACTTTACAGGTTGGTTATCTTCTATGGATCTTGACCAGCTGATTAATCTTGACCTTAGTATGATCATCAATTATATCTACGAATGCCAATAATCACTGTCAATAACAGACAAGTTCATATACAGGAACTCAACAAAGGAGCCGGACAAACCGTGGTACTCATCCACGGTATGTTCAGCAACCTGTCCATCTATTATTTTAATATTGCACCGGTGCTGGCGAAGCATTTCCATGTAGTAATGTACGATCTGAAGAGCCACGGTATGAGTGAACGCTTTCCGGATGGGTACGACCTTGACAATATGTCATCCGATTTAATAGGTTTAATAGATCACCTTCAACTGGAAAAAGTACACCTTGTCGGATACAGCTTCGGAGGTCTTATTGCGTTGAAAACAGCATTAGAATATCCAGACCGAGTAAATCAGCTTGTAGTTATGGAAGCTCCGGATCCTCAGGACGAAAAAGCCCGTAACATCATTGATGAATACAGCAAAGAATTTCTTGAGCACTATGTAGCCAACTTTACAGACACCACCAAAGTACAGATGGGCAAAAGACAAATGGAGAAGAACCACCGTATGTATGAATTTCTGTTTAACCAGACCAGCATTAAAGCAGATATGATTAAGGAAAAACATTTCCTTGGTGAAGCCTGTTTCAATGAATTGACAGCTCCCACTCTGTTGCTTTATGGCGCTGATTCCAACTGCAGACCTACAGGTGAATGGCTTCAGTCTCAAATCAGCGGATCTGAACTTGAATTAATTCCGGGCGATCACAACATTCCTATCCAGGAACCGAATCTGATTGCGGAAACGATCGCTCAATTTTTATCTAAAATTTTAACACAAAACCATGGCTAAATTTGCATTTATAGTTCCACCTCTGACAGGACATGTCAACCCTACCTTAAGCATCGGTGCTACGCTGCTGAAAAGAGGACATGAAGTAGCCTGGATCAGCCTTGACCCAACGTTGGAGGCTAAACTTCCCGAGGGAGGAAAATTATTACTGATCCAATACGACCAGACCGACGAAGAAAAGAAAGAAAGTGAACAATATCTCGATATTATTTCAAAAAAAGTAGTGTACGGTATAGACAGCGTTAAGTTCCTGTACGAAGAGGTGCTTATTCCGCTGAACAGACATTGCTATAATGGAATTGTTTCTTTATTAAAAATAGAGCAACCCGATTTGATTATCGGGGATCATCAGTTATTCGCAGCCCCGGTTGCAGCCAAAACTCTTGGTATTCCTTATGCCACTTCTGTTACCGCTCCGGCCGCCATTAAAATCATGAATGAGCTTCCAAAAGTACACGAATGGGAAGTGAATCAGATCCTAGATTTACAGAAAGAATTGGGTTTCCATGAAGAACGTTCTCTGGCGACTTCAGACTTGCTGACACTTGTTCTGACCTCTAATTATTTCTTTGGTGAAATGGATGATCTGCCTTCTCAATACCAGTTCACAGGTCCGGTTCTTACGGAAAGACGTATCTCATGTGAGTTTGATTGGGACCGATTAAAAAGTGCTGACAACAAAAAGATTTTAGTAAGTATCGGAACAACCTTCGATCATGATCATAAAAAAGCATTTTTCCAAAAGGTCGTTGATGCCTTTAAAGATGAAGATCTAACTGTTGTAGTAGTCTCCGATCCACAACTTTTCGAACAGTGGCCGGATAACTTTATGGTGTATCAACAAGTTCCGCAACTGGATCTGCTGCCTCATCTTGACGGCGTAGTTTGCCATGGCGGTCATAATACCGTTTCTGAAACATTATCCAACGGAATTCCTTTGGTTGTGATCCCGATTGCGTATGACCAGTCGCACGTTGCAGGACGTGTGGTGCGTACAGAAGCCGGTGAACGTCTTAATTTTAACCGATTTAAAGCCAACCACCTGAGAGAAGCTGTACAACAGATATTAAATAATCCAGGCTACCGTGAAGCAGCCCAAAAAGTTGGACAGTCTTTTGTGGAAGCAGGAGGTTCAGCTACAGCAGCCAACCTATTGGAACAGGCTTTATCAAGAGCTTCAAAACCTGAAAAACCATCAAAATTTTTATTCGTAGTTCCTCCGTTTTTCGGACATGTAAGTCCTACTTTAAGTGTGGGAGCAAGTCTGATTGCCCGTGGACACGAAGTAAAATGGTTCGGAATTACCCCTTTAGACAATAAGCATATTCCTGAAGGAGGATCCTATTTCTATCCTGAAGAAGATCTTATTCCATACCAGGAGGAAATTGCCCGGATTTTAAAAAGACAGGATGACGGACCCGCGTGTTCCGGACCTGAAGTCATGAAACTGGCACTGGAAGAAACCTATGTTCCTTTTGCTAAAATGATGATGCCAGGATTAACGAGACTTACTGAAAGCTGGATGCCGGATGTGATTGTAAACGACTGTATCACTTTTGGAGGCGCTCTTTTCGCTCACAAACATCATATTCCTTGTGTAACCACAACGCCAGTTCCACCGGATGTCATGGGAGATACAGAAAAAAGTGCTCCTAAAATCTGGGAATGGCAGCAAAACCTGATCAAAGACCTTCAAAAAGAAGTGGGCATTCATGAGGAAGGCATTTATATCCATTCTCACAAACTGAATATGGTGTTTACTTCACAGGCGTTCGCCGGATTTGAAACCGTTCCGCCCCATATGAAATTTGTAGGCCCGGTAAAAGGCCGTCCCAATGATGCTCCATTCGATTGGGATAAACTGAATGCTTCTGCCACTCCAAAGATATTTGTATCATTGGGAACACTGCTGGTAGATATCAGAAAAGCATTCTTTGAAAAAATCATCGCGGCATTTAAAGACCAGCCGGTTACCGTAATTGCCGCTACTCCACCGGAAATTTTTGAACAATGGCCGGATAATTTTATTGTGAACAGCTTTGTCCCTCAATCTGCGGTGATGCAGCAAATGGATATGGTGATATGCCACGGTGGTTTCAATACCGTAAATGATACTTTCCGTAACGGATTACCAATGTTGATCACGCCAATCGCTTACGATCATTTCCATATTGCAAAACTGATTGAGCAGGCAGGCTGCGGAATCAGCATACGATACAAAAGACTCCGCGTAGATGCTCTTCGTGAAACCGTTTTTGAATTATTGGAAAATCCTAAATACAGAGCCGCCGCTCAGGAAGTCAGAAATACATTTACTCTTGCAGGAGGTAACGATAAAGCGGTAGAACTGTTAGAAAATTTTGTACAGGAACATTCAACATTAGCTTCTGTGTAGCCTATGAATCCACCTATAAAAAGAAGACTGTTATTTGGTGAGCGTATGTTGCTGGGAGACGGAACAGAACCCTTCAACGTAGTCATTGCGTTCCGGCTGAGAGGTTCTTTTACATTAAAAGAAATCCAGCAGGCTCTGGCACGAATCCAAAATAAACATCCATGGCTGAGAGCATTGATCAGTCATGACGAAAAAAATATTCCCTGGTTCAATGTTCCTGAAAAACCTGTTTCTATCCCTGTAAGAATCATCACCAGACAAAGTGAAGATCAGTGGCAGGAAGAATCCAGAAAAGAATGGAACACCAACTTTAATTACGAAAAATTGCCCCTGATCCGGTTTATCTGGATCAAGGGTGAAAACGTTTCTGATATGCTGTTTACGTTCCACCATTGTTTATGCGATGGTGGCTCTGCCATGGCTTTTTCACATGAATTCCTGGAGGTACTGGACAATCCTGCTGCTGAAATCGGGGTAGAAAAACCAATTTTAGGCATCGAAGATGTAGTTCCGGCCAGTATTCTGAACAGCCGCAGGCAGAAACTGAAAGCCAGATTTATCGGAAGACTGGCTGCTACTGCCATCAAATGCATTCCCGTAGGTAGGAAAGCCGTGGAAAGACAGAATGACTATCTGATCCACTGGAAACTGGATGAAACGGTGAGCAAACAATTAATTGATTACTGCAAATCTCAGAAAGTAACCGTCAATACATTTTTGAGTGCAGCAGTATTGCAGGCATTTAAAAAAGTAAGAGGAGAAAAATCTTTCAATAAAGTTTCCTGCCCGGTAGATATCAGACGTTTCGCCAGGCAGATTAAAGAAGATCATATTTTTGCTTTTGGATTAATGATAGTGGTTTCTTCCGATGAAAAACTGAGTTTTTCAGATAACCTTCGTGCGATGCAGAAATCTGTGGAACAAAAGACCTCAAAACTGAATCCTTATATCACGATGATGGTGATGGAATCCGGGCACGATGCGCTGAATAATTTCACCAGGCTTTTAAAGAACGGAAAATCATCCAATGACTGTATGTTTTCCAATCTGGGACGTATTCAGATTCCTCATCAGTATAAAGCTTTCAGTGTAGATACTATTTTCAGCCCTACAGTAATAGGACCTTTAGGAAATACAACTACGATGGTGACCTCAACCTACCGTGGTGAAATGGATTTTTCATTCATGGGAAGCGAAGGATATTTACCTTACACCGATGCATTAGCCGTCCGTGATGAGGTAATACAGACCATTCATTCACAACTAAAACAAATGGCAGTATCATGATCAAAAGACCTTTAATGATGGTGGAAAGGATTATGTATGTAGATCCGGAAACGCCCTTAAACTGTATTTACACGGCAAGAATCAAAGGAGAAATTCCCGAACAAAATTTTAAAGCTGCTTTAGTAAGAATCCAGCAGAAGCATCCTATTCTGAGAACGAATATTGATCATAACATAGGATACTATCCTTTTTTTATGGGACAAAGAGATATTGAACCTATTCCACTTCGTATTGTTGAGCGTAAAACAGACGAGGACTGGTTTAAAGAATCTGAAAAAGGATGGTTTAAACTTTTTGAAACACCCAAAAAGCCATTGGCCGAAGTAGTATGGGTAAAGGGACAGGATACTTCTGAAATTCTTTGGATCATCCCCCACTGTATTTCAGACGGAACAACCGGAGTAACCTTAATTCGTGAACTCTTAAGCTTGCTGGACAATCCATATGCTCCATTAATTCCTTATGTTGCTTTTGAATCTGTTGATGATTTCCTGCCTTCGGATTTTAACACTGGAATAAAAAAATACAAAGCCAGCCTTTACCTGCTGTTTGCCAAAGTATTCTTTTCCATCCAAAGAAAAAGTAAAAAGAGAAACCAGGGAAAAAATTATGCGATTCACTGGAAAATGACTCAAGAGGACACCAAACTGATCACTGAAAAATGTAAAGTTAACGGAATTTCTGTGCATGCTTTGTTGTGTTCTTCGGTGATGCAGGCCTTCCGTGAAGTTCAGGGAGACCGTGCCAAAGGCAAAGTGATCAGTCCTGTAGATGTGCGCCATTTTATTCCGGAGATTAAAGAAGATCATTTATTTGCTTTTGCTCCGACAGTAGAACTGTCTGTGAAAAAAAACAGCAAGGATGTTATGAGCAATGCCAAAGAGATCAAAAAGGATCTTACTGAGAAAATCAACAAGATGGAAGCCCGTGAACTTCTGTGGATGGGTGAGCATATGCATCCTGTTGTGGGACGTATGATCAATATGCTGAAATCCAGTGAAGGCGGACATGATATCACCTTATCCAATATGGGAAAGGTAAATATTCCTAATGATTACAAAAATTTCAGTCTGGAAACAGTCTTTAGTCCTACCGTAGCTTTCCCATGGCTGAATTCAAATACTTTAGTCACCAGTACATACAACCAACAGATGGACTTCACTTTCATGTCCAATGAAAACTTTCTTCCCAAAGAAGAAGCTCATCTGATCAAAGATAAAGCCATCGAGCTATTGACCCTCTCTCTATGAAATTTAAAATAAAGCCTCCGAAACCCAGACCTATAAAGAAAACCACCCTCAAACGCTTTCTCATGAGGCGTACAATTTACTATGTCCTTCCGAATGTATTTTTTAATTTCATTATTGCCTATGCCAGTTTCAAAGAATTGGGCTACACGCATTTCTTTTCGGGAACTCAAAACCTGGCTCGTCTTACCCTGCCGATGGCCGTCTTCCTTCCGGTAGTTCTTACCATTGATATCATCAAAAGAGTAACGGATGCCGCCAGCCAGGAAGCCATAGAGTTTACGGTAGACGAACAGTTGAATATCAAAAAACTGATGACCAAACTAAGCATTTTACATGGTTTGATTACAGGATTACTGGTATTATCCATCCTCTTTATAGGACAGTATAATTTCTCAAAAGACTATAAACTGGATGCAACAGCAATGGCTGTGGTAGTGGGAATACTGGCGGGAATATTATCTGTGATTTTTGTGTATTTGCCAGTATGGAGGTTAAGAAGATGGATGTGCAAAGTAACACCAGTACCAGCAGATATAAACCCATAATTTTCAAATAAAAACAGCTACAATACTGGATATCATTTAATTAAAAATAAAAAAAATAACTATAACCGGATGATCATGAGGTCACCGGCTATTTTTACACACAGATTTAATTAATTTTTTTCTTTGAAACTTAGTATTTGGTAAATTTTTTATATTTATATGAAAAATTTGCAAGAATTTTTATTGAACAGAATGACCAATAATGTATGTACAAAATAACGGATCAGTTAAAAAATATAGGATTCAGTATCAATCGTTTAGATTACCTTATCAATAGAAATAACAACAAAAGAGAATTCAATACCTTAGAATATTTTTGTATCTATATTATTCTGGAAGATATCCAGTTAACGATAAATAATGTTCCATACCCATTAAAAGGGGGAAATATTGCCTTCGTAGGCCCGCAAAAGAAAATCGTTTTTGGGGAAACCAAAAGATCAGATGTCTATTCCATTGCATTTTCATCCAGTTTTTATGAAAGATCAAACAAAGACAGCCTTTTTATCAATTCCCAACTTTTTTATAATTATAATTCCGACATATTTATAGCCCCTTTCCTCGATGTAGAACAGATGAGAGTGATATTCCTGGAACGTATGGAAACTTTCCGGAAAAAAGATGAAAGCCTATATATCTCTGCTGCCCATAATGCCATAGAAAGACTGATGCTGGACGCCCTTTTACATATTCCCACTGAAGAAATCAAAAAGGATATCAAGTTTGACTATATGTATTATGTGAACCGCTTCAAAGTTCTGCTGCAAAGAGACTACAAAAAGGCAAAGAAAGTAGCATACTATGCAGAAGAACTTAATATCTCACCAAGGAAACTCACTGAGATGACAGAGTATGTACTTGGCAAAACAGCCAAACATATCATCATTGAAAAGCTCATTATCGAATGCAAAAAAGCCCTGAGTTTCTCAAACTCCACAATCTCTGAGATATCTTATGACCTGGGTTTCAGCAATGAAGGAAATTTTACCAATTTTATAAAAAAACATACGGGAAAAAATCCCTCCGAAATGAAATAATTTGTATATTTACATAAGTAACCTTTTGGGGAAAAATATAGGTTATATGCTTGCAAAGTACATTTTATTCATTTTGTTATATTTTGCTTTTACAAAATCTTTTGCACAGGCAGCAGACGGTTTAAGACTTAATGTAAGGCTTTATCCGGTACAGATGCTTGCTGTGGGCACAGGATTTTCGGATGAGGGGAATGAGTCTTCCTTCCGGGAGGTTCAGTCTGTAATGATCTCAAGTCCGTCAGGGTTTCAGCTTAATGCACAGTATGATGAATATTTAGGTACAATCGGTAATACCGATACCAACAGAGAAAGATCTGAAGAATATCATCTTATCAGCCATCACAAAGGAGTGGTGCAAAAGAGATATATTATCGATCATGAGTTAGAAGATGCAATAAAAAATTTAAGCTCCAACACCAACTATGAGCAAAATTTTTTAATACTAACTCTAATTTCTCAGTAAAAAATCAAGCAAAGCCTTAAAAAAATAATTATGCACTGAATAACAATCTTGCAATTTATTCATTCCCTTTATATTAAGTAAAATTAATGTTTGATATCAATAAAGCATTTTTTTTACTTTATGGTGATTTTATCAGCATTTAAATGATACTTTTTATGTAATTATTCATAAAAAGAATTCATGCATGTGTGCTTATTTCTCTGTAAAAATTCACAAATAATAAGTATTTTTTCACAAAGATCCTGATGTTCTTTGTATTTACCTTTGCATCCGCAATTTTAAAATAATTAATACAAAAAAACGTCTTTAACCTTATGAAAAAATTTATTTTAGCATCTTTCGCTATCGTAGGATTCTCTACATTAAAAGCACAAAATGTAACACTGAATGTTAGACTTAAGCCCATCCAGACTCTTGTCGTTAACAACGCTCAGAAAATCGTTAACTTAGACTACGTAACTAAAGATGACTACGCAAACGGTGTAACTTCTGTAAACGCAGATCACTTAAGCATTTACAGTACAGGAGGATTCCAGGTAAAAGTAAAAGGTGGTAACGATGTATTAGAGTATGGAGGTAAAAACATCCAGGCTAACAGCATCCAGATTAAAGCAAGCGCAGGTTCTGACGCTGTAAACGGTGCTCAATATGCTCAGAATGTACAGTTATCAACTAACGAAGCAACTTTGGTAACTTCTTCTGCCGGAGGGGTAGACAAAAAAATTAACATTGAATACACAGGAGCCGGAGGTAACACTTACCTGAACAATTATATTGCCGGACAGGATCCTACAGTATACACTACTCAACTTACGTATACCATTATTTCTCAATAATAGCTATCATTATGTAATGATAAAGTGTTGTACCTACCACAACACTTTATCAACACTTAAAAACTAATCTCCGTCATGAGCAGACTTTCTCTTCTCCTTTTCAGTCTTCTTTTCCTATCCTCTTTTTATGGATATGCACAAACAGGAGTTTCGGTTTCACCGCCAAGACTGTATTTTGAATCGGGGAACGGAAACAGCAATACCCAGACCATAACGGTAACCAATGTAAGTGCCAAAAATTCTCTGGATCTTGCCATAAGCCTTGGAGACTGGGAATATGACGGCAAAGGTGAGAATGTAACATATCCTGCCAATACCCTTCCCTCTTCCTGCGCAAGTTGGGTTTCAGTCAAAAAAGAAGATAATTACTTCACGCTGGCTCCGGGAGAAAAAAAAGATATTGAGGTAACCATTACAGTTCCTAATGCGCTTTCAGACCAATTGGCTGCCCATACGGCTGTTCTGTATGTAAGCCAGATGAATCCGGTAGATGACGTGGACCATAAAGGCACCAACATCAAAGTAAGCATCCGTTCAGGAATCAAATTATTCCACAAGATGCCTGCTGCCAAAACTAAAAAACTTGAAATCCAGAATCTGGTATACGGAAAAACAACCAATACAGTCAACCTCTTTTTTGACAACCAGGGAGATGTATGGGGTGACGGAAAAATATACACTGACTTTGTGAATACCCAAACCGGAAAAAAAGTGTCACTGGACCCTGTTATCTTTTATACCATGCCCGGAAACAAAAGGGAAATGGATATCCCGCTTCCGGCAGGCCTTGAAAAAGGAAAGTATACCGCTTCTGTAATGATTGATTACGGAGACAACAACAATCTGGAATTAGGAGAATTAAGTTTCAGCTATGAATAGTAAAAAATTCTTCTGGTTCTTTCTTTTGTTTTCTCTGCACTGTTTCTCACAGGTAAATTACAACTCATGGGTGAACAGCTACTTACAGATTAATTCTTACAGCGGAAATACCAATCCGGATGCTTATACCTTTACCCTGGCCGGTAACGGTGCATTTAATATTCCTTACTGGAAAATATCTATGAGGCTGAAACAGCCTATCACTTCTACAGACGGAAACTATACGATCCCTGCCGGCAAAATATCATTTCAGCCGGTTTCCACTTCAGGACAGGCTTATCCGGGACCTGTGCCCACCATTCCTCAGATCGGAATGCCGTTAAATACTTTTCTTCAGGCCAACCAGGAAGTCTTTTTAATTCCACAATCCAATGCAGCGCTGTATAATCAGCCGCCCCAGCCCAATGGCTACTACAACCTGCAGGTAAAATACAGTCTGACCGTTATGGGAGGATCTTATCTGGGAAGCTACCCTTCCTGGACCAGATTTAACGCTCCGGTACAGTTTACTGCGTATGATCAGTACAACAATATTATTGGCAGAGCTGATCATAATTTTCAGATTCACATCGGAACGCTAAGCGGAACTCCGACCGATGTACCCGAAATGTCACTTCAATTTTCCGCAAAAGCGGTCAACGGTTCACTGGAATTCAAGAGCATGTCGGATTATGTAAACGGAGTAAGCGTCACTTATTCCAATGGACTGATTGTAAAAAGCAATACCAATTATCAGATCAAATTACGTTCTCTTCAGGGGCAGTTCAGCTCTCCGGCCGGAAACTACATTCCTTTAGGAACCGTAAAAATGAATCTCATCCCCGTTTCTGGAAACAATGGGAATGTATATCCTATCCTACTGAGTGCTTCTCCGCAGCTTATTGCTACAGGAGGCTCAACAGGAAATTCAAGCCTATATTACGATATCAGATATTCCACCAAAGCCAATGATGAAAGGCTGATTAATGCCAAATCGGAAGAATATTCCACCACCCTTCAATACGAGATTATCCCCCAATAACCATGCTTCAAGACCTGTTCAAAAAAATCTTTTTCATTTTTTTGATTTCGCTTCAGATATGGATTCCGGCACAAAGCAGCTCCGGAGTAAGTCTTGATATCCGGAATGAGTCCAGAACAGATAAAACAGCGATACTGGATCTGATCATCGTCCTTGACAATCAAAGCACCAATGATTTCAAAGGAAAAATAAATATTACCATTCCTCAAGGTTTCAGGAATATTTCAGGAAACAATCTTCAGGTCGATATGAAACCTGGTGAACACCTTTTCTTACCTGTAAAAATACTGGTCAGCAATAATGCCGTTTCGGGAGAATCCCGTCTGGGTTTCCGTCTTTCGGACCTTCAGAATAAAACAACTACAGAAAAAGAAATACTGCACACGGTTACTGAAAACAATGCCATGCGCATCACTGCGGAAAATCCTCTGATCTATGTGAATAAGGCTACCGATTCAGTAGAAGTAAGGGCAAGGGTTTCCAACCTTGGGAACAGAAAGCAGAATGTAACAGTCGTCTTTAAAATTCCGGAAGTTGAGCAGGGAAATGCTTTTATAGAAAAAAAAGGAAGTATTGGTGTACAGAAAGACTCTGTGTTTGTCTTCCGTTTTCTGCCTTCCGGAATCAGATCCCGCAGTCCTCAGATTTCCGTTACTATTGCAGGCTTCAGAGAGCCGGACAGAGAAATATTCGGTAATACCAGTGTCTCTATCCAGAATGTTTCTTCAGTGCAGCGTTATGAAGATATGGAATCCACCGCTTTTTCCAATTTTACCAGGAACACCATCACTGCAAGCTACAGACATGCCGGAGAAAATCTGGATATGTATCAATTAGTAGGTTCGGGAGGCTTTAATCTTCCTTCAGGATATATTTTCATCCGGGGGAATATCTATACCATGACGAATCAGAGCGATCCTATTGTGAACAACACCTATCTTACCTATCACAGGGAAAACAGCGAATTCACGATCGGAAATATCAATAAATTACTGGAACTCTCTATGTTTGGAAGAGGACTGGAATATGCCTACACTTCTCCGGATAAAAACAAGAAAATTGAAGCTGGTTTTGTAGACCAGACGTACAGCCTCATCGAAAGAAATTCTTTTCTGAAGTATGGCTATGGATTTTACACCAGAGGAACTCTTGGGGCTCAAAATGCTTCCCGTAATATCTCCGGAACGTATATTTTCAGGGATGATCCTTACGAAAAAGCCAGACATCATGTAGCCGGAACAGACCTTCAGTATGCCTTCGGCAAAGACTGGAAAACGAATACCAAGTTATATGGCGGACTGAGTTTCTACGAAAATAACCAGCCCTCCAAACCTTCTTTAGCTTTGGAATCGCAGTATTCGGGAATGATCAAAAAGGTGAATCTGAACGGAAATTATTTCTACAGCACAGATTATTATCCCGGAAACCGAAGGGGAATCCTGCAGATCCAGCAGAATTTCTCTACCATGATTTTCAAAGACCATTATGTATATGCCAACATCATGGTTTCCAACTTTTCCCCTAAATTTTACTTTTACAACAACACCCTGAATTCAAGCAACGTAAGACTGGATACAGGAATCAACTTCCCTAAGAAAGGGAATTTCGGGATGGGACTTGGCTATCAGTATCAGGAAGAAAACTCCAACTCTTATAATAATTTCTTCAATGCACAGCCCTACGAAAACACGAAACAGCTGAAGGCCCAGCGTTTTACGGAATACCTTACCTGGCTAAGTCCTGATAAACAGCACACTTCCATCCTGAGCATGGAAACAGGACTGGTGCGTTATCCGGACAACGACAAACAGCAGTTCCAGATGAAAGTAAGCGGAACTTACAGCTACAAATGGCTTACCGTGAACGGGATTTATCAGCACGGAAGTTATTTCCTTTCCGAATATGCTTTTTCAAAAATGATGAACCAAAGCATTCCCTACGAAAAGCTGTCCCTTTCTGCTTTTGTGAATAAAAACTTCTTCAACCGTCAGCTGAATGTCACCTCAGGTGTTTCTTATACGGATGATGTTCTGTATGGAAAATCACCTTCCGGCTTTATGAACCTGAAGTACTCAAGGGAAAAGTATGCCCTGTATCTGAACTCTTCCTACTTCAGCTATACTGCAGGAAATTTCACCAATAATCTGTTGACCGTTGAAGCCGGTGTAACCGTCAATCTTAGAAACAGCACGCTGGATCCGGGTAAAAAAGGCAATATCAAAGCCTTTGTTTATTATGACCTGAATGAAAATAATGTCTATGATGAAGGCGACAAAGAAGCGGCAGGCTACCTGATTATGCTCAACAATATTTCATTTAAAACCGACCCGTCCGGTTCTATCAGTTACCGCTCCATTCCTTACGGAAAGTATGCCCTGAAACAGGTAATCCAGCAAGGCTGGTATTATGATGAAACCGAATTTACGGTAGACAAACACCACTACTCTTTTGAGATTCCTCTCCATCAAAACGGAACGACCCAGGGAAAGGTAACCTATGATTTTGATTCCAAAACTGCAGTAGATTTCACACCCAAAACCGGAGGTGTTCTCTTCAATATTTACCGCAACGAACAGTTAGTACAGCACATCATCACCGATGACAACGGGGAATTTGCCTCTTTCCTGCCCTCTGGAAATTACAGGATTGAACTGAACAAAAACTCTCTGCCTTCCAACACCTATTGCGAACGCTCTACAGATACCTTCAAAGTGGAAGCCGGGAAAATAGTAAAACTGGAACCTTTTGTGATTAAGGTAAGGGAGAAGGTGATCAGGGTGAAGAAGTTTGGGAATTAGAATGATAGAATAAAAGTCATTATTTGTAGACTTCAATCACTAGTTTATTTTCAAAATATCTATCCGGTTCTCATATAAATCCCTATCTTTGATAGTATTATATGATACTATCAAGAATATGAAACCTCCCTATACCATTACAGACACCATTTTATTCTTAGTGGCTTCTATTTCTGAGAAGATAGGATGTAATTCCTTTGTGTATTTGCTGGTGTGGAGATTGAGAAGGTAGATTTGCAGGAGAACAGCTGGAATAGTTTTAGAAATGAAGCAATAAAAACTCTTTTATTAATATTTAAGAGGTTTTGTTTTATTTAAATACTATAAAATATAGATATATAAAGGTTTCCCGTTTGTTTTATATCACAATTTTGTCTAAATTAATCCCCTCTTTTATTAGACAAATAATACATGAAAATTAATAAACTCGAACCTCAGAAAGCATTAAACCCTGCATATAAAAAATTCAAACCTTTAAGAACCGATATTGACGATTTTTCAGTTAAACTTCAAGACTGTATCAATTCTATTAATTTAGTAGATAGTAGAAATGAAAGTGAAGAACATTTAAAATCTCCAATATCGAAATTCCTTTCATCTACTTTCTATTCTGAAAATGAAATCAATACAAAGGAAAGAATTGATCTGGCAATTTATTTGGGTAAAGATGCAACTTCTGACGTGGGAGTTTTGATAGAAGCAAAAAAACCAAGTAACAGAGCTGAATTTCCGACCGAAAAACAGCTTAATAAAAAGGCATTTCAGGAAATGCTGTTGTATTATCTTAGAGAAAGAGTTGATTATAAGAACAACAATATTAAACACCTTATTATAACAAATGGTTTTGAGTGGTTCTTTTTCAATGCAAGTGATTTCTACAACTTATTTTATAAAAACAGTGAGTTAATTAAGGAATACAAAGCATTTAGAGATGGTCTTAAAGACACCATAAAGAACGAACTTTTCTATAATGAAATAGCAAAGAAATATATAGAAAAGGTAGAAGATACTCTTCCTTTTGTTTATCTCGATTTTAGAAATAAAGAAGTTTCAAAATTTAAAGATAAAGAGCTTATTAATATTTACAAGTTATTCTCTGATGTTCATTTACTTGGAAAAAGCTTTGGTAATGACAGTAATCAGCTTAATAAAGCTTTTTATAATGAACTTCTCCATATCATCGGGCTTGAAGAAGTAAAAGAAAGTGGTAAGAAGATTATTCAACGGAAAAAAACTAAAGAGGCAGATTATGGCCCTTTATTAGAGAATACAATTTTTACACTTGAAGACAAAGATTATCTTATCAAGGTTAAAAATATCCCTAATAGTGAAGAAAAATCGTTTACCGTTGGGTTAGAACTTTGTCTGACATGGGTTAACAGAATTCTTTTCTTAAAGTTACTGGAATCCCAATTGAGAAGTTATAATAATGATTCTCCGGAATATAAATTTTTAAATTCAGAATTTATTCCTGGCTTTGATGCGCTCAATGAAATGTTTTTCTCAGCATTAGCAAAACCAGTAAAAGAACGCCACCAACGATACGCAGAAAAGTTTAAATATATCCCCTACCTTAATAGTAGCTTATTTGAAAAGAGTGAACTCGAAGACCTCACCTTTGACATTACAGCACTGATGGATGAAGAAATGGAGGTTTATTCATCTACAGTATTAAAAAATTCCAATGGAAAAAAACAAACAGGAAAGCTTAATACTTTAGAATATCTATTTAAATTTTTAGATGCTTATGATTTTTCCGCGGATGCGTCTGTTGAAATTAATGATAAGCAACAAAATAAAACATTAATTAATGCTTCTGTTCTGGGATTGATTTTTGAAAAAATTAATGGTTACAAAGATGGATCTTTCTACACTCCCGGTACTATTACCATGTTTATGTGTAGAGAAACACTAAGAAAATCTGTTGTTAAAAAATTTAAAGAAGAGATTATTCAAACCGTTGATACATTTGAAGATGTTATTGATTATTGTAATACTTTTTTCAAGAAAGAAGATCGTAAGAAATTCAATGAAGTAGTTAACTCTATCAGGATTTGTGATCCTGCGGTAGGCTCAGGGCATTTCCTGGTTTCTGCTCTTAATGAAATGATTGTCATTAAAAGCGAATTAGGAATTTTAGGAGACGACGATGGAAAAAAACTACCATGCACAATAGAAATTGATAATGATGAAATTTATATTTCTGATGCTGATGGAGAATTATTTAGTTATAACCGCAAAGATCCACAAAGTTTAAAAATCCAAAAAGCAATTTTTCATGAAAAGGAAACTCTTATTGAAAACTGTTTGTTTGGTGTAGATATTAATCCTAACTCAGTAAATATTTGCAGATTGAGATTATGGATTGAGCTTCTTAAAAATGCTTATTATACAGATGAGGGAGAACTACAGACACTTCCTAATATTGATATTAATATCAAATGTGGAAACTCACTCATCAGTAAGTTTGCACTGAATGACAGTTTAAAAAATGCTTTCAAAAGTAAGGAAATTACATTTTCTGTCGAAGATTACAAACAAGCTGTAAAAGACTATAAGACGACTAACTCAAAGACTAAAAAAAGAGAAATTGAAGATATTATAAGTACCATCAAAAACAATCTCAAATCCAGTCTTGACAATAAGGAAAAGGAAAAAGTTTCTAAAGCATTAGGGGAATACCAAAATGAAGAACAAAGACAAAACAACTTAATTGCTTTTGGAGAAACTATAAAAAAAGCAGAGAAAGATAAACTCAAAAAACTCAAACTGAAGGCTGAACAAGCTAAAAAGCAAAAAGAAGAAATTCTAAACAATGTTATTTATCGCAATGCTTTTGAATGGCGTTTTGAATTTCCAGAAGTACTGGATAATGATGGAAACTTTACAGGTTTTGATGTCATTATTGGGAATCCTCCATACATTCAATTACAGAAAATGGGAGTTGCAAGTGATGCATTACAAACATTAGGTTATGAAACTTTTGCCAGAACGGGAGATATTTACAGCTTATTTTATGAGCTAGGATATAATGTCTTAAAAGAAAAAGGACTTCTTACATTTATCACTTCTAACAAGTGGATGCGTGCAGCTTATGGCGAAAGCCTCAGAAAATTTTTTGTAGATAAAACAAATCCAGAAATTCTTATAGATTTTGGTGGTACCCAGATATTTGATACAGCTACTGTTGACACTAATATTCTAATGTTTTCAAGGGATAAAAATAGACAACAAACTTTAGCTTGTATTGTAAAAGAAAAGGAGTTAAAAAATTTGAGCGATTATTTTAATCAAAATACTCAAAATACTAGTTTTAATTCTTCAGAAAGTTGGGCAATTTTAAGTAATATAGAGAAGAGTATAAAAGATAAAATCGAAGCCGTAGGAACTCCATTGAGAGATTGGGATATCAATATTTATAGGGGAATATTGACTGGATATAATGAAGCTTTCATTATAGATGGAAAAAAGAAAAGTGAATTAATTGCCGAAGATCCAAAATCTGCCGAAATCATACGACC
>NZ_JBMDJJ010000019.1:0-93985 GCF_057809135.1 Chryseobacterium sp. FG46 | reverse complement strand
CTCCGGACGGAAAAGTAATCAACACTCCTGTTTCAGGATATATGCCTAAAGAGGATTTCAAGAAATTCCTGGAATGTGGTGTAAATTTTTACAAAAAACAATAGTAAAAACAAATACTACAAACTCATTAAAAACCCTTGACGAAATAAATTTCGTCAAGGGTTTTTTTAATGAAAATAAGCTCATTTATGTTCCCAAAAAATATATTTTTGTAAAAGTTCAATCAAAAACACATATGAAAAAAATACTTTACTTTTTATTCTTTGTTTTAACCCAATATTTAATATCAGCTCAGACTCCGAATATCCAATGGAAAAAAGTTTTAGGTGATGTAAATAATGCTGAACTTGCTGAATCTATTTTGCAGACCTCAGACGGAGGATATATTACTGTAGGGAACAGAAGTCCATACAATAATGCAAGTATTCTGGTTATAAAGCTGGATTCTTTCGGAAATGTACAATGGCAAAAATCATTAGGAGGAAGCTCTGATGATCTTGCAGATTCTATATTACAGGTTGCAGATGGTTACATCATTGCAGGAAGCTCACATTCCAATGATGGTGATGTATCAGGAAATCATGGCGGATCTGATTACTGGATCGTAAAACTTAATCTTTCAGGAAACATTCAATGGCAAAAAACTTTGGGTGGAACTTTGTATGAATCTTTACATTCCATTAACCAGACCTCTGATAATGGATTTATCATTTCGGGTACTTCATCATCAAACAATGGAGATGTTACAGAAAATTTTGGAGATTATGACATTTGGGTTGTAAAGTTAGATTCTTCCGGTAATATCCAATGGCAAAAAACTTTAGGAGGAACCGGTTACGATAATCCACAGGAAATAAAGCAGAACCCTAATGGAGAATATATCCTTGTTGGAAGCTCCAACTCAAATATAGGAAATCATGGAGATAGTGATATTTGGCTTGTAAAATTAAATAGTACTGGAAATATTCAGTGGCAAAAATCATTGGGAGGAAGCGGAATAGATGTACCGGATAATTTCTTACAAACTTCTGATGGAGGGTACATAATTACCGGAATATCAGAATCTAACAATGGAGATGTTACCGGAAATCATGGAGGAAAAGATATTTGGATTGTAAAACTGGACGCTCTTGGCAATATCCAATGGAATAAATCATTAGGTGGAAGTGGGGAAGAATCAGGTACGATCTCTATTCTTCAAACCAATGATGGTGGCTATACCTTATTATCCGCTACCCTTTCAAATGATGGAGATATTGTCGGAAGCAGTCCCTCGAATACATTAATGGTTAAATTAAATAGCGCCGGAAATATTCAATGGAAAAACTGTTTCAATAATCTTGGATCTAATAATACTGGAGAATTCCCTGCATCACTTACGCAGACCGCCGACAACGGATATGTTATAAGTGTAAGTAGAGAAGATACTGTGACCCCCATTTATGATATTATAGTTATGAAACTAGATGCAACAGGAAATATTATGTGGGAAAAACCAATTGGTGAAAATACCTTTGCCTCTGTTAAATCCCTTGAAAAAACCACCGATGGTGGATATATACTTGCAGGATATACTGCCCCCGGTTTTGGTGAGGAAGATTTTTGGATTGTAAAACTAGGAACTTCCGGAACATTAGTAGCATCAGAGACTCATAAAGCCAATCAGGTTTCATTATATCCCAATCCTTCAAAAGATTTCGTTTATCTGAATAACCTTCCTTATAATACCATTATAACCATTACAGATATTTCTGGAAGAAACTTATTTTCTAAAAAATATAATGAAGCAAAAGCATCTGTAAATATCACTCAATTTATAAACGGAACCTATATTATTCAGGCAGAAAACAAGGGAAAAATTATTTTATCTGAGAAGTTAATTATAAGAAAATAACAATCCTACTCTTAAAAACTCTAAAAACCTTATGAAAATAAAAATTCATAAGGTTTTTTTATGCGAAACATTAAATAAATTTGAAATTTTATCACCATTTTTCAATTTTTAGGTATAGACTTTGTATAGATTTTTCCAAATAAATATCGATACTTTATTATTTATCAAAAACAGTTTAACATTTAAAAATATTAATTATGGCTGAAGTTATTACACAAGAAAAGCAAGGAGGAAGCAAACAAAGAAAAAAACTGATCAAAGTTGATATGACTCCAATGGTGGACTTAGGATTTTTACTCATCACTTTCTTTATGTTCACCACCAATTTTACAAAACCTAACGTAATGGATTTAGGGTTACCAGCAAAAGATCCAAATCCTCATCCTATAGATATTCCTGTAATTGGGGAGCAAAACCAGATTACATTTATTCTTGGGAAAGACAACCGGGTATTTTATCATCAGAGCAATCAGAAAGATCTGAATGCAGGAAACCTTAAGGAAACCGATTTCAGTGGAATCAAAATTTCAAAGATTATTGCCGATGCCTATAAGAAAGCTCCGGCACCTGATATATTCACAGTTATTGTAAAACCAACAGATGAAGCCAGTTACAAAAATTTTGTAGACATGCTGGACAACCTTGCTATTTCTAAAAAGGAAAGATATGGGGTAACAGACATTAAACCCTGGGAAACAAAGGTTTACAAGAAATTAATTCAATAAAAGACAAGGGCATTTTTTTAAATGCTCTTTTTTTGATTAAATTTGAAAGGAGAAACGGATCTGCAGCATCTCACCTGCAGTATTATTTTTAACCTTCTAAATTTTGGAATCATGCTGAACTTTGAAAGAAAAGGAAACGGAAAAGAAACTTTGATACTTCTTCACGGATTTATGGAAAATCTATCCATCTGGAGTGATATGGAGCATCATCTTTCCAAAGACTTTTCATTACTCAAAATTGATCTTCCCGGTCACGGTCAGTCTGAAATTTTAGCTGAAGTTCATACCATGGAATTAATGGCTGAAGAAGTAAAAAAAGTCCTGGATCATCAACATTTAGAAAAAGTACATCTTCTGGGACATTCTATGGGAGGATATACCTCACTTGCTTTTGCAGAAAAATATCCCAGCTCTTTAAAAAGTCTTACTTTATTTTTCTCTACTTACTTTGCGGATGATGAAGAGAAAAAGCAGCAACGTATTAAAAGCTATAGAATCATTAAAGATGCATTTGCCCATTATGCAAGAGCCGGAGTTCCTAATTTATTCAATCCCAATGAAAGAGATACCCTGGAAGGGAAAATTGAAATTGCTCTTGAAACCGCCCTTTCCACCAACAATATGGGAGCACTTGCCTGTGTAAAAGGCATGGTGGAAAGAACTGACAAAAAACATGTACTGGAAAATCTGGAAGCTAAAATCTTAGTATTGGCAGGCAAACACGACAATGCTGTAAAAACAGATATGATGATCAAACACCTTCCGGACAGAACAAATATCAAGTCTTACATTCTGGACTGCGGACATAACGGACATTGGGAAAAACCCGGTATCTGTGCAGAAATTATCAACACAGAACTTCTTCATAATCTTCCAAAAAAACTGGTTTTATAAAACAGGTTACCTGATAAATTAAACCGTGCATAACAAAAAATCCTGTATATTAGTAGAGGATAATTTTGGTAATGGCTTTATTTTCATTCAAAAAAAAGAAACCACCGGCACCACCGGTTATCGGGCTTACACTTTCAGGCGGAGGAATGCGTGGGATTGCTCATATTGCTGTTCTGAAAGCCCTGGAAGAATATCATCTGAAACCACACATAATCTCAGGAACAAGTGCAGGCTCTATCATTGGTGCTTTTTATTCTTTTGGAAAAACGCCGGACGAAATGATGGAAATTGTAAAACAGACTTCTTTTTTCTCCAGATCATCCTTAAAATTGTCAAAAAACGGAATTTTCAGCTCTAATTTTATTTTAAAACTGTTCAAAGATTATTTTCCGGAAGACAATTTCAGCATTTTAAAAATTCCTATGTATGTAGCCGCAACGGAAATGACTCATGGCATCGTAGATTTCTTTTCTGAAGGAGAACTTTTTGGGCCATTACTGGCATCTTCCAGTGTACCGTTCATTCTTCCTCCGGTAAGAATTGGAGAGAAAATCTATGTGGATGGCGGCGTTCTTGATAATCTTCCCATTGAACCTATCCTGGATAAATGTAATTTCCTGATTGCTTCTCATGTTAATTCCATCAGCTATGATGAATTAAACAAAATGAGCCTGATGAAGGAATTTGACAGAATCCTTCACTTAGCTATTGCAAAGTCTGTGTATTCTAAAGCGAAATACTGTAATATATTTTTAGATCCTCCCAAAATGACGAAATACAGTCTTTTCAACAAAAGATATATGGATGAAATATTTCAACAGGTTTACGATTATACCTGCCAGGAATTGGAAGAAAAAGGATTCCGGAAAAAGATGTAGGAGTTTTAAATAAAAAGGATTTACAACCTATTTACCTTCTCACAATTCCCTCTTTTTGCCCTTCTACAAACCATCTTCTTTTACCTTCTCTTTAAAGTTTACTATTGTTCCGGCTAAAGAATCTAAAGATTTCCCTCCGGCTGCATTAATGTGTCCGCCTCCATTGAAATATTTTCTTGAGAATTGGTTCACATCCATATCATCCTTACTTCTGAAAGAAATTTTAACGAAATCTTCGTACAAATCTTCCATAAAGAATGCTGACATTTTTACACCGGCAATACTCAAACCATAATTTACAAAGCCTTCCGTATCTCCTTTCTGGAAACCAAATTCTTTCAGTTCGTTTCTTGTCAGGCTTAAAATGGCTACTGCTCCGTCATTCACCACTTCTATTCTTCCCAGAACCAAAGCCAGTAAATGCAGTCGGGAAACCGTATTGGTATCCCATGTATTGGAAGTAATCATAGCAGGATCTGCGCCGTGTTCGATAAGGTTAGCAATAATTCTGTGCGTAGTAGCACTGGTGGAACGAAAACGGAATCCTCCTGTATCTGTCATTATTCCGGTATAAAGGCATTCTGCCATATCCTGGTTCACCAGTTTTTCATCATTCATTGCTTCAATAAAATGATAAATCATCTGTGAAGTGGCAGGAATTACTGTATCGGAATAAACAAAATCAAATTGTTCCGGCTGCTGGTGATGATCAATAAGGATTTTCTTTCCCGGAGCTTTTATTAACCAGTCTCCCAACAATCCGATTCTTGACGGAGAATTAAAATCCAGGCAGAAAATAACATCTGCTCCGGCAATCATATCCGCAGCAAGCTTTCTTTTATATTCTGCAATAATAACTTTTTTAGATTCCGGCATCCATTTCAGAAATTTCGGAAAATCATTAGGTACGATAACCTCTGCATGAATTCCTTTGGCTTTCAGATAATGTTTCAATCCTAAACTTGAACCAATAGCATCTCCATCCGGATTATAATGGGTAAGAATCACTATCCTGCTCTCCTGGGTAAGTAATGTATTGATATCTGAAAGTTCTGTTGCTGTAAACATCCGGTGTTTATTTTTCGTTAAAATTAAAGTTTTCAAAGATAGAGCTTTTATATAAATCATTTAAATATTATTTTTGCACCGGAAAACGGTTTTCCCGTGAGGGTTTGTAAATACCCAACCGAAAAACAATAAATTTTATTTTAAAAAAAGATAATTAAAGTTTGTAACTTATAAAAATTTATATATCTTTGCAACCTGAAAATTAATAGATTAATTACGATTTAAACATATAGTAATGAGTAAAAGAACATTCCAGCCATCAGAAAGAAAGAGAAGAAACAAACACGGTTTCAGAGAAAGAATGTCTACGCCAAATGGAAGAAGAGTTTTGGCTGCGAGAAGAGCTAAAGGCAGAAAGAGATTAACTGTAAGTGCTGCACGCGCTAAGAGATAATTTCTAATTATCATATACAAAACATGCTTGAGAAGTTCCTTTTCAGGCATTTTTTGTTGTTAAAATTTACTAAAATTTAGGCTGAATCAACATCTTTTTCTATTTTTAAAAGTTGAAATATTTTTATAAGAAACAGCCTTTAAAATTAAATTATGCCACATACCAATATCTCCGGAGACAATATTATAAGTTTACAACACGCAAAGATTGCGCAAAAAAACTTTACTGTTCTTTCTGATGTAAATCTTAACATTAAAAAAGGGAGATTCTGCTACCTTATCGGAAAAACAGGTTCCGGAAAAAGTTCCCTTCTGAAAACGCTTTACGGACACATTCCGTTGGCATCAGGACACGGAGCTGTTGTAGGATTTGATCTGGCAAAACTAAAGCCGTCCGATATCCCAAACTTAAGAAGAAAACTAGGAATTGTATTTCAGGATTTCCAGCTGCTTTCAGACAGAACGGTTGAAAAAAACCTGAAGTTCGTTCTTGAAGCAACAGGATGGAATGACAAAGTAAAAATGGAAGATCGTATCAATGAGGTTTTAGGAAGCGTGAACATGAAAAGCAAGAAGCACAAAATGCCCCATGAGCTTTCGGGAGGAGAACAGCAGCGTATCGCCATCGCAAGAGCTCTTCTTAACCACCCGGATCTTATCTTAGCGGATGAGCCGACAGGAAACCTTGATCCTGAAACTTCCAATGAAATTATGACGCTATTAAAGCAGGTTGCCCTTGAAAATGGTGCTGCAGTAGTAATGGCAACTCATGATTATCACATGATTCAGAACTTCCCGGGTGAAGCGATCAGATGTGAAGACGGAAAAGTTTCTGTATTGGATACTTCAGAATTATTTGAATAAGAATTATTCCCAACCGCCTTACTTAAAGACATGAAACTCTTTCGTGAGTTCAAGATATTGGTCCGAGTATTGTCTCGGACTTTTTTCTATAATAAAATCAGATTCCCTGATTTCTTTTTCATGTGACGAAAACTCAAGAATCAATCTTTTTGCCTTTGCATTTTCAATTCCCCTGATATTAATTTTTCTGTTCAGATGCAGGCTGTTTTCTTTACCTAATGAAACAAAAACCTCTCCTGCTTCCACAGGTATGATTACAGAAAAGATTCCGTTTTCAGACAATAATTCTGCCGCATTGCTGATTAGCTGTCTAAAGTTGAGCTCTACAGTCTGACGAGCAATTTTATCTTTTTCGGATCCTGATTCTTCAAAATACGGAGGATTGGACACAATAAGATCAAACCGGCCTGTCGTTTCAAAAGTTTTAAAATCCTGATGACCGTTTTTCAACCTGGCATGAAAAGGAGAATTTTCAAAATTGAGTTGGGTAAGTTTTGCGGCCTCTTCATTAATATCCAATCCTAAAAAGTATGCCTGTGAATTTCTTTGTGCCAGCATAAGAGAAATTAATCCCGTACCGGTTCCAACTTCCAAAACATTGGAAGCGTTTTCAATGTCAGCCAAAGCTCCAAGCAAAACACCGTCTGTTCCTACACGGAAGACGTCTTTAGACTGCTGAATTTCAAATTGTTTAAATGTAAAGGGTTTCACTATAAATTGGTAGGCAGTGTAATAATGAATGTAGACCCCTTCCCTACTTCTGATTTCACAGAGATCTCACCTTTATAATCCTCGATCATTTTTCTCACCATAGACAAACCAAGCCCCATTCCACTGCTTTTAGAAGTAAAATTCGGTTCAAATATTCTTTCGTACATATTTTCAGGAATCCCGATTCCGTTATCCTGAACAGAGATAATAACTCTTCTCTGGTGCTGTTCCACATCTACATTGATGATCAGTTTTCTCTGGTCACTTTCTGCCTGTTTTGCATTGGTAACAAGGTTTGTGATAATTCTGGAAAGATAAATCCTGTCCATATTAATCATAATATTCGTCTTGTTGGCATGCATGAAAATACTGTCATCATTGAATACACGGAGAATATCTTCAACTTCCGTATTCAGATTGATCACTTCATTGTTTTTTTCAGGAAGTTTGGCAAATTCTGAGAATGCTGAAGCTACTGTAGCAATAAGATCAATCTGATCCACAATGGTTTTACTCATTTGCTTTACTCTTTCTCTGATATTCGGATCTTCAGGATCAAATTTTCTTTCAAAATTCTGAATGGTCAGCTTCATTGGCGTCAATGGATTTTTCACCTCATGCGCCACCTGCTTGGCCATTTCTCTCCATGCTTCTTCAGATGCTTTGAATCTAAGTCTTTCTTTCTGGTCCTGAATCTGTAAAATCATCCTGTTATAAGCCCTGGCCAAAGCATTAAGCTCATCATTCTTATAATATCTGATAGGACGCATTTCGTTTTCAAACAAGGTAATACGGGTAATCATATCAGAGAACTTGGTGATGGTTTTTGCAAGACTGTTAGACGTCACCCAACTGATCCAGATACTGAAAAGGATAAGGAATATATCGACTAAAAGAATATATTTTACATATTGATGAAGAACCTCAAGGTAAGCAGATTCATTATGGTATAAAGGGATATAAACAATTCCGATGGGTTCAAGCTCATTGTTTTTCAGCAAAAGGTAGGAAGAGGTAAGCTTAGCATCCTTAGCAGCATCATAATTCACCATATCTACTCTTGCGTCCGTAGAGAGGATCTTATTAATGATTTCTAGAGGAATTGTTTTCTGCTCAACCAATCCTTCGTCTTTGTTGGAAAGCAAGTAGTTTCCTTTCAGATCATAAATAAAAATGTCATGCTGGTTGATATCCGCTATTTCGAAGATTTTATTCCCCAAAACCTCCGGAAGATCTTTTGTTTCTATAAGAGTCTGGCTTACGGCATAGTCCAGATATCGCATGACAGCATTGGTTTTATCCTGCATATCGATATTACTCTGCTGTAAAGAATGATTTCTCAATACAAAGTAAGGAACAAGTGATGTAGCAACCACACTTAAAAAACATACCAGCAGGAAACCGAAAAACACACGATTCCTTAAGCTATATCCTTTATACTTATTTATTGACATTCTACTTTTTAATTAACCTAGCAATATACTTACCAATGATATCAAATTCCAGGTTTACTTTATCTCCAATTTTCAAATGTTTCATATTCGTAAATTCCCAGGTATAAGGAATAATAGCTACGGAAAACTGATTGTCTTCACTTTTAGCAACAGTAAGACTTATTCCGTTTACCGTGATGGAACCCTGAGGTACCGTTACAAAAGTTCCGTCATTTTCATACTTCATGGTAATAAAATAACTTCCGTCTTTACTTTCAATACTTACTACTTCTCCGGTTTTATCAACATGTCCCTGAACAATATGCCCATCCAGTCTTCCATCCATCTTCATGCATCTCTCAAGATTCACAACAGTTCCCAGTTCCCATTTTCCAAGGTTCGTTTTTTCCAATGTTTCATTGATCGCTGTAACTACATAATGATTGTCTTTTATCTCAACAACGGTAAGGCAGCAGCCGTTGTGTGCAAGGCTCTGATCAATTTTCAGTTCGTTTGTAAAGGGGCATGTAAGGGTAAAATCTATATTGCTTCCTTTTTCTTCAATCTTCTCAATAACACCAACTGCTTCAATAATTCCTGTGAACATATTATTTTTTGCTAAATTTGTAAATTATAATCTTCAAAGATAATCAAAATGAGCCCAAAAAACCATAAAGTACGAGTAGGAATTTCAATCGGTGATTTCAACGGCATCGGTCCGGAGATTATCATGAAATCTCTGAAAGACAAAACTATTACAGATTTTTTCACGCCTGTAATTTTTGGCTCGGGAAAATTATTCACTTATCAGAAAAATATTTTTAAGCTGAATCTTAATTTCAACTACGTTAACGAAGCTTCACAGGCTCAGGCAGGGAAACTTAATATGGTTAACCTTACCAAAGAAAATGTGAATGTAGAATTAGGAGTTCCTACTGAAGAATCCACCAAAATGGCGATTGATTCTTTAGAAGCAGCTACTGAAGCTTTGATGAAAGGAGATATTGACGTATTGGTAACCGCTCCCATCAACAAGGATGAAATGGTAAAAATGGGCTTTAAGCATGCCGGACATACAGGCTATTTTGAAGAGAAATTCAATAAAAAGGGACTGATGTTCCTTGTCACTGAAGAGCTTAAAGTAGCCGTTTCCACGCATCATATTCCTATTGCACAGATAGCGGAGAATATTTCCAAAGAAAAGATAAAGAAACAGATCAGAGTATTAAATCAAACATTGATAGAGGATTTCTGTATTCAAAAACCTAAAATTGCCGTATTAGGATTAAATCCTCACGCAGGAGATGGCGGTGTCATTGGTAATGAAGAAATTGAAATCATCAGCCCGGCCATCAAAGAACTTTCTGACAACGGAATACTGGCGTTCGGTCCTTTCCCTGCAGACAGCTTTTTCCAGCCGATTAAATACAAAAATTTCGATGCTGTGTTAGCAATGTATCACGATCAGGGGCTGGCTCCTTTCAAGACATTAGCCTATGAAGAAGGAGTAAATTATACTGCCGGACTTCCTTTTATCAGAACATCTCCGGATCATGGAGTTGCCTACGATATTGCAGGAAAAAATGTGGCCGATGAGCAGAGTTTTACAGAAGCTATCTTCACAGCGATCAAGGTCTTCAAGAACAGAAGTGAGTACAGCGAACTGATGAACAACCGCCTTCAGCCTAGAAAAATGGCTGTAGACAACGGAATAGATGAAGATCTACCGGAGGAAACTGAAGCATAAATCTTTAAAACAAATTTTAAATTAATTTGTTTCAGATTTTATTTGTTATTATAAAAAAAATGCATATTTTTGCACACTCATTTTATGGACAAGTTAAGAAACTATGACGTAAGCTTTTCCGGACTTAAAAACGGAAGACACGAGTTCAAGTTTGAGATAGATAAAACGTTCTTTCAATTATTTGACACTGAGCAGGAATTTACAAATCCTAAAATAGGAGTGAATGTATCACTTGATAAACACACTACTTTTTTAGAATTTGAGATTAAGATTAATGGATGGGTTGAGTTGGTTTGTGACATCACAAATGAAGATTTCGACTATCCTATTGAGAATGAAATCAAAATTTTGGTGAATTTCGGAGAAGAATATGATGACAGCAATGAAGATGTCATTACCATTCCTACCGCAGAGCACGCTTTCAATGTAGCACATTTGATTTATGAAAATGTAATGCTTTCCATCCCGATGAAAAAGATTTCACCCAATGTAAGTGATGATGATCTTAAAATTCTTGACCAGTTCAGTCCTAAAGATATTGAGGTAACTGAAGAAGAAGAACATGAAAGTGACCCTAGATGGGATGCTTTAAGAAAATTAAAAGACAATAATTAAATAGAATAATTTAAATATGATGAGATGATGAATCTCATCGCTCATCAATTAAAAAAGTTATTAGAAAATGGCACATCCAAAGAGAAGACAGTCGTCTACAAGAAGAGATAAGAGAAGAACTCACTACAAAGCTGTAGTTCCTCAATTAGCTAAAGATGCAACAACAGGAGAGCTTCACCTATACCACAGAGCTCACTGGCATGAAGGGAAACTTTACTACAGAGGTAAAGTAGTATTGGAAAAAGAAGTAGCTGCTACTGAAGAAAACTAAGAGTCGCTTTTCGCTGAAAAAGCCTCATTTTAATACAAAAACCGCCCAATTTTGATAAAATTTGGCGGTTTTTTGTTGTTTTTTACGTTTTTTTGGTATCTTTGGCATCAAATCAAATATCAAATTTATGGACATTAAAGACATACAAAATCTTATCAAGTTTGTATCTAAGGCTGAAGTTTCAGAAGTGAAGTACAAAACTAAAGATTTCGAAATCACTATTAAAACTCCATTAGCTGGAAGCGATGCTGTTTATGCACAACCTGCGGTATATCACACTGCTCCGCAAGCGGTAGCTGCTCCGGCACCTGTTGCAACTCCGGCTGCTCCTGTTGCTGAAAAAGCTGAAGCTGCATCTGATGACAGCAAATACGTAACCATCAAGTCTCCAATGATTGGTACTTTCTATAGAAAACCATCTCCTGATAAAGATGTATTTGTAAATGTAGGTGACGAAGTTTCTGTTGGTAAAGTAGTTTGCGTTATTGAAGCAATGAAACTATTCAACCAGATTGAATCTGAAATCAGCGGTAAAATTGTTAAAATTTTAGTTGACGACGCTACTCCTGTAGAATACGACCAACCTTTATTCTTAGTAGATCCATCTTAAGGAATTTTAGATTAAAGATTATAAATTTTAGATGAATCTTCTTCATTTAAAATAATTTAAAATTCAAAATTTATAATTTAAAATTTCGGAGATGTTCAAAAAAATATTAATAGCCAATCGTGGCGAAATTGCAATGCGTATTTTACGTACTTGTAAAGAAATGGGGATCAAAACCGTTGCGGTATACTCTACTGCTGATAAAGACAGTCTTCACGTAAGATTTGCTGATGAAGCGGTATGCATCGGCCCTGCTATGAGTAAAGACTCATATCTTAAAATCCCTAACATTATTGCTGCTGCGGAAATTACCAATGCGGACGCTATTCACCCAGGTTACGGATTTTTATCTGAAAATGCTAACTTCTCAAGAATATGTCAGAAGAACGGTATCAAATTTATTGGCGCATCCCCTGAGCAGATTGAAAAAATGGGAGATAAAGCAAATGCTAAGGCTACCATGAAAGCAGCAGGTGTACCATGTGTGCCAGGTTCAGACGGATTGATAGAATCCTATGAACACGCTGTAAAAGTAGCTGAAGAAACCGGATACCCTGTAATGATCAAAGCTACTGCCGGTGGTGGTGGAAAAGGAATGAGAGCCGTTTGGAAGGCTGAAGATCTTAAAGACCACTGGGAATCTGCCATTCAGGAAGCTGTAGCGGCCTTTGGAAACGGAGGTATGTACATGGAAAAACTGATTGAAGAGCCTAGACACATCGAAATTCAGGTTGCGGGTGACCAATTCGGTAAAGCTTGCCACCTTTCTGAAAGAGACTGTTCTGTACAGAGAAGAAATCAGAAATTAACTGAAGAAACACCTTCTCCTTTCATGACAGACGAACTTCGTGAGAAAATGGGTGATGCTGCGGTAAAAGCTGCTGAATTCATTGGATATGAAGGTGTAGGAACGATCGAATTCCTTGTAGACAAACACAGAAATTTCTATTTCATGGAAATGAATACAAGAATCCAGGTAGAACATCCTATTACTGAGCAGGTAATTGATTATGACCTGATCAGAGAACAAATTCTTCTTGCTGCTGGAACTCCTATTTCAGGAATCAACTACTACCCTAAATTACATTCCATCGAGTGTAGAATCAACGCAGAAGATCCTTACGCAGACTTCAGACCGTCTCCGGGAAAAATTACAGGATTAAATATCCCTGGCGGACACGGAATCAGAGTAGATACTCACGTATATTCCGGATATACAATCCCTTCTAATTACGACTCTATGATTGCTAAGCTTATCACTACGGCTCAAACGCGTGAGGAAGCAATTGCAAAAATGAGACGCGCGCTTGAAGAATTCTATATTGAAGGAGTAAAAACAACAATCCCTTTCCACAGACAACTGATGGATAATGAAGATTATCTTTCAGGAAACTACACAACAAAGTTCATGGAGGATTTTGTAATGGACAGAAAATATGATAATCACTAAGATTATTTTTTAATAAAAATGAAACTGCCTCTTTTTGAGGCAGTTTTTATTTTAACCTGTAAATTTGAAATTTTTAATGCAAAGCACGAAGCAGTTCTAACCATGTTTTATTGCTGAGGCATGAATAAAAATTAATAAACAAACTGAAAATAAAATTTCACCCTTATAAAGATATAATACCTATAACAGTCTATCAACAGGGAAAATATTTTCTAATCCTCCATTATTCCACCCTAAAATCTACTCCAATTCTCCCCTCAAACGTCATTTGGTAATTGTTTATACATATCATTAATATTGTGTAAATTTGTAAAAAACAACAATATGTCAACAGCAGAACAAACAAAAAACTCACAGTATTTTATTGACCTTGAAGACAAACATGGAGCGCATAACTATCACCCACTTCCTGTGGTTCTGGACCGCGGAGAAGGTGTTTTCGTTTGGGACGTGGAAGGTAAAAGGTACTATGATTTTCTTTCAGCATATTCTGCTGTGAACCAAGGACATTCTCATCCCAAAATTGTGGGCGCTTTAGTGGAGCAGGCACAAAAGCTGGCTTTAACTTCAAGAGCTTTCTACAACTCTAAATTAGGAGAATACGAACAGAAAATAACGACTCTTTTCGGGTTTGACAAGGTTTTACCAATGAACTCCGGAGCAGAAGCCGTGGAAACTGCCGTAAAATTAGCCAGAAAATGGAGTTATGAAGTAAAAGGAATTGCAGAAAATGCAGCGAAAATTATCGTTTGTGAAAACAATTTCCACGGAAGAACAACCACTATTGTTTCTTTCTCTAATGATCCGGATGCCAACCAGAACTACGGACCTTTTACACCAGGATTTATCAAAATTCCTTATAATGATATCGCAGCATTAGAAGAAGTTCTAAACAGGGAAGCTGGAAATATTGCAGCATTCCTTGTAGAGCCTATTCAGGGAGAAGCCGGAGTGTATGTTCCGGATGAAAACTTCCTTAAAAACGCTTCTGAACTATGTAAAAAATACAATGTTCTTTTCATTGCTGACGAAGTTCAGACGGGTATCGCAAGAACAGGAAGATTGATTGCGTGCCACCATGAAAATGTACAGCCGGATATCCTGATCTTAGGAAAGGCACTTTCCGGAGGTATGTATCCTGTATCTGCTGTTTTAGCGAACGACAACATCATGAATGTTATTAAACCGGGACAGCATGGTTCAACGTTCGGAGGAAACCCTATTGCATGTGCCGTAGCAGTAGCAGCATTGGATGTAGTAGCTGACGAAAAACTATCTGAAAGAGCAGAAGAACTAGGAAAACTTTTCAGAGCTGAAATTGACAAGCTTATTGAAAAAACAGATCTTATTACCAAAGTAAGAGGGAAAGGTCTTCTAAACGCTATTCTGATCAATGATACGCCTGAAAGTTCTACCGCATGGAATCTTTGCTTACAATTAAAAGAAAATGGACTTCTGGCAAAACCTACCCATGGCAATATCATCAGATTAGCTCCACCATTGGTCATTACTGAAGAACAACTGCTGGACTGCGTGAAAATTATTGAAAAGACTATTCTTGAGTATAAATAAACGGATATTCATCGGTTATTTCAACACGATTAATATTTTAACTGTTGATTCCGGAAAATATTAATGGGTATGGCTGTCAAAAGTCATACCTTTAATGTATCATCAATACGTGTATTAAACCATCAGAGGTTACTTTAAAAACATAAAAAAAATCATATTTTTTCACTTTTTAAAAATTTAGGAATTGTATTTGCTATATACATCCGGCTACAATAAAGTGTATTCTTCAAAGGTGGTATTTTTCGGAATCTGCATAATAGAGATAAATGACAAAGATTCGTCTATAAAATTCAAATTTAAACTTATCTTTGAAAGATTAAAACTATTTAGAATGACCTTAGGAGAGATAATACATATTTCCTTATCAAACAAATCATTGTGATGAATATAAGTGGTTTGATCATAACATATAATGAAGAAAAAAATATACAGGATATCCTTGAGTCTTTCGATTTCTGTGATGAAATAATAGTGATAGACTCTTTTAGTACGGATAAAACTGTAGAAATTGCGAAAAAATTCGCGCATGTAAAGGTGATTCAGAATAAATTTGAGGATTTTACAAAGCAAAGAAATTTGGCTCTTGATCATGCAACCAATGACTGGGTTTTGTTTTTGGATGGTGATGAAAGAATTACTCCGGCATTGAAGCAGGAAATTATTGCAGAGCTTAACAAACCCGGGCAAAAGGATGCCTACTATTTTTACAGGAAATTCTTTTTTGCCCAGAAACCGATTCATTTTTCAGGAACACAGTCTGACAAAAATTTCAGGCTGTTCAGAAAATCGAAGGCCAGATATATGGCAGGAAAAAAGGTACATGAAACTCTGGAGGTTAATGGAACCATTGGTGTTTTAAAAAATAAATTACTCCATTACTCCGTTTCAGATTATGAATCTTACAGAAAAAAAATGATTCACTACGGAATTTTAAAGGGGAAAGAACTGGCTGCTAAAGGAAAAAAGTACAGTGTTGGGGTTCAATATCTTAAAACTGCTTTTAAATTCTTTAAAGCCTATATAATGAGACTTGGTATTTTAGACGGAAAAGAAGGTTATCAGCTATCCTACCTACAATCTTTAAGCGTTTATGAAACCTATGAATCATTAAAAAAAGAGCAAAATTAGTTGAATGAAGATTTGTATCATTAGTTATGATTTTTGGGATTATGATAAGTATATTGTTGAAACATTATGCCAGCGTGGTATTGATGCTCATCATATAAAGATCAGTACCGTTACTCATTCCAACTTCAACGAAAGAGCCGTAAATGCTTTAAGTAAAACTTTTTTAAACAAAAATCTTAAGACTGAAAAAAGACAGAAATTCGTTCTGGATTCTCTGAAAAAATTAGGACATCAGGATCAGATCCTGGTGATGAATCCGGATACATTTGATCTTTCTACCCTTAAAAAAATCCGAAAATCTACAGACCGTATGGTCACCTATCTTTATGATAATCTTGAAAGAGTTCCGGTGGAAGACAAACTGTATCTTTTTGACAAAGTCTTTTCCTTTGACTATATTGATGTCAAAAAGCACGGATTCGAAAAATTAACCAATTACATTTACCTTCCGTACTGTCCAAAAGAAAACCAACAGCCTGAAATGGATCTTTTCTACATCACCTCTTATGATAACAGAAGAGTCTCACTTATAAAATTACTGGCTAAAAAGCTGATTGAACAGGGATTAAAATTCCAGATTATGATCATTGGAAAAAAATCATGGAAACATCAGCTAACCAATATTTTCATGACAGTACCTAAAAATCTTTTCCTGATTTTCAGTATTAAAAAGATTCCGCATAACGATCTTCCAAAATATTATAAAAATTCAAAAGTCCTGCTGGATCTGATGCGTGAAGGGCAATATGGTCTCAGCTTCAGAGTTTTTGAAGCCATGTCTCTGGAAAAGAAAATCATTACTGATAATGAAGCCATTAAGACCTATGATTTTTACAATCCCAATAATATTTTGATTTTAAACAAAAATATTAGTAATCTTGACAAATCTTTTTTTGAAAAGCCTTACGAGAAAATTCCGGAAGAAATCTACTACAGATATACTTTGGATTGTTGGGTGAATAAAGTTTTTGAACTTGATACTAAAAACTGACAAATGGGAATCTTAAAAAAAATAAAAAAGCACTTCGAAAGAAAAGAAAAACTTAAATATCTTCAGTCTAAGGATATAGTCAACATTAATCTGTATGACGCTTCCCAAAAAACAATCCTGTTTACATCAAGAGATTTTCCTGCCCATGACAAAGAATCTGGGGCTAACAGACTGAAAGAGCTTATATTTATTTACAAAGAATTAGGATACAACTGCATTTTATTTGCTCCCCATATGTTTGAAGACGATTCTTATGTGAAGTTTTACCAGCAGCACAATGTTATCGTTTACATAGAGAACAATAAGTACAGGAATATCTATGATTTCCTGTCTTCTTTTAAAAAGATAGATTACGTTTGGTTCAACGGCCCTCTGGCACTGAATCTTTTTTATAAAAAAATGAAAACCATTTTACCTTCTGCCAAATTCATTTATGATATGGTAGATATTCATTTTTTAAGGTTTAAAAGAGCCATAGAACTGGAGCCTACGCGTATTTCATTAAAGAAGAATTACAAACATTTTTTCCGTCTGGAAACTGTTGTTGCACCACAACTAGACTATATCATTGCTATATCTGACAAGGAGAAAGAAATTATGAGCCGGTATGCAGATAAAAATAAGATCATTACAGTATCTAATATTCACTATCCCAAAATTGATATTTCTGAAAGAAAAAGTTTCAGTGAAAGCAAAGGAATTACTTTCATTGGATCTATCCACGAGCCGAATATTGATGCGGTAAAGTTTCTCTATGAAAAAATAATGCCTATCGTCTGGAAAACCAATCCTGAGCTGGAAGTAAGCATCATCGGGAATGTTGCAGAAAAACTTGATCTTAAACTATTTCCTAAGTTTAAGTTTTTAGGCTTTGTGGAAAGCATTGAAGAGCACTTTATGAATTCCAGAATTATGGTGGCGCCTTTAAGATTTGGGGCAGGTGTGAAAGGGAAAATCGGACAGGCTTTTGAATACTTTTTCCCTGTGATTACCACAGATATCGGAGCAGAAGGAATGATGCTTACCGATAAAAAGAATGTACTGATTGCCAATGATGAAACCCGTTTTGCAGAAGCAATCATTCAACTGAATAATAATGAAGAACTTTGGAATACATTAAGCCGAAATTCTGTGGACAGTCTGAGCGCATTTTCACCTGAAGAAGTAAAAGAAAAACTTAAAACATTATAAAAACATGTCATTAAGCGTAAATTACCACGGTTTTTTTGATGGGAATTTCCGAATTTCCGAAGCGACCAGATTAAATGTCTTAGCATTAGAAGCAAGCTGTATCTAAGTAAACGGAACTTTTTCCTATAAAACTACTTTAAATTAAAATTCGAAATAATATATAACTACATTAACAATCAATTATGGAATACTTTGATAAAAGAATATTATTTTTTTTTCCAGAAAACCCTTTTTCTAAAAGAGCAGGAAATGTAGCTAGGGCATATACAAATCTTAAACATTTAAAATCTTTGGGGTTGAATATTGATTTAGTGGGAGTTGATGAATTTTATAGAGGCTTTGGAGATTCTATTGAAAGCATAGATGAAAATATTATTGATGATGTTTTGATCTTAAAAAGGAGACCAATAAAAAAGCTGTCAAGTTATACTTACTGGAAATATAAAATTATAAAATTATTCACAAGACAAAAAACAAGCAATAACGGATACTTTTATACTCAATATTTTATGGATACTTTTAAAGAGTTCTATCAAAATAAAAGGTATGACTATGTACTCATTAATTACGAGTTCTGGACAGACCTCATTAAAAAGCTGGATTTAAATGAGGCCACAACGATTGTCGACACTCATGATTGGATCACATTAAATGAATATTATAAGAACAAGAAGCTTAACATAGGAGAAAAATTCAATGAAGAAATTCAAAATCTTTCATTTTATGATAAAGTAATCACAATATCCAATGAAGAACATTTCATTTTTAAAAGCTTTTTAGGAGATAAAGTAATTAATATACCACCTAGTTTTCCTGAAAACTTTGAAACTGAAATTATAGATAAAAAGTATGAGCTCATCTTTGTAGGTTCGGACAACCCGTTCAACGTAGATTCACTTAATTGGTTTGTAAATCAGGTAATGCCATTATTGCCTAAAGATATCAGGATTTGTGTCATAGGAAGAATATGTGCCCGAATTCCTGATTGTGAGAATATTGAAAAATTCTTTTTTGTAGCTGATCTTAAAGAATACTATCATAAAAGTAAAATCGCTATTTGCCCAATGCTTGGCGGAACCGGCATCAAAATAAAAGTGGTGGAAGCCTTATCCTATGGGATACCTGTAGCGGGTAGTGAAAAAGCTATTGATGGATTTTTTCAAAAAACAGGCAATGGTTGCTTAGTAAACGATGATCCCAAGTTACTTGCCGACATTATCATGCAGCTTATTAATGATTCTGTTTTATATGAGAAACAAAAGCAAGATGCTATATACTTTTTCAAAAACAATTTTTCTGAACAAAAAGCAATAGCACTGTGGAAATCTATTTTAAATTAATATATAATGGCTAAGTTTCCTTTAATTTTATTTATAAAAACATATAAACCTGACTTTGAAAGAACCCAAAATCTTTTAAAATCTATTGAAAAACATAATAAAGACAATATACCAGTTATTATTTCGGTTAATGATGCAGACTTTAAATATTTTAAAGAGAGAATCAACGGTTATAAAATTATTAAAGACTCCGAAGTTATTAATTCTACGATGAAAGACGGCTGGAGATACCAGCAAATTATAAAAGTAAATGTATACCGCCTAGGAATTTGTGAAAACTATCTATGTATAGATGCGGATTCAGAATTTATACGGGATTTTTATTATTCGGATTTTATGTATGATGATTACACCCCTTATACCATCATGCATGAATCTAAGTCTTTTTTGGAAACGATGGAAAATATTGGAATAGATTCGGGTAAGATGTTCTTCAAAGAGGCATTAAAAGCAACCCGCCCTTTTTTTGGAAATAAAGGGAAAGAATGGGATTATGGTCCCTCACCTTATCTTTGGAGCTGCACAGTTTGGGAACATTTTATCGAAATCTATTTAAAACATCAAAATAAAAGTTTTGAAGATTTCTTTAATGAAATAGACAAAATAACAACACCTTCAGAATGTGTTATATATGGAGAATATCTCTTAAAAACAAAATTAATAGATATTTATCCCATAGAAGGTTTTTTTAAGGTATATCATTTTGAAAAGCAATATAACCTTGAGAAAAAATTTTATAATATTGAAAAACTTAAAAAAAACTATTTGGGAGTTATTTTTCAAAGTAACTGGCAATTAAAAAAAAGAAAATTTCTACTATTCTAATGAAGATATCAATAGTTACAGCATATTATAACAGAAAAAATTTATTTGAAAATACTCTTTCAAGTATTGTTAAGCAATCTGATTACAATTTACAAGAGCTAGAAGTTATTGCGGTAGATGATGGCAGTGATGAAGATGAAAGATTAGAGGACTTGGTTGAAAAATATCCGTTTCTAAAAGTCATCAGATTAGAAAAAAAAGATAAATGGTATTTTAATTCATGTATTCCCTTTAACATTGGTTTTAAGGAAGCTAAAGGTGAGATTATCATATTACAAAACCCAGAATGTCTTCATTATGGCGAAATATTAAGATACACCCAGAATCATCTCAATGACAGCAATTATATAAGTTTTTCCTGTTTTTCTCTCGGAATAGAAAGTACTAACAACTTAAACACATTACTAGAAAACCCTGAAAAGCTTCGAAAATTAATGGCTGACAATAACGTGGGTTACATTGGAGATGGACTAGACTGCTGGTATAATCATTCTATTACAAACCCTAAAGGTTATCACTTTTGTGCCGCAATTACCAAGAAAAATTTGCATGACTTAGGAGGGTTTGATGAAAGATTTTCCAGGGGGATTGCCTTTGATGACAATGAATTTTTGTACAGGGTACATTTGAAAGCTTTGAAGGTTGAAATTATTGATCAGCCTATAGTCCTTCATCAGAATCATTATCAAAAAATATCATATACAACCGATAAAAATTTACTAGATGATGAGTCTTATCAAGAAAGAATTAAATTAGCAGAGAGAAATAGAATCTTGTTTGAATTGGTCACAAAATCAGATAAACCCTGGAGAGCCAATTATTTTCATGCCAATGAAGCACCTCAAAAAAAGAGTAACTTCATGCAGAGAGTAATACATAAAATAAAAAAAAGTCTTAACTAATAATATTCTTTAAACATTTGAAAATGTTTTTTAATATTTTCGAGAGGTTATCAAAGAAATTAAAATTCACAAAATATGCAGTTGTGTGTAAACTATCATGGGTTCTTTAATGGAAATTTTGGGATTTCCGAAGCTACTAGGCTAAATACCCTAGCTCTGGAAGCCCAAGGTATCAAAGTAAATCGTATTAATTATTCCAGTGAAACATTTGAAAGAATTGATGATAATATTACGTTAGAAAAGCAAACTTCAATAAATATTTTCCACATTAACATTAATTTCATTAGTGATTTTTTCACAAAAAATCAGGATTTACAACTTAATGGTTTTTATAATATTATTTATTGGGCTTGGGAATTTCCTGAAGTATCAGATAAAGTTGTGAAAATGTTAAATATTTTTGATGAGTTGTGGGTTCCAAGTGATTTTTGTGTCAATATTTTTACTCAGTACACCGGGATTCCTGTCATAAGATTTTCTCACCCTATTCAAAAGCTGGCAAATTCAAAAGATTTCAACTTAGCAAAATATGGAATTTCTGAAGGTTCAAAAATTTATCTTACCATTTTTGATTCTTTAAGCACTACTATCAGAAAAAATCCTGAAGCTACCATCGAAGCATTTACAACAGTCTTCAAGAATAATCATGACAGTGTTTTAATCGTAAAAACACATAACCTGGAGAGAAGTAAAGACGCGCAAAAGGCGTTGGAAAAATATTTAAATATTCCAAATGTAATTATTATTGATGACCATTTTTCCAAGGAGAAATTACACTCCTTGATTCAACAGTCTGATGTTTTAATCTCCCTTCACGGTTCAGAGGGTTTTGGACTGACTATGGCAGAAGCAATGGCTTATGGAAAAATTGTGGTAGGAACAGGCTATTCTGGAAATCTGGATTTTATGAATGTGAATAATAGTTTTCTGGTCCAATATGATTTTATAAAAACATCCAATACAAATGGACTTATTGACGAAGGGCTTACTTTAGCAAAGCCAGACCTAGAAGATGCTATTAAAAAATTACAGTATATAAAAAACAATTTTGAATCTTTATATGTTATAAGAGAAAAAGCCAAAATTCAAATTGAAAGTAATTTTTCAATAGAACATATAGGAACTCTTTTTAAAATCAGATTAGGTTTTATTGAAAGTTTAACGAAAGTAGAAAATAAAATTTCAAATAATGTAAATGATATTTTTTATTTAAGTGAAATTGAAAAACTAAACAATAAAGTACAATATCTCGAAAGGACGATTTACAATAAAATTAGAAAAAAAGTGAATTTTTTACTAAAAAAATTAAAAAAAATAAGAAGTAACAAGAAGCCGCTCCATAAATGAAACGGCTTCTTTACTGTAAAATATCAATATTTTTAATTAATAGGCATAGAATTCAATTCCTTCAGCAACATAACCAGATGGTCTTACACTGGATCTTGAATAATAATGATCTTTACCATTCCAATATCTGTAAATAGGAACCGTATTAGGCTGTTGGGTAGCAAAAGCATTGAACTCAATTCCTTCGTCTACGTATCCCTGGTAATATCCCGGAGTTCTCGTATAATAGTGATCTCTACCATTCCAGTATCTGTAGATTGGAACTGTATTTGGAGCTTTATATAAGAATGCATTGAACTCTGTTCCTTCATAAGAATACCCATTGTAGTTTCCCGCAGTTTTTGTGTAATAATGGTCTACTCCATTATAATATCTGTAAATTGGAATTGTATTGAATTCCATATACACTTTATTATCAATTAAGTATTGATCTACATAAGCTTTAAGCTGAGCTTTTTTAGCAGCATCTTTCACTAAGTCATAGATAATAAGCAATCCGTTGCTTCCAAAATCAACCAGAACAGAGTTACTTGTGTTAGAACTGTTTTGCCAATTGGAAATATTGATTTTAGGGTTGGACTGATCAAGGTTCAGATCTCCTACCAATCCTTTTGAAGGATCTCCCCCTCTTGTTTTATAAGCCAATTTTTTAGAGTAGTTCATAGATGATTCCGAAGTATTCACGTCATTGGTTACATCTACATCAAAAATATCTTTCATACCTACTTTTACACCAATTCTTGCTGCACGGTCACGGCTTTGGCTTCTTGTTTCTGCCTGGAATAATACATCCATTTTTGCTCCCGTATAGATATCAAGTGTTACGTGAGTTCCATAATCCTCTACAATCTGCTGTGGAGTTTTTGTCTGCAGATCCTGTACAAATTCCGGAGTAAGGTAATCTCCCAGCATATCTGTAGTGGCATTAAACCTTATTCTCTTTTGTTTAATGATAAGGTTATAGCTTCCGTAAATATATTTTCCTTCAAACTTATTGTTGGTGGTTACAGCAGAATTAAACCCTACAGAAAGTGTTTTTTTAAACAGAGGAATACCGGCGGTAGCATTCACTTTGGTAGAAACCATTTTAGAATAAGACTCAGCATTTTCTCCATATTCTTCAGTGTATTCCTGTGAGAATGTGTTTTCACTGATTAATCTGTTTGCCTGCTCCAACTTAAAACGATCAATATCAATCACTTTAAAACCGGCAGCTGTTGCATTGGCATATTCACCGGCAACGTTATAACCATGTCCTAAGACATCATAAATTCCATCTCCTGCAAATTTGGAAGCTGATAATCGGTTATTGGCTTTTGCCGCAGGACTTTCAGGAGTTACCTCGCTGTTCATTTCATCCGTTGAACATGAACTCATGAAAAGCATCAGTAAAATACTGAAGCAAAATAAAATTTGTTTTTTCATAGTATTAATTAAAAGTTTCGGCAAATATAATATTCATTACTATGTGAAAAAAGAAACATCTAATGATTTATATCATTATTGAGTGAATTTAATAATCATTTAATAATACTAAAAAATGGGTTTAATTATAAACAGAAAATGAGATTCAATTCGTACAATAAATTACCTTCCTCAAATTGGAAATTTTATTAATTATTAATTGAGATACGTGGTATATATATAAAATAAATGGTTTACATTAAAAACAACTAAACCTATGTAATTTTATAATTATAGTATAAATTTTCATTAAAACAAAACAAATAAATCACCATATTTGGAATTAAAAACAATCGAAAAGCCCTTATATTATAAGATATAACTAAAGTATTAACACTAAATTAATCACAATTAAAAGAAATAACTCTTATATTTGTTTCGATAAAAAAATTAAAAAATGCAAAAATTTTTAAAAATTTCTACATTAGCTTTCGCTACATTAGCTATTACTTCATGCTCAAGAGAAACTGAGTCGTTGACAGAGCAGCCACCTTTACAAACTATCGAAAAAACGAACATGCAGGAGAGGATTTCATTGACGAAAACGGAGGTACTTGCGGAAAGCCAAAGAATGTCAAGCCTTAATGCCGGGCAATCCTTAGTTTTAAAATATGGAAATGTAAACTTACATTTGGATATGCAATTTGATTCTAATTTAGTGCTCTATGCAAGTCCAATTAATTATTGGGGACCGGCACCTTATCCAGTAAAATGGGCTTCCAATACAGATTTTGGAACCGGAGTTTATCAGCCTTATTTATCAGCACAAGGCGATGGTAATTTGGTATTATACAAGGCGCAGCCTTATGTATCAGGAAATGCTATCTGGGCGACAAATACAGATTCGGAAACAGTATCAAATCCAAGGTTTAAACTTCAAATCATAAAAAAAACAAATGCAATAACCGGGACTAAGTATTATGCAACTTTTATTCTTGAAGGAAACAACACTGAGAGACACGAAATTGCAGTAGAAGAAATCACAAACATCTACTAAAAAAACATACATAAAACAAAGAACTACCTGAAAAATTAGGTAGTTTTTTTATGCCCATTGTGCAGAAACCTATAAAACAATTCATGTTTTAAGGTTACTTTAAGTAAATTTGCAAAAATTAAAATTGAAATGGAGAAAGTAAGAGTACGTTTTGCTCCAAGTCCTACAGGACCATTACATTTGGGAGGCGTAAGAACTGCATTATATGATTATCTTTTTGCTAAAAATCAAGGGGGAGAATTTGTATTGAGAATTGAAGATACGGATACAGCCAGATATGTGGAAGGAGCTGAAGAATATATTGAAGAAGCTTTAGAATGGTGCGGAATCATTCCTGATGAGAGTCCTAAGAAAGGAGGAAAATTTGCTCCTTACAGACAATCTGAAAGAAGAGACATCTACGACAGATATACAGAACAGATCCTAAAGACAGATTATGCTTACATTGCTTTTGATACTGCCGAAGAACTGGATGCAATGCGCGCAGAATATGAAGCGAAAGGTGATGTTTTCTCTTATGATAATAAAACAAGAAACCGTTTAAGAAACAGTCTTGCCCTGTCTGAAGAAGAAGTTCAAAGGTTATTAGACGAAAAGACGCCTTATGTTGTAAGATTTAAAATGCCCGTTGACAGAGTTTTAAATCTTGAAGACATCATCCGTGGAAAATTTTCAGTCAATACCAATACTTTAGATGATAAAGTTCTGGTAAAGAATGACGGAATGCCTACGTATCATTTTGCCAACATTATTGATGATCACGAAATGGAAATTTCACACGTTATCCGTGGTGAAGAATGGCTGCCTTCTTTAGGTCTTCACACCTTATTATATGAAGCAATGCAGTGGGAAGCACCACAGTTTGCCCACCTTTCTTTAATTTTAAAACCTGAAGGAAAAGGAAAATTAAGCAAAAGAGACGGAGATAAATTCGGATTCCCGGTATTCCCTCTTGATTTCAAAGATCCCACTACAGGTATAGTTTCTAAAGGATACAGAGAAAACGGATATCTTCCTGATGCTTTCATCAACATGGTGGCATTATTAGGCTGGTCTCCTGCGGATGATAAAGAAATACTTCCTTTAGATCAAATGATTAAGGAATTTGACCTTCATAAAGTACATAAAGCGGGAGCAAGATTCAGCAAAGAAAAATCTGAGTGGTTCAACCATCAATATATTCAGATGAAGTCTGATGAAGAGCTTCTTCAGATCCTTAAAAATACAGACCTTGACCTTTCCGGTGCATCTGATGAAAAGCTATTGAAAGTAATTCATCTGATGAAAGAAAGAGCCACTTTTCCAAAAGACATCTATGAAAATGGAAAATTCTTTTTTGAAGCTCCTACTTCATATGATGAAAAAGCATCAAAAAAAGCATGGAATGAAGAAACATCAGCAATTTTAGGTGAATTGGCTGCTGCTTTTGAAACGACAGACTTTGTGGGTGAGACTTTAAAGCAAACAATGCATGACTTCGCCGAAAACAAAGGATTAGGAATGGGCAAAGTAATGATGCCTTTACGATTATCTTTAGTAGGAGAATTGAAAGGACCGGACGTTCCTGACATCCTGGAAACCCTTGGTAAAGAGGAAAGTATCTCCAGAATAAACAATGCTATAAATAATTTTAAATAGAATAACCATAATTTTTCATACATTTGAAAGATTTAATTTACTTCAAGAAATGGAATATTTAAGTTTCGAGCTTCCTATCAAAGAATTGATGGATCAATACCAGACGTGTTCTTTAGTAGGAGAAGAAAGTGGTGTTGATGTAAAATTAGCATGCAGCCAGATTGAGGATAAGATTCTAGAAAAGAAAAAAGAAATCTATTCAAATCTTACACCTTGGCAAAGAGTACAACTGTCCCGTCACCCGGATCGTCCTTATACACTGGACTATATCAACGGAATGGCAGACAAAGGCAGTTTCTTAGAACTTCATGGAGACAGAAATTTCGCTGATGATCCGGCAATGATTGGAGGATTGATTACCCTTGATGGTCAGAAAGTAATGATCATAGGGACTCAAAAAGGAAGAACGACCAAAGAAAGACAGCACAGAAGATTTGGAATGCCAAATCCGGAAGGATACAGAAAAGCCTTAAGATTAATGAAGCTTGCTGAAAAATTCAATATCCCTGTGGTAACTTTAGTAGATACACCGGGAGCTTATCCGGGGCTGGAAGCTGAAGAAAGAGGACAAGGGGAAGCTATTGCAAGAAATATTTTTGAAATGGTTCAGCTAAAAACTCCGATCTTCACTTACATCATTGGAGAAGGTGCCAGTGGTGGAGCATTAGGAATAGGTGTAGGAAATAAAGTATATATGTTGGAAAATACATGGTATACAGTAATTGCACCGGAAAGCTGCTCCTCTATCTTATGGAGAAACTGGGATCACAAAGAAGATGCAGCCAATGCATTAAATCTTACTCCGGCGGATGCCTTAAGAGAAAAGTTCATTGACGGAATCATTGAGGAACCGCTTGGAGGTGCTCATTATGATCAGGAAACCACTTATTTGAACCTGAAAAATTCAATTTTACAAAATATCAAGGCTTTTTCCAAATTTACAGGACAGGAGCTTGAAACCCAGAGACAGGACAAATTCATTGCAATGGGTCAGTTTAAAGGATAAAAAATAAAATAAAAAGGTTAAGAATTTCTTCTTAACCTTTTTTCTTTAGGTTTCTTCTGTTTATTCTATTCTGCAACATTCAGGGCAATTTCAATATCCTGGGTGATTTTCTTTAAGGAAGAATATTTTGCATCACACACCGATGTGGTCATTACATACTCCCCTTTATCAACCAGTATAAAATTCTCCCCTTTTGCAGGAACCGTAAGATTATAGTATTTTTTACCGCTTATCTTAACAATAAGGTTACATGAGGATCTGTTCTTGATATTAATATAAGCTTCACTTTTGTTAACATCGTTATTAAACAGATGGGTAAGCATTGCCGCTCTCCTCTTACCTTCTTCACTAGGTTCAGCTTTGGATGCTGTTGAAGCGCCCGCAGTTTTTGCAGTTCCGGCAGAACCTGCTGAAGCAAAAGAGGTAGTCCTTCTTTCTTCTTTTAAAGCTTCAATAGCTGCGGCTGTATTATTAGAAACAGGTTTTCCATTAGCAGTATAAGTTTTATTTGCAGCAATCGTTTTTCCGCTATTCAATTCATTATTCTTAACGATATTTTCAATTTTCTCTTTACTGATGGGTTTAATCGTAGGTTTTGCTTCAGGAGAATTACCGGCCATGATAATATCAATCAGCTTTCTTTTAAAATAGTCTGTTTTTGCGTGTCCCGGGTTCTGTTTCAAAAAACCGGCAATTACTCTTGCCTCCTTTGAGATCTCGGCTTCCTGTTCGGTATAGATAATTACAGTTTCTTTTTCAACAACTGCTCTAGATTTTGTTTTTTTCTTTTTTTGAGAAAAACCCAGGGCAAAAATGCATATAAATAGAAGGAAGAAGATTTTTTTCATTAATCAAACCTTTAAAATAGTATTAAATATATTAATAACGTGAAAAGTCATTTTTTAGTTTATCATTAAAATCATTATCTTTGCACTGCTCTAAAATTAAGCTAAAAATTAATACTAATCTTAAATAAAAAATAATAGATATTATGTCTTATACACCAGTTGCTGCAGACGTAGCTAAATTAAGAAACCAAACAGGTGCAGGTATGATGGACTGCAAGAAAGCTCTAGTTGAAGCTGAAGGAGACTTCGAAAAAGCGGTAGATATCCTTAGAAAAAAAGGACAAAAAGTTGCTGCTAACAGAGCGGACAGAGAGTCTACTGAAGGGGCAGTAATCGCAAGAGTAAACGAAGACAACACTTTAGGTGCTGTAATTTCTTTAAATTGTGAAACTGACTTCGTTGCTAAAAACGAAGCTTTCGTTGAGCTAGCTTACGAATTAGCTGAAATGGCTATCTTCGCTGCTACTAAAGAAGAGCTTTTAGCTACAGATTTCCACGGGATCACTGTTGCTGAGAAATTAGTTGAGCAAACAGGAGTTATCGGTGAGAAAATCGAAATCGGATCTTTCGAAAGAATCCAGGGAGATTTCTTAGGAGCTTACATCCACGCTGGAAACAAAATCGCTGCAATCACGTCTCTTTCTGCTAAAGTAGACGGAGCTGAAGAAGCGGCTAAAGCTGTTTCTATGCAGGTTGCTGCAATGAACCCAATTGCTCTTGATGAAACTGCTGTTTCTCAGGAAACTATCGACAGAGAATTAGAAATCGAAAGACACAAACTTACTGAAGAAGGTAAGCCTGCAAACATTATCGATAACATCCTGAAAGGTAAAATGCAGAGATTCTACAAAGACAACACTTTGGTACACCAGGATTTCATTAAAGACGGAAGTATCTCAGTTGCTGATTACGTAAAATCTGTAAATGCAGACTTAAAAGTAACAGGATTTGTAAGAGTAAGCCTATAAGCTGACTTTTTCAAAAAAAATATAATCCCGGTGAATTTCACCGGGATTTTTTTATTAACATTATTCCACTCATCAATACAACTCCACATTCTTAAAAATTAGCGGAATTCAAAAATTCACCCATTAAAGAACTATTTACAGATAATCACACAGCTCAAGCTTAAAAGTTAATTACCAGTTTCGTATCCAAGATGGCTTTTAGTTAAAAATTGGAGATATTTTTTTAACATTTATTTAAACTTTATTAAAAATATTTCATTTTTTATTTTATTTTTGTAGAAATCCTAATTCCATACACATGAAAAGATTTCTACTCAGTTTGGTATTAATTTTTTTGACAATTAATCCACTCTTTGCACAAAGGGATACCGAGCATTGGATTGCTCCTTATTATGACAGTGTTGGAGGGTATAACAATATGATATACCTTTCTACTGATTCACCAACTCCTTTTGATGTAACCATTTACAACAACAATACCGTGGTTACAACCGTTACAATCAGTAAAGGTAATCCACAAACCTATAAGGTTACCAATAGCCTTATTTCTACAGGAACATCTACTGAAGCATTCGTTGTGGGTAACAAAGGGCTTTATTTAAAAGCAGTCAAACCTTTTTACTGTAGTTTAAGACTGGCTCAAAGTGTTCACGGGGAAGTAATAACCAGTAAAGGAAAGGCTGGAATTGGAAAAACATTTTTCGTTGCCGCTGCTCCTAATACCAATACCAGTAGTATTCAGAATTTTACAGCGGGTGTCCTTGCTACTGAAGATAACACCAATGTAACAGTATCATGGAATCCAACTGCCGGAGTGGTTTTTATTAATGGTAGCCCAACTGGAAATACTCAGACTTTTACTTTACAAAAAGGACAATCTTTCATTCTTGCAGGATCTGGATCTCAATCCGGAAACAAAACAGGTTTTATTGGTGCCAAAATAGTTGCAACCAAACCAGTAACATTGACCAATGGAAGCTGTAATGCCAACTTCTCAGCTTCAACAACAGGAAGTGACCCGGTTCTCGATCAATCTGTTCCGGTTGACAGACTTGGAAATACATTTGCCATGGTAAAAACAAGATCTACAGCTCCTACCTTAAATATGGAGGGAGGTCTTATTGTGGCTACTGAAGATAATACCGAAGTATATTTAAATGGCGGAGGTACTGCTGTTGCTACACTTGCTGCCGGAGAATGGTACAGAATTAATGAAACCAGTTATGTTGCTCAGGGTACATCAGGACATTCAAACATGTTCATTTCCACCACCAAAAATGTATATTTATATCAATTTATTGGAGTATTATTAAGTGATGCTACCAATGGGTTCAACTATATTCCGCCATTAAACTGTTTCCTTCCAAGAAAAATTGATGAAATCGGGAAGATTAATGAAATGCCTCTTGGAGTGGGAGGAGCCAGCTCAACACCAAGTGACCTGGTCGTAAAATTAAACATTCTAACAGAGGCTGGTGCTACTGTAATGTTGAATGACGCGCCTCTTTTGCCTGAAGCCGGACCTTATCCACTGGCAGGAAATTCCAACTGGGTAACGTATGCTATCAACAGTGTAACCGGAAACATTAAGATTACGTCTACAAAAGCTGTAACAGCAGGTATCAACGGAGGATATAGCTCTGCGGGATACGGAGGCTACTTTGCCGGGTTCTCATCAATCCCTGTCATTGCGAAAAAGACAGGTGAGTGCGTACCGGGAATCGTTCTTGAAGTAGACGATGGATATGAAACCTACCAATGGTTCCGTGACGGAGTTGCCATTCCGGGTGCTACCAGTTATACCTATACTCCTACACAGTCAGGAAATTATACCGTAAAAGTAACGATGGGAACATGCCCTCCTGTGACAACTCCTATCTACAAAGTACAAACTTGTTTAAAAGAAACTACACAGGCACTTAATGCTTGTTCTACTAAAATTATTACTCCAACGTTTACTTCTTCCACCCAAACTGTGGTTCCAAGTACAGTAGTAATTATAACTCCTCCTACCAAGGGAACAGCCGTGGTTAATCCAAACGGAACCATCACGTACACCCCTAATCCTGGATATTTAGGACCAGACAAAATTGTTTATAAATTCTGTGGAAACTCAGTTGAGTTTACAGATTGTGAGCAGGTGACCTTAAACCTTACGGTAGTGCCATTCATTGTAACTGACACTTCTATTAAGGCTTGCTGGTATGATGTGGCACCTTATGCTTATTTTGACCTTACAAAAGCAAAGGTAACAGACTATAATGCTGTTACGAAAAAATATTACCGCACTCTGAATGACCTTACTGCAGGGATCAATGAAATCACAACACCAGAAAATTTCCCTTCAACAGGAGGATTTGTCTATGTGAAAGTAACGACTGCTGAAGGATGTACTGCAAATGCAAAAATTGAATTAATTGTACTTCCAATTAAAAAATCTCCAATTCTTGTAGATCAGTATATCTGTATGGATGCAAAAACCAGCCTGGATGCTGGTCCTGGATATGATTCGTACCAATGGAGTACAGGAGCAACCACATCAGGTATCAGAGACATAGGTGTTGGAGAATACACGGTAATTCTTGGTAAGAGCGGATGCTTCCTTACACAGACTGTAAAAGTTAAAAAAGTGGAGGATCCCGTAATCCAGACTATTGAGATCAACAATAATACAGCAACTGTAATTGTAAGCGGCGGTAAAGCACCTTACAAATATGCGGTTGACGGAACTGCTAACTGGCAGGACTCAAGTACCTTTACAGGCTTAACAAGAGGACAGCATACTTTCTATGTAAAAGATGCTTATAACTGTACTCCTGTTGCTGTAGAAGTCACGATTCCTAATCTGTTAAATGCCATTACACCTAATGGAGATAACGTAAATGATTATATAGATTACAGTGAGCTTGCTTATAAAGAAAATCTGAGCTTTGTAGTGTATGACAGATATGGAAATATGGTATTTACCGGAAACAGATTCAACAACTACAGATGGGACGGAAAACACTTTGATAAAAAACTGGGAACAGGAACATACTGGTACCATATCAGCTGGAATGAATCCAACAAAGAAAAGACTCCCATAAAATATACAGGTTGGATTCTTGTTAAAAACAGAGAGTAATAATTAGTTTAAAAACTATATTGAACAAGCCACGATCTGATGATCGTGGCTCATTTTTTTAAGCTCCCCAGTTAAATTCGCCTATTATATTATGTTAAAAGAGAAAAAAAATAACATAAACTTAAATTTTGTTTAACCACAATTTCAAAATCATGTATTTTTTGTTCTATTTTCAATAATTTAATACTTTTTATCACTAAATTTGTGATAAAGACCACCGCTGAATGAAAAAAATTTTATGTTTTTTGTTTATGTTTTGTATTTTCACCTCTGCTTTTGCCCAGTTGGACCGAGAGCATTGGTTTGCTCCCATGGTAGACAGAACGGGCGCTCCCAATCCTTATCAAAAACTGTATTTATCTACCAACAGAACAACCCCTTTTCCTGTAAATATTTATAACAATAATATTTTAATCGGGACTGTAAATATCAGTAAAAATAATCCGCAGAAATTTGATGTATTAAGAGATTATATCATTACCAAGCTACAGGGAGATTTATTTACCCCAACAACTAAAGGATTATATCTTAAAGCAGAATTTCCTTTTTATGCCAATTTAAGGTTCTCAGTATTCAACCATGCAGAAATCATTACTTCCAAAGGAATTTCTTCCACAGGGCTAAAATTTTATGCTGCTTCCGCTCCTATAACGGTCAGTAATTCCATTCTGAATTTCATGACGAGCGTACTGGCAACTGAAGACAACACCACTGTTACCGTTTCCGGCTACAGTCCTACTGTACAATTTTCAAACGGAATGACAGGAGCCGCCAATCCGACCATGACATTCACCTTAAATAAAGGGCAGTCTTATATTATTGACGGAATCGGCAACATAGCAGAAAACTTTAATGGATTCATTGGCTCAAAAATTACTTCTAATAGACCCATCAATGTCACCAATGGAAATTTTAACGGTCAATATGCGGGAAATTATCCAGCCAGCTCAGATATTTTAATGGATCAGGCAGTACCTGTCAACAGACTTGGGAATGAATTTACTATGGTAAAAGGTAGCGGACCCATTGGTTCCCGTACGGAAGGAGCCATTGTAATTGCAACTGAAGACAATACTCAGATCTTTGTAAATAATGAAATCCCACCTGTAGCAACCATCAATGCAGGAAAATATTTCATTGTTCCTGACTCCAAATATATCCTTCAGGGAAACGGTCATTATAATTTATATCTTAAAACATCTAAAAATGCATATGTCTACCAGATTTTAGCTGGAGATTCAAACGCAGGAAGTGAAATATATACAGGAGGATTTAATTTTATTCCTGCGTTAAACTGTTATCTTCCCAAGCAGATTAATGAACTGGGACTTATTAATGAAAATTTTGTTCATTCCAACGGTCACCCTGGAGGTATTCTGAACATTACGACGAAATTGAATATTATTACAGAAAGAGGCGCTAACGTTACAGTAAACGGTGCAAATCCTCCTGCAATAACCGGCCCTTACAATATGACAGGTACCACCAATTGGGTCACCTATGGAATACCCAATGTAACGGGTACGATTACTGTAGTTTCAGATAAAGCAATTATGGCAGGCATCACTGCCGGAAGCGATGCTGTAGGATATGGAGGCTTTTTTGCGGGCTTTCCTACACAACCTGTTATTTTACAATCCGGAGGCGGCTGTATTCCGGGGATGGTACTTACCGTAGATCCTTTAATCTATGATACCTACCAATGGTATAGAAACGGAATTATTGTTCCGGGAGCTACCACTTCGTCAATCACCCCTACATTACCAGGATACTACACATGCTCTGTAACAATGGGAAGTTGTGCACCTTTGGTTACTGAACAATTTAAAGTTCTGAACTGTACAAAATTGACCAATACATCATATAACGTATGTAATGCTAAAACCATAATTCCTACACTCAGCAGTTCATCACAGACTCCTAATCCAAGTACGGTAGCTATTACGACAGCACCTTCACTGGGTACAGCTGTTGTAAACCCTGCTACTGGTATTATTACTTATACCGTAAATACTCTGGGCACATCAGGAACAGATACATTCACTTATACATTCTGCGGAAACGATCCCGACTTCCCGGATTGTGAAACAGTAACCGTTACCCTGAATATTCAGCCTCTAACGGTAATGAATGCAACATTATCTGCCTGTGATATCAATGGGCAGGGAACCTTCAATCTGACGACAGCCAATGTTACCAGCAATTCCCCTGTTACCATTACTTATTACCCTACCTTTCTGGATGCCCAGAATGAAAATGCTGCGGCATTGATAACTAACACAACCGCCTATACCGCAACTAACGGAACAATCATATATGCAGTTGTTAATGACCATATTGGCTGTAAAAATATTGCACAAATAACACTATCTCTTTTTAATAAAGCTATCATATTGGATAACTACAATGGTGTTTTCTGTGATGATAATCTGGATGGATCAGTTACTGTTGTGCTTTCCAATATTACCCCTATTGTACTTAATAACCCGAATTACTTTACGAATGTCAGATATTATGCAAATTTAGCAGATGCCAATGCAGGAAATAACAATAATCTCCCTAACAACTGGAGTTATACAGCAAACACAACCATTTATATCAGAGTAGATTCTCCTGATGGATGTGCTTCCGTGATCAAACCTTTACAATTCAGTATTGGAGCCAAAATAACATTGATTACAAAAAACGTTACTGAAAGCATCTGTGATGATGATTTAGATGGAATAAAAAACATCAACTTAACTCAGTTTATTCCTCAGTTTACATTAGATCCAAATGTAGCCTACACTTTCCATGCAACTTTAGCAGACGCGCAGAATAATGTGAATGCAGTTTCATCCCCTGTTAATATTACGATTTCGCAGACTTATTATATCCGTTTTGAAAAAAATGGAATTTGTCCTGAAGTAGGCACTCTGAAAATCAACATTAAAGTTCCTAAGAAATCAGACATTCTAAAAGACAAGGCAATTTGTCCAAAAACAACTACAACACTTAATGCAGGACCTGGTTTTGAAAAATATTTATGGAGCACGGGAGCTACCACTCCTTCTATCACCAATGTCGGCCCTGGAAATTATTGGGTAGAACTTACCTCCAATGGATGTGTTTACAAGCAATCTGTAAATGTTACAGAATTGCCGCTTCCTATAATAACCTCTATTGAAATTGACGGAACAACTGTAAAAGTTGGAGCAAGTGGTGGTACACCTCCTTATGAATATTCTTTAGATGGTGTAGTATGGCAAAGTTCTAATGTTTTCTACAATGTACCCAGAGGAGCACACAATATATTTGTAAGAGATTCTAAAATGTGTGAGGATATTAAAAAACCCTTTGCCATTATCAATCTGATCAACACTATTACTCCGAATGGAGACGGCGTTAATGAAGGAATAGACTACTCTGCTTTAATGAATAATAATAATCTTGTATTCCGTATCTTTGACAGGTATGGTGCGGAAGTCTTCAGAGGGACTCCTGAAAACAGATACACCTGGGATGGAAGAATTGGTGGTAGGTATGTTCCTACAGCAAATTACTGGTATTTTATTACCTGGACAGAATATGGTTCCAGTCTTCTGATAAAATACACAAGCTGGCTGCTTGTAAAGCATAGATAACAACAGAAAGCCGGAAGAAACAGCCATTGAAGATTCAGCACCTCTTTCTTCCGGTTTTTTATATACAAGCCCTGCTTTTTAAATGAATGGCAGGTTTCTAACACTCCTTAACAATTAAATCCCAAAGTTTAATATAACTTTAACCACTATTCCTCATCTAACTATACATAATTGCTTTATTTCTATGTAATTTTGCGCATTATATGAAGAAACTGTTTACTCTGCTGCTATTGGTTTTTCTGGCAAAAATTAATGCACAAATATATTCCGGGGAGGTATTTCTGAGAGACAACTCTATTTTATATCTCAATCAGGTGTATGTCACGAACTTGAATACACAAAAAACTGTTCTTACGGATTACAATGGCAATTTTAATATTCCGGCCAATACCGGGGATGTGATCCGGTTTACCTCTATTGTAACCGAAAGAAAAGACATCAAGCTGACCCCTCAATCCATGGAACAGAAAAATCTGGTTGAGCTTAAGATCGCCTATTATGAAATTCAGGAAATTGTTCTCAGCAGGTTCAAGCCTACCGGAAATCTTCGGTATGATGTAAACTCTTTAAGAAAAGAAGACAAAGCTTATGCTCTTAAAAAAGTAATTGGTCTTCCTGAGCCAAAAGGTGACGGTACGCCTCCGGAACTTCCTGTTGCCGGACTTCGGGATGGAGGTCTTACGTTCAGTCTGGAAAGCATCTATGATATTCTTTCAGGAGAAAGAAAGAAAAAGCAGCGTTATCAGGCCTATGAAAGGATGAACAGTTCTGTGGCACAGATCAAAAATTATCTGGGTAAAGATTATTTTGCCAAATTTAAAATACCGGAAAACTTAATTGATAACTTCCTTCAGTTTGTTTATTCCTCAGAAAACATCCAGGCTTACGTGCTGGCAGGAAACTTTGAAGCTGTGAAAATTCCTATTGAAAAATACCTTCCAATCTATCAAAAAAGATTAAGAAGTTCTCACCTTCAGGAGATCATCAGTAAATAAAAAAACAATGAAAAGACGGGGATTAAAGACCATAGAGCCTGTTCCTGCGAGCGTACAAGTAACCATACTTTTTTCTGCTTGATCTTCAATTATTCCATCAATACAAAAGAGGCCGTCTCACAACTCGTGAAAACGGCCTTTTTTATGAAAATTTCCTGTATCCCTATACGAGAAGGGTTTTCGTTTAAGCGATTCTCAACCCACATCATCTAGTTGTGATACAGCTTCTTTCTTTTTTGTCAAGTTATTTCTTTATCACTTTTATAGATCGGGTTACATCTTCCATTTCAATATTTACGAAATAGATTCCCGGAACCAATCTGGACAAATTAATTTGAGATTTAGCAGTATTGAGCCTGTAACTAGAGACCGATTTACCTGAAGCATCAACTACATCAACAGATTTCACTTTTGCAGGTGCTTCAATATTCAAAATATCAGTTACCGGATTAGGGAATATCCTAACCTGAACCTTATCAGACTCTCTGACAGACAACATATTTCCAATATTCAATGTATAATCCTCTACCTGGCCAAATGCTGAGTTTCCGCACGGAGTCTGATTAGAATAATTATTAGGATCATTTAGATTAGCATTGTTTAATCTCACTCTCATACGAACTTGTCCTAATGTAGCAGTAGTCGGTATTGTAATCTGCCCAACCAAAGGGGTGTGGTTGTTACCAACTGTCTCTAAAACCTTCTCTCCCTCATCATCAAAATCAAAATCATTATTGAAATCTATCCAGACTAAAACTTGATCCCAAAGCCCTTGATCTAAACTTAGTGCTGAAAAACCATAAGTCTCGCCTAATGAAACGTTTCCAACTACCGAAGTATAATCTTCATACCCTATTACATAGTCGTTTGATGAATTGTTATTAATACCAGCAAATGTAACATTGTTTATTTTTGCAAAAACGGGATAGTTAGAACTGGCAGGACAAAAATCAGTTGGAGGGGTCGTAAACGAATAGACAGGACATCCGGTCGCACTACCAGCGGTATTTTTAGGTACAGCTTTCCAATAATAAGTTGTAGATGGCATCAGACCTGAAACATCATAATTTGTACCCGTAATAACATTCGCAATAAGTGTGCTAGGATTTGAGTTTTGATCTAAATATATATCATACGAATCAACAATACTACCTGTAGTGGGACTACTCCATATTAATTTTGTTGAGGGGGTATAGTGAACACCTGTCGCCATATTTGCAGGAGATATCAATGCAGAACAATTAGGGGCCGTACCAGGAACAATACTAACACTGACATCATCCAGGAACATTAAAAATTGAAAGTCAGAATTATGATGTCTAAAGGCAATATAAACTTGCTGCTGCCCTGCAAATGCAGATAAGTCAATAGTTTTGAGATAATATTTATTAACTGGTCCGTTACTATTTACAGTTTCAGTTAACAAAGGACCATTTGCTAAAAATGCCGCTACACTGTTTGTTGTCGCAGCATATACAGAATAGGTTTCGGGCATATTTTCTATCAACTTCACCTTGTATTTAAGCTGTGCGGAAGGTGCAGTGGACAGATTAATTGCCGGTGAAACGATATAATCATCCGGTTGATAATCAATTGCTAAAGATGTAAGCGCGGGAGTTGTATTATAGAAATGCTGTATATCATCAAAGTCATACCAAATGTGCCCGTCACCGTCCTGATCATAGAGAGTCCAGTCTGTAATATCCAAATCATCAAAATTATCGGAAAAATAAGTTTGTGCATATCCAAACGATGCTAATAAAAGCGAAAAAATAAGTAAGAGTTTTTTCATAATAAAATAAGTATTTTAATTATTTAAAATAAGCTAACAATAAGATTATCTGTATCTTAACAAATCAAATCTATATAATTTATTTTTTCTTCAGCAGTATATTTTTCACAGTTTAGTTAAATACGTAAAATAATGCAGACATGATGTAGATGCGATGTAGATCTGATGTAGAAATTGGAAATAATTTTTATCTATTTAATCTTAATGCATACCCCGTTTAATTTTTTTTTCGGATAGGATAAAACCAGCTACCGAAAATTATCACATTAAAGAATAAATGATTCTTTAATTTTCGTACATTTATTTTATTAATTCTTAGTATTAGCTTTTACATTTACACGATATAAGTTTTTAAAAATAAAAATCCTTGTATTTCGTTATCAAATAAAAACTAAGCAACCAAAACGCAAATTAAGAGTGAAGCACCGAATTTTTAATTTAATATTAATTAATGAAAAAATTACTTTTACTTCTTTGTTGTATGTTTTTCGTTACCATGTCTTCTCAAAAAAAAGGGAAAGACTACAGTGATATTTTGAAAAGTAAGAATATCTACGAGATTAATGCCTTTTTACGGGATGCCCATCCTGATGATCCCAGAAGATCCGTTCTGAAACCCAGGGTGATGGAAATGATGAAAGAGTATATCAAGAATGCACATCCTGCAGACCAAAAGGTAAAAGACATGCAGGAAATGCTTGCTATGCTGCGGAGAAGACCTTCTACCAAAATTACCTTTGATGAAATGAATGCCATCATCAAACAAAAACAGATTGCAAAATATAAAGCTGAGCTGGCTGCAAAACAATCTACCACTGTGTATACGCCCAGTACTGCCCAAAATACATATGTTGTCAACACTACTGCCAATAGCGCAATTCCCAACACTGAAGCAGAAGAGTTCAACATGTTAATGGCAGTCTCTCCTGTGGAACATAAAAACAGGACTGTAAAAATTTTAAATTCCTTATTTGATAATGATCCTAATGCTAAGGAATGCATTGTTTTGATTCAAAATAAGTCAGACTGCAATATCATTGTAAGAATGGAAGGTGTAGGAACGACCAAATATAGACTGGCAGTTCCTGCTCAGGGCGAAGGCTCCATTGTTATAGAAAAAGGGCAATATCTTTTTACCAGCCTGGTTTGCGGAGCTCAATATGCTTCACAAAAAACAATTGAAAGACCCATTATGGTGGCTCTGGGAAGTCAGTAATACACCGCAAAGGCAAATTATCTCTATGTCTTTTACCACCAAAAGACATAGAGACTCCATAAATTTTCACTATTTTTGCACTCATTTTATAACTCAATGGGCAAGAATAAATTAGCAAGATTTGCAGAAAACAAAATATTACCGAATGTAATCCAGCCAACAAGAGAAGATGCTTTAAATGGTTTCGATCTTAAAGGAAAATGGAGAGACAATTTCTTTAAAAATGATAATCCGGTTATATTGGAATTAGGTTGTGGAAAAGGGGAATATTCTGTAGGACTCGCAAAAACATTTCCTGAAAAAAACTTTATCGGAGTAGATATTAAAGGAGCAAGATTTTGGTTTGGAGCAAAAGAAGCTGTAGAAAACAACATGAATAATGTAGCGTTTTTGAGAACTCAGATTGAGCTTGTTGATTATTTCTTTGCAGAAAATGAAGTTGACGAAATTTGGATTACATTCCCGGATCCACAGATTAAATACAAAAGAACAAAACACAGATTAACACATCCGGATTTTTTAAACCGATATAAAAAGTTCCTGAAGCCAGGAGGTATCATTCACCTGAAAACCGATTCAGAATTCCTGCATGGGTATACGCTTGGATATCTGCAAGGAGCAGGTTATGAGATCATTTCTGCCCACCATGATATCTATGGTGCACCAGAATACGATCCTAATACAGAGCATTTGAGAGATATCAAGACGTATTATGAAGAGCTATTCTCTGCGAAAGGAAAAACCATTACTTATATCAAATTCCGGATAAGCTGATGAATTAAACGATATGATGAAAAAAAATTTTTTAACAATTTTATTCTTCACATTTCTTATCCCCAGCTTTACACAGGCTCAAAAGAGCAGTAAAGACATTTTAAAAAGCACAAATATTAAAGAAATTGAAGAATACCTGAAGAACGCACACCCTGACGATCCTAAAAAAACCGTGCTGAAGCCCAAGCTTATTGCTTTAAAAAACTCCGAATGGACAAAGGGAGCACTTACTGCCAAACCTATGGAAGCAAGGCCTGTTATTGCGGATATTCCGAAGAGCGCGATGAGGAATCCTGATTCTGATGATGCGGAAGAGTTTAGAAAACTTATTGCTGAAACATCTGCTGAACATAAGGAAAAAACAGTAAAGGTGCTGAACGCCATGTTTAATGAGGATATTAGCCGCAATGAAGCTATTCTCTTATTCAAAAATAATTCTGACTGCAATATTGTATTACGGATAGAAGGAAAAGAGTTTTATAATCTTGCAGTTCCTGCTCGTGCAGAAAACTTCATTGTACTTAAGAAAGATTCATATACGCTTAGCAGCAATATCTGTGATATGAAATATTCCTCTCAGAAAGACATTAAAAAAAGTATATTTGTAACAATAGACAACCCGAAACCCTCCAACGTTGAACTGAAATCAATTCAAAAGGAGCCGATAACGGAGCAATCACAGAAAAAACAAAAGTCAAAAAATAAAATAGGATGAAAAAACTATTAGTTCTTACCGGAACTTCATTGATTCTTGCCAGCTGTAATGTCAATTATGGAGCCTACCCGGGAGGAACTTCCTACCCTTATCCTGCTAATTCAGGGAACAGAGCCAATACAGAAAGAGAGTACAATGATCTTATAAAGACTTATAAACCGGAAACAGCCGACGTACTTAATGACCTTCTGAATAGTGATGATCCTAAAAATCCCAGGACCTCTATTTCTGTAGAAAATAAATCCCCATGCAATATGGTGCTTACAATAAGCGGAGGTAATTTTTTCAAGAAAATTCCTATTGGTGCCGGTAAGATAGGATACACTATGGTTCCTAAAAATCAGAACTACAGATTATCCGGAGTTGTATGTAACTCTATTTACCAGTCTACAAAGTTCGTCACAACTTCTTATTCTATAAAACTTTCAAACTAACATACAGCCCGCAGAGTTTCTGTGGGTTTTTATTTTAAATAAAAGATTCTGATCTTTTCTTGCAATGAATAGCCAAAAGACACGAAACAAGATCATTTTAAAGCTTTCAAGGTAAAATTGATCACTAAGTATAAAAATGAGTTTATACTGTTATATAAAAATACTTTTCTAAGAAATAGCTCTTGTATATAAATAAAAAAACGCTGGATCGAAATCCAGCGTTTTTCCTATATTAAAGAAAATCTTCAATTATTCTGCATCGAAATCAGCATCTGTATCAGCAGATACTTTTTCTCCTTCTTCTTTAGATTTTTCTTTATCAGCTTTTCTTTGAGACTGACCTTCTTTGATAGATTCAGAAACTACGCTAAGGATCATATCAATAGACTTAGAAGCATCATCGTTTCCTGGGATAACGAAGTCAACTTTTCTAGGGTCAGAGTTTGTATCAACGATACCGAAAACTGGAATACCAAGTTTCTTAGCTTCAGTTACCGCGATGTGTTCTCTTAAGATATCAACTACAAATACAGCAGATGGAAGTCTCACCATGTCAGCGATAGAACCTAAGTTCTTCTCCAGGTTAGCTCTTTGTCTGTCAACTTGTAATCTTTCTTTTTTAGATAAAGTTTCGAATGTACCGTCTTTTTTCATTTTGTCGATAGCATTCATCTTCTTTACAGCCTTTCTGATAGTAACGAAGTTCGTTAACATACCACCTGGCCATCTTTCTGTAATATAAGGCATATTAAGTTCAGAAGCGTGTTTTGCAACTACTTCTTTCGCTTGCTTCTTAGTCGCTACGAAAAGAACTTTTTTACCTGCAGAAGTTAATTTTTCTAAAGCGCTGCATGCTTCATCTAATTTAACTGCTGTTTTATGTAAGTCTACAATGTGAATACCGTTTTTCTCCATAAAAATGTATGGAGCCATATTTGGATTCCACTTTCTAGTCATGTGACCGAAGTGTACGCCAGCCTCTAAAAGGTCTTTTACATTTGCTTTTGCCATGTTTTCTGTTTTTGTTAGTTTACTTTCCGTCTTTTAAACAATCAACAACTTCTTTAGATGGGAGAAGCGTTTGGATGCTAAACGTAACGGGCAATTTTTGCTTTAAGCTTCAGGCAGTAAGCCATAGGCTTTGAAGCGAATTAAAAATTTTAATAAGTTTTTCAAATAGCTTATTGCATGTTGCTTTAAGCTTATCGCAATTCTTAACGTTTTGAGAATTGGAATCTCTTTCTTGCTTTTTTCTGACCTGGCTTCTTTCTTTCCACCATTCTTGCGTCTCTTGTAAGTAAACCAGCTGGCTTCAATGCTAATCTGAACTCAGCGTTGATTTCGCATAAAGCTCTAGAAATACCTAATCTGATAGCCTCTGCCTGACCTGTATTTCCACCACCGAATACGTTTACGGTAACGTCATACTGACCAACAGTCTCAGAAAGGATAAACGGTTGGTTTAATTTGTAAACCATCACGTCTGTAGAGAAATATTCTTTAGCATCTTTACCGTTTACTGTAATAACACCAGAACCTGGTTTTACATAAACTCTAGCTACAGAAGTTTTTCTTCTTCCGATTTTGTGAACTATAGACATAATTAATTATTTAAATTCGTTAACATTAATTGTTTTTGGCTGTTGAGCTTCATGTTTGTGCTCAGTTCCTTCATATAAATAAAGGTTCTTAAGGATAGCAGCTCCTAATCTGTTTTTAGGCAACATACCTTTTACAGACTTTTCTAATACCTTTAAAGAATCTTTCTTTTGAAGTTCAGCCGCAGTCATAGACTTCTGTCCACCAGGGTATCCTGTATGCCAGATATAAGTCTTATCAGCCCACTTGTTTCCGGAAAGTGTAATTTTCCCAGCATTCAAAACGATTACGTTATCACCACAATCTACGTGAGGTGTGTAGTTCGTTTTGTGCTTACCTCTCAAAATCTTTGCAACCGTAGAAGCTAATCTACCTAACGGCTGTCCTTCAGCGTCTACCACAACCCATTCTTTATTAGCAGTAGCTTTGTTCGCTGAAACAGTTTTGTAACTTAATGTATTCACACGTTTTAGTTAAAGATTAAACATAATTTACCCCTAAAAGGGTGTGCAAAGGTACAAATTATTTTTGTAACCCAAAAACATATTTTATTTAATCTATATAATCTTCCCCGTACCCCCTTCTATTAATAGATTTTAACACTATTTACAATTTTGGCACAGATCTTGAAAACTCATGAGCCGATGAAAAATACACTTCGAAGATTCTAAAAACACCAATGAAACAGCAAAGAGTTTATTCCTTCAACTCTTTCTTTTATTAAGTTTACTGTAACGATTCTGTAAGATATATTAACATCATCACAATTTCATCGAAATAATTATATTTGTGGCAATCATATTCCATAATCATGAGCCACGGAAAAATAAGAGATGATAAAACCTGCCTCAACTGCGGGCATCAGGTTGAAGAAAGGTTTTGTCCCCACTGCGGACAGGAAAATACTGAAAGACGACAGCCCTTCTACTTTCTTTTCACCCATTTCATTGAAGACTTCACTCATTATGACGGACAGTTCTGGGGAACAGTAAAAAATTTGTTATTTAGCCCCGGCAAACTGACAAACACTTATCTTGAAGGAAAGAGACAGAAATACGTTCCTCCTGTAAAGCTTTATATTTTTGTCAGTTTCATTACATTTTTCGTTTTTGCTCTGTTTCCTATGGTTAATATAGGCTCTACAAAAGAGGGAAATAGTGGTGAAAATAGTAAAACAAACTTTTTAAAAGTCATGAAACCTGTCGGAAAGCAAAAGCTTATAGACAGTATAAAAGCAAAAAAACATCTGACTGAAAAAGACTCTCTTGCGATTGAAGGAATAAAAGCAGTTCCTGACTCTTCTGAAATAGAAGATATGATTGACATGGACAAAACAATAGATCCGGATTTTACTTTTGGTGACTACAAAACCAGGAAAGCCTATGATTCTGCTAAAGCCAAAAACCCGTCATCTCTTAGTTTTATTGAAGCCCCTATCATTCACAAATTCTTTGAGCTTAAAGAAAAGGGCGTGAAGAAAAAGGAGATTATTGCCGGTATGGTAGAAAAGTCATTTCATAATCTTCCAAAAGCACTTTTTATCTATCTCCCTCTTTTCGCATTATTTTTATGGATCTTTCATAGTAAGAAAAAATGGTGGTACTTTGATCACGGAATTTTCACGCTGCATTACTTCTCGTTTTTACTGCTTACCATATTATTGATATTCTTACTTACCAAATTGGCAGGTCTCACAGACTTCTGGCTGATTAATACCATTTTATATTTAGCAATATCACTCCTGTCATTATACACTATGGCCTATTTCTTTATTGCTCACAGGCGGGTTTATCGCGCCCATGGTTTGGTAAGCATTATTCTCGGAATGATATTATTCACCATTAACTTTATTGCATTCATGTTTTTGCTTTTAGGCCTTGCTCTAATAAGTTTCATGATGATTCATTAATAATAAAAGAGGCTTTCAATTGTGAAAGCCTCTTTTATTTATTTTCTTAATGACTTCGTTGCCCTAAAGCTTGCTATTACATAATAGGCTACAAACACCATAGAAAACTTTAGAATGGATGGAATAGCCAGTTCAAGTTTAAAAATTAAAGTACCTGCACCAACCAGAATCGCCATCACTACAAAAGACAGTCCCAGTTTTTTCGCCAGTGTAAAATCTGGAGTATCCAAATAATAAGCAATACCCCAGGCCGCACCAAAAGCAATAGCATAATAGAACTCCAAACCAATGTTTTCTGAACTTAAAAAGAAATAATTAATCAGGAAGCTTACTATAGTTCCCAATGCGAAATATATCAACGCTTTTTGCATGTCTGTAAAAATATGCTGCAAAAATAGAGAATTTAATCGGGGTGCAGAATTGTCGCAAACATTTAATTATTGAAACCAACAATATCACCCAAAAAGGTAATTGACCACAAACATTACAAATTATAAATTTGAAATAGAATCAGGAGCTGTGATATCCTCCTAATCATTTTGCAGGGTATCGAAGAGGAAAGATCTGATTTTTCAAAAATTAAAAAAACAATTACAAACCAAAAAAACAATAGACATGAAAAAGATTTCAAAAAAAACAGTAGAAATTACGGACTTTAACGAAGACAATGTTGAAGTGAATGTAATAATCAGTGCCAACACACAATTTGGTGATCCCCATTTTATCATTAATGGAAGCCGGATAGATGACAACAATTTAAAAGATGACGGATTTTCTTTTACCATTCCAAAAGCAGATGTAAAGTCCGATAATTTACTTTTTGCAACTTCTTTTAATATTAATATGCAGGTAAACCATCTGCAGATTTTAATCAATACATGCAGAATAAAATTCGAGTTCCCTCAAATTCCTAGCAAGAATTTTGACTTCAACCCCTTTAAAGGTAAAACAACCGAAGATTTAGCTGGCAGATTCATCTATGGAGTCTATAAGTACATAAAAATTGAGCTATGAAAAAGATATTACTAGTAACTCTGACAGTTGGATCAACATTACTATTTTCTCAAAACAAAGAAATTAGTACAGAGTTAAACAAGCTGGAGCTTTCCAATTCTCCAAGTGTAATGCTTCTCGGCTTGGCAAGTTCTGATCTGGAAACCCCAAAATCGAAAAAAGCATTCATGACCAGTATTGTGAATTCTTTCAGCGAAAATGAAGGTCTTCCCAATGCGTACGCAGTAGAACTTACCCCGACCCATTTATTTCCTCTGACGGAAATGGATGCGTTGAAGTACGCTGGCATTAAAACCATCAAAAATGCTGACAATAAAAAAGAGGAGTATAAAAATAACATTTTCAGTGAAGCAAAAAACGTTTCAGTCTCATTTGCCTTTCTGAAAAATTATAAAATTGAAAATCTTGAAACGGAAAATCCTTCGGTATCTTTTTCTTTGCGAACTACAGTAGTTAAAATAAGAAATAAAAAAAATATAGACGCTATTGCTGCCTCAAATAATAATATCTCAAAGGAGTTAAGCGATATTCAAAGAGAGTTTTATCAATCGCAAAAATTTAAAGATATAAATACTTCCAATATCAGCCAAAGTGAAAAGGAAAAAAAATTTACACAAGCATTAGATGAATTTGAAACAGATTATTACAAAACGGAAACAGAAAATTATAAAAAATACCTTGATGAAAAACCTGCTTTTCAGCTGGATGTAGCTTCAGCCTACAGTACTTTCTTTTTAAATAACCAATTCAAGAATAATCAATTCGGGAAATTTGGAGTTTGGCTGACAATGAGTTCTGGAATCAATCTGGAAAGGAGAAATCAAGAGCCAAAGCCCAAATCAGCTGAAGAACAAAAGATAGCTGCAAATCAAAAGAACGAAAAGCCCAAAGTAATGATCAAAGAAACCCCTGCAGACCCTTCAAAGATTGAAAAACGATTAAATTTTTATGCCGTTGCAAGATACATGCAGGACAAAACAGTTTATGATGTCGCCAACGGGTTCAGCAAAACCAACAATTATGATTTTGGTGGAAAAATAGAGCTTGTTTATAATAAATTTTCCATTGGATATGAATTCATTTACAGAAGCAGTGATTTAGACAATACCTATCGTTCTAACGGAATCATTAACTATAAAGTGTCCGACAGCGTTTATATTAATGCAGCTTTTGGAAAGAATTATGGTGATAAAGATAATCTGATTTCATTTTTAGGATTGAACTGGGGATTGGACAGCAAAAGAAAAACACTTTTTTCAGAGAAACAATAAAGGAAGCTTCCTGAAACCAAACTTATGGTTAAAAATGTCGGCAAATTTTGATCTGCCGACATTTTTATTATTACAGAGCAGCGTAATAATCTATAAAATACAGATCCAGCCTCTGACAAAGTCTACAAAACAAAAAAACAATTATTATAAATATTTAAAAATCAAAACATTAAATTACACATCATGGTTTTCATTTTATTACTATATTTGAAAACTTAGAAACTGTCTAGAATTTTTTATGGAAACCCAAAAATATACTCCAACCAACAAGGTAAGAATCGTAACTGCTGCCTCATTATTTGATGGGCATGATGCTGCAATCAATATTATGCGTCGTGTTATCCAGGGAACAGGATGCGAAGTGATCCACTTAGGACACGATAAATCAGCAGAAGAAGTTGTAAATACAGCAATCCAGGAAGATGCCAATGCTATTGCATTAACTTCTTATCAGGGAGGTCATAACGAATATTTCAAATATATTTATGATCTTTTGAGGGAGAAAAATTCACCGCAGATCAAAATTTTTGGCGGCGGTGGCGGTGTAATCCTTCCGGAAGAAATCAAAGATCTGATGTCTTACGGAATCGACAGAATTTATTCTCCGGATGATGGCCGTGAGCTGGGACTTCAGGGAATGATTGATGATCTGGTACAAAGATCAGATTTTGCTACAGGAAAAGATGTTACAGCCAATGACCTTGATGATATCAGCTTTGAAAACCCGTCAAGCATTGCTCAAATTATTTCAGCCGTTGAAAACTTCTCAGAAGAAAAACCTGAGCTTGTAAAAGCAATCGATGAAAAATCTAAAGATCTGACTATTCCAATCATTGGTATTACAGGTACCGGAGGAGCTGGTAAATCATCACTAACAGATGAATTGGTAAGACGTTTCTTACGTTCAAATACGGATAAAAAAATCGCTATTATTTCCATTGACCCTTCGAAAAAGAAAACCGGAGGGGCTTTATTAGGTGACAGAATCCGTATGAACGCGATCAATGATCCAAGAGTTTATATGCGTTCTATGGCAACCAGAGAAAATAACGTTTCTGTTTCTCCTTTCATTCACTCTGCGCTGAATGTATTGAAGCTGGCCCATCCTGATATCATCATTCTTGAAACTTCGGGGATCGGGCAGTCTGGTTCAGAAGTTTCTGATTTTGCAGACGTTTCCATGTATGTAATGACTCCTGAATATGGAGCATCCACGCAGTTGGAAAAAATCGACATGTTAGACTATGCGGATCTTGTAGCACTGAATAAATCTGACAAACGAGGTGCATTAGATGCTCTTCAGGCAGTAAGAAAACAATTCCAGAGAAACCATTTACTATGGGAAAGCCCGTTAGATGATATGCCGGTGTATGCAACAAAAGCGTCTCAGTTTAATGATCACGGAACAACAGAATTATACAACAGATTGGTTTCAAAAGTTAACGATAAATTCTCTGAATTAAATCTTAAAACATTTATTGAGCAGGAGATCACTGAAGAAGTGACGATTATCCCTCCGAAAAGAGTTCGTTATCTTTCTGAAATTGTCGAAAACAACAAACAATACGACATCAATATTGAAAAACAGGCTGAACTGGCCAGAAAAATGTATCATATTGAAGGCGTTAAAAATATCATTTCCAATGAAACTTTGGATGCTGAATACCAAAAGGCAGAAAAAGAACTTCAACAGGATAATATCGACTTCTTAAAGAGTTGGGACGACACGAAAAAAGCTTTCCATGCAGAGTTTTATTCTTATTTTGTGAGAGGAAAAGAGATCAAGGTTGAAACTTCTACTGAGTCTTTATCTCACTTAAGAATTCCAAAAATTGCATTACCAAAATACAATGACTGGGGAGATCTGATCAAATGGAAAGGACAGGAAAACCTTCCGGGAAGCTTCCCTTACACTGCAGGTATTTATCCGTTCAAGAGAACCGGAGAAGATCCTACAAGGATGTTTGCAGGAGAAGGAGGTCCTGAAAGAACCAACAGAAGATTCCATTATGTTTCTGCAGAAATGCCTGCAAAACGTCTGTCTACAGCTTTTGACTCTGTAACTTTGTATGGTCAGGATCCGGCTTTACCACCGGATATTTATGGTAAAATCGGGAACGCCGGAGTTTCTATTGCAACATTAGATGATGCGAAGAAATTATATTCCGGATTTGATCTGGTAAACGCATTAACTTCGGTATCAATGACGATCAACGGTCCTGCACCGATGCTGCTGGCTTTCTTTATGAATGCCGCCATCGATCAGAATGTTGAAAAATATATCAAAGAAAACGGTTTAGCATCTAAAGTAGAAGCTAAGCTTAAAGAAAAATTTGACGATAAAGGATTAGAAAGACCGAAATACAACGGTGAACTTCCTCCATCCAACAATGGTTTAGGATTACAGCTTTTGGGATTAACAGGTGATGAAGTAATCCCTGCTGATGTCTATGCAGAAATCAAAGCTAAAACGATTGCTACGGTTCGTGGTACCGTTCAGGCTGATATCTTAAAAGAAGACCAGGCTCAGAATACATGTATCTTCTCTACGGAGTTTGCCTTAAGATTAATGGGTGACGTTCAGGAATATTTCATCAGAGAAAAAGTAAGAAACTTCTACTCTGTTTCTATTTCAGGATACCATATTGCCGAAGCGGGAGCGAATCCGGTTTCCCAATTAGCATTCACACTGGCTAATGGTTTCACTTATGTGGAATATTACTTAAGCCGCGGAATGGATATCAACGATTTTGCACCTAACTTATCTTTCTTCTTCTCCAATGGTATTGATCCTGAATATTCAGTAATCGGACGCGTGGCAAGAAGAATCTGGGCAAAAGCCATGAAATTAAAATACGGAGCTGACGAAAGAAGCCAGATGCTGAAATACCACATCCAGACTTCAGGACGTTCTCTGCACGCTCAGGAAATTGACTTCAACGATATCAGAACTACTCTTCAGGCGCTTTATGCAATCTATGATAACTGTAATTCACTTCACACCAATGCGTATGACGAAGCGATCACAACTCCTACTGAGCAGTCTGTAAGAAGAGCAATGGCAATCCAGCTGATCATCAACAAAGAATTAGGGTTGGCTAAAAATGAAAATCCACTTCAGGGATCATTCATCATTGAAGAATTAACGGATCTTGTAGAAGAAGCTGTATATGCAGAATTCGACAGAATCACAGAAAGAGGCGGTGTTCTTGGAGCAATGGAAACGATGTACCAGCGCTCAAAAATCCAGGAAGAATCTATGCATTACGAATGGCTGAAGCATACTGGTGAATATCCGATCATCGGAGTAAATACTTTCTTAGGAAAAGATGGTTCTCCAACCGTTTTACCAGGAGAAGTTATCCGTTCTACTGAAGAGGAAAAGCAGGCACAGATTGAATCTCTTCACAACTTCCAGCAAGCGAATGACAGCAGATCTGAAGAAGCCTTGAAACAACTTCAACATGCAGCCATCAACCAGCAAAACTTATTTGAAGTGATGATGGATGCCGTGAAATATTGTTCTCTGGGACAAATTACCAATGCTTTATTTGAAGTGGGTGGTAAGTACAGAAGAAATATGTAAGTCTATCATTGGACAGACATTTTTTATAAATAAAACCTCAAAGAAATTCTTTGAGGTTTTGTTATTTTTAATGTGAAAAAATACTAAATTTTGATGGGTTTGTTTATAATGTTTGTTAAAAATTAAAAATAAACTGACCTGATCCTATATATTTACCATCAAAAAAATTTGAATGAGAACATATATTAAAATTGTTTCGGTGTTTGGTCTTTTTGTAGCGTTAGGTTCTTGTAAAACCTCTAATGTAGGTACCTCTCATAAAAGCGATATGGTTAGAAATGCTGAAGAACTACAAAAAAGACAACAGGCGGAAAAGGAAAAGCTTGATATTACAAGCCCTATCAACAATTATGGAAAGCCAGCTTCAAAATAAGGAAGTCTCCTTTGTAAATAAAATCTCCTTATTTTTGGGAGATTTTAATTTTAAAATGAAACCAAAAGCTTTATTCAACTGGAGCAGCGGAAAAGATTCCGCCCTTGCTCTTTACAAAATACTACAGGAAGATCAATATGAGATTTCTACGCTGCTTACCAGCATCAATCAGGAGTTTCAAAGGATCTCTATGCACGGCGTCCCTATTTCTCTTTTGGAAAAACAGGCCGAAAGTCTTGGAATTCCATTAATTAAAATGGAACTTCCCAAAGAACCCTCTATGGAAGAATACCAACAGATCATGAGTACAACAATGACTGGAATTAAAGCTCAGGGCATTACCCATTCCATTTTTGGAGATATTTTTCTGGAAGATCTGAGAAAATACAGGGAAGACCAATTAACGGCTATCGGTATGAAAGCCGTCTTTCCTCTGTGGAAACAAGATACAACTAACCTCATCCATGAATTTCTATGGCATGGCTTTAAAACCATCGTAACCTGCGTGAATGGCTCTTATCTTGATCAAAGTTTTGCTGGACGAATTATTGATCAGCAATTCATTGATGACCTTCCTGAAAATGTAGATCCATGCGGAGAAAACGGAGAGTTTCATACTTTTACTTTTGATGGCCCTATTTTCAAAAATCCGGTTCAGTTCGAAATCGGAGAAACAGTTAAAAAGACTTATCCTAAACCTAAAACAACTCCTGAAGAAGAAGATGGGGAATATGTTTTCTGGTTCAGTGATCTGCTATTAAAATAAGCCTGTGAATATTCTTTCACAGGTTTTTTAATGTATTATTTTTCAGCAGTACTTTCATTCATAGCACTTCAAGCTGATTACCTCTGCATTAACCTGATCCTGCAGTCTATCTTAGCACGCAATTTGCTTCCCATACTACTCTTTGGATATTTTACTATCTTTAAGAATATCAATCATCATTAAAAAATACAACACCTGTGATCAAAAATTTAGTATTCCTGTTCTTTTTCTGTTTTTTATTTTCCTGTACAACAACTGAGGTTCAAAAAATTGCCCCGGTTGATAAAAAAGCCATCATTGATTCTACCATTGCTGCTTTTCAGAAAACCCTTTTAGAACAGCAGATTGATTCTACTTTCAAGAAGTACCATTTCAATGGAAGTATTGCCGTTTTTAAAGATTCTATTCCACTTTACAGACGAGAAAACGGATATTCTGACTTTAAGAAGAAAACTAAAATTGACAGCAATACCATTTTTGCAATAGGTTCGGTTAGCAAGCAGTTCACGGCTGTTTTGATCTTGCTTCAGATGGAACAGGGAAAACTTAATGTGACAGATAAGGCATCAAAATACCTGAAAGAATTTCAGATCAAAGAATATGAAAACATTACAATTCATCAGCTGTTAAATCATACTTCCGGGTTGAATCTGATGGGTGGAAAACTGATGTTTAAAAGCGGATCAGATTTCTTTTATTCCAACGATGGATTCAACGCACTTGGAAAGATTGTGGAAAAAGTATCCGGAAAATCATATCATGAAAATGCATTGGAACTTTTTAAAAAATCAGGAATGACTCATTCCTCAACGGGAGATAGTTTTCAAGGAACTCATTTTGCCAGTGCTTATGTTGGAACTCCTGTCAAATTCTCTGAGGTTCCCAATATGCCGAAAAGATTAGGCGGATCAGAAATCGGGACACCCGCCGGAGGAATATTATCTACCATTCAGGATCTTCATTCATGGAATAATGCTCTGTACGGAGGAAAAATTCTAAAACCTGAGACACTGAAACTCTTTATGGCTAAGAGTGCGGAAAGACACCATGCTATTTTTGGGAAAATGGGTTATGCTTACGGAATCATGCTTAATATCGGCCAGCCCAATTCTTATTTTCACAGTGGTTATGTGAAAGGCTCTCCCTCTTTAAATATTTATTATCCGGGCACAAAAACATCCGTAATCATTCTGTCTAATATTGCTGATGAGGAAAAAGGAAAGGGCTTGATCTTCAGACCGCATATTGAAGTAAAAAAGATCACTGATCATCTTGAGAATACGCTTACAGAACTTAGATCAAAACATTAGTTTCCAGAACTAAAAAAACTAAATTGCTGTATGAAAAAAATGTACTTCATAGCGATTTATCCTCCACAGGAGATTATTGAAGAAATAAAAGTGTTTAAAGAAGATCTGGCAACAAACTATGCCAATTCCAAAGCGTTGAAAAACGAGGCTCATATTACACTATTTCCTCCCTTTTCAAGAGAAATTGAACTGGAGGACGATATTCATATTGCCTTTAAGAAGATTAATACGGATATCATCCCTTTTGAAGTAGAACTGGATGGCTTTGGAAGCTTTCCCAATCCTAAAAATCCTGTACTCTATATTCAGCCAAAAGAAAATATTCATTTAACAGAGCTTTATCATAGGGTAAAAGAGTACTTTAATTTTGCCCAGTATTCTTTTCATCCTCATATGACCGTGGGATTCAGAGATCTGACCTGGGAAAAATATCTTAAGGCCTGGGAAAAATATGAAAATAAGGAATACAAAACTAAATTTTTAGTAGATAAAATAATCCTTCTTCGTCATGATGGCCAGTGGATACCTATAGCAGAGAAAAAACTGAAAAAATAAAACCGGCTGATGAAGCCGGTTGAGTTTTATTTCTCCTTTATAATGTTCTGGATCAGTTTTTCAGAAGTATCATGCACACATGTATTTTTGAAAAATCCTGTTTTTCTTTAATAAGGATTCCAGTAACATGAAAAGTATTATTACTTTCATATGAATTAAAATCTTTGCTGATACTTTTTTACACATAAAAGATAGAAAGTCATATCTTTGAAGCAATGATTTCAGAGAAAATAATTTTAGGAATTGACCCGGGGACAACGGTAATGGGATTTGGTATTATCTCCGTAAAAAAAGGAAAAATGGAGATGGTCTCTATTCATGAACTGATCTTAAAGAAATATCCCAATCACGAAACTAAACTGAAGTATATCTTTGAAAGGACACTATCTCTCATTGACGAATTTCACCCTGATGAAGTCGCTCTTGAAGCTCCTTTCTACGGAAAAAACGTGCAGAGTATGCTTAAACTTGGACGTGCTCAGGGCGTTGCCATGGCTGCCAGCCTCTACAGAAATATCCCTATTACAGAATATTCTCCCAAAAAAATCAAGATGGCAATCACCGGAAATGGGAATGCCAGTAAGGAACAGGTAGCAGGTATGCTTCAAAACCTTCTTAAATTAAAGGAATTTCCTACAAAATATCTAGATGCATCGGATGGTCTTGCCGTAGCAGTATGTCATCATTTTAACTCCGGAACGATAACAGATACGAAATCATATTCCGGATGGGAGAGTTTCCTGAAACAAAATCCGGACAGATTGAAATAGCTTTTATACTTTTTTACAAATTTTCAAAATTAAAAATTAACACCCTTAAAAGCAGCATCTTATACAAACACAAATAATTACTTGGTAAAACATAATACTATCTTTTACATTGGTATGATTTTTAGTACTACCTTTGTATAAATTTTCAGTTATGAAAACAAACCAACAAACTATAAATCAAGGGACTCATAAAATAAACTGGTTCCAAAAGTTTCTGATGGTATGTTCAGGCGGGAACATCCATATTTTAAGAAAGACTCCGAGTGAATGGAATAAATTTTCCGGCATTGGAGGGATTGTTCTTTTCACTGCAGTATTCGCCACTTTGTCTGCAGGCTATGCAATGTATACAGTATTCGACAATATTTGGGCGGCTGTAGGATTTGGAATCTTATGGGGTCTGATGATTTTCAATCTTGACCGTTATATTGTTTCTTCCATCAAAAAAACAGGAACATGGTGGAATCAGATTCTGATGGCTATTCCCCGTCTCATCCTTGCTACGTTCCTGGGAATTATTATTTCCAAACCTTTAGAGCTTAAAATTTTTGAAAAGGAGGTGAATAAACAGCTGAACACTATCATTCAAAGAAATAAAAAACAGCTTCAGGGAGAAATGAACGGCAGGATTCTTCAACAGAGCGGTCCTTTTGAAACCGAAAAGCAGCAGATTTCAGGAAAGATCGCTCAATATCAGCGTTCGTACGACTCAGCATCTGTAGAGCTTGAAAAAGAAATCCTGGGTAAACAATCCGGATTAACCAGTGGAAAAGAAGGCTATGGTCCCAATGCAAAACGTAAGCAGCAATTGAAGGAGCAACGCAGACTGGATCTGGAAAATTATCAGAAGCAGGCAGCTCCAAGACTGGAATATCTAGACAAAGAAATATCCAAGGTATACACGAATCTGGAAACGGAAAGAAAATCTACTGAAACATTTGAAGATAAATTCAATGGTTTTGCGGCAAGGCTACAGGCCCTGGACGAACTTGGTAAAAATTCTGCGATCATTGGACTTGCAGCCACTTTTATCATGGGATTGTTTATCTGTCTTGAGATTTCTCCGGTACTGGTAAAACTTATTTCTCATATAGGACCTTATGATTATCTTCTGGAAAAAACAGAAAATGATTTCAGGTTATATTCCAAAGAAAAAATAGAAAAAGGAAATGCACTGACTGATTTCAGAATCGATGATTTTAAAGATAATCTGAAAAATTAAAATGATCTTTTCATCTATTATCCCATCTTAAACATTAGAGAAAAAATCTATAATAAATTATTTTTCAATAAATAAAACCTAACCTTTTGTTATACAACGAAAGGTTTTTCTTTTAATTAAACATTTTATGTAAAATATTTTCTAATTTTATACTACATAAAATCCTTATTATCATGAAAAACTTAATTTTTGCATGTACACTGCTGATAGGCAGCGCATTTGCTCCTGCTCTGAAAGCACAGGCATCAGAACCATTTTTAGGCCAAATAGCCTTTGTACCTTATAATTTTGCTCCAAAATACTGGGCAGAATGTAATGGGCAGCTTCTACCCATCGCACAAAATCAAGCATTGTTTTCATTGTTAGGAACTACCTATGGAGGAAACGGAACCACTACATTTGCGTTACCTGATATGAGAGGAAGAGTAGTTGTTCATAACGGACAGGCTCCGGGAGGGCCTACAACATACACAATGGGACAAACCGGCGGAACTGAAAGTGTAACATTACTGATAACACAAATGCCGGCTCACAATCATACTGTAAATGCAGTAACGGCGGAAGGGAATCAAAATTCTCCAACCAACAACCTTCCGGCAGATACCAAAATTCTTGATAAAGAATATTCTGATGCATCAGCAAACACTACCATGAAGAGTACAATGGTAAACAACGCCGGAGGAAGCCAGCCCCATGAAAACAGACCTCCCTTTATTACCCTGAAATGCATCATTGCATTAGCTGGAGTATTTCCATCGCAAAACTAATAATTATGAAAATTCTTTACTTACTATGTCTTGCTATAGGAAGCTCAGCTTTCACGCAGACAATAACTTTCAGTGGATGTCCTAATCTGTTTGACAGTCCGCCTAATACTTTTGTATTTAACAAAACAGGAGTTGATGCCTTTAGTAAAAACATCTATATGACTACTCCTATTGATGGCGGACAAGATTGTAGTGGATTAGGTACCTGCGAATTTAAAATCCAATGGAACAATACGCTTACAAGATGGGAGTTTCTTGGAGACGAAGGAAACGGAACCTTTACCACTCCGTCTTTGCTTTATTATAATTCAACAGGAAATAATTCTCTTCCTATCCCTCCTGGTAATATTGTTGGAACCTGGGTAGAGAATACAGCAATTACAAACGGACAGTGTGGAGGAAACCTTACTGCTGTAAATTCTACTATGACAGGTGATGTACAGACCACCACATTAGGGACTTCAGATCTTTCAAAAAATAAAATACAAATTTTTCCTAATCCAGTGGTTGATTTTATTACTATTTCCGGTATTGATGACGGACTATCTATCCAGATCTATAATATTGACGGACGCCTTGTAAAGTCAGAAATGTTTGATTCTAAGATTGATGTTTCACAGCTTGTTCCCGGAGGATATGTACTGAAAATAAATACCAGAAATTTTCAGACACATCAATTCAAATTCGTAAAAAAATAAATTATTAAAGCTTTCGAAACTTCCGGAGGCTTTAATTTTTCATGGCAAGGAACATTTTTTTGTATGAATTGAAATATTCCTTCAAGTGTACCATTTCATTTATTTTCCGGATACTGATATTTTTGAAAAGTTTAAGGAGGTAGGATCCAAAGGACAGTTTTTAAATAAAGTGATCAATCCCAGATTCCAATATTGCAAAATTGAATAAAAAAAGTCCCCATCAGAATAGAGTGGGGACTTTAGTATTGAATATTTTTAGATTTTATAAAGAATAATTCGGGGCTTCCTGTGTAATAATTACGTCATGCGGGTGAGATTCTTTCAATCCGCTTCCGGTAATCATAACTAATTTTGAGTCTCTTTGAAGGGTTTCAATATCTTTTGCACCACAATATCCCATTCCGGCTCTTAAACCTCCTGTCAGCTGGAAAATAACGTCCTCCAGCTTTCCTTTATGCGGAACTCTTCCTTCAATTCCTTCCGGAACGAATTTTTTAGCTTCACTCTGGAAATATCTTTCTTTACCACCTCTCTTCATTGCTGAAAGGCTTCCCATTCCCTGATAGGATTTGAATTTTCTTCCCTGGAAGATAATTTCTTCTCCCGGAGCCTCATCTGTACCTGCTAAAAGAGAACCTAACATTACAGCACCTGCACCACTGGCAATAGCTTTTACAATGTCTCCAGAAAGCTTGATACCTCCGTCACCAATTACCGCTACATTTTGAGATTTAGCATATTCGTAAACGTTATAGATGGCAGATAGCTGAGGAACTCCTACTCCGGCCACTACTCTGGTTGTACAGATAGATCCGGGTCCCACTCCTACTTTCAATACATTTGCTCCTGCTGCAATAAGATCTTTTGCGGCATCTGCGGTTACAATGTTTCCTCCTACAATATCAAGGTTAGGATATGCTTTTCTGATCTCTGAAATTTTATCTAAAACTCCTTTAGAATGACCATGTGCAGAATCAATCGCTACGATATCAACTCCTGCCTGTACTAAAGCCTCAATTCTCGTTAACGTATCTTCTCCTACGCCTACTCCTGCTCCTACGATAAGACGGCCATTTTCATCTTTATTAGCATTAGGATACTCCAACTGATTATCGATATCCTTGATGGTAATTAAACCTACAAGTTTATTGTCTTTATCTACGATAGGAAGTTTTTCAACTCTGTTCTTAAGAAGGATTTCTTTTGCTTTTTCAAGATTGGTATCTTTGTCTGAAGTGATCAAATTTTCTTTGGTCATGATCTCTTCCACTTTCATATCAAGATTTTCCTGATATTTTACATCTCTGTTGGTAATAATTCCAATAAGGACATTATCAGGATCTACCACAGGAAGACCTGAAATCTTATATCTTGACATAAGATCTCTAGCTTCACCTAAAGTATGATCTTTAGATAGAGTTACCGGATCAGAGATCATTCCGTTTTCGGAACGTTTTACACGGTTTACCTGAGCTGCCTGCTCAGCGATTGTCATGTTTTTATGGATAAATCCTAAACCTCCAACTCTTGCTAAAGCAATAGCCAGATCAGCTTCAGTAACAGTGTCCATCGCAGCGGAAACTATCGGAACATTCAGCGTGATTTTGTCGGTAAGTCTTGATTTTAATGAAACCTGGTTAGGTAAAACTTCTGAATAAGAAGGGACTAGAAGAACGTCATCGAAAGTGATGGCTGTCTCTACAATTTTGTTATGAATAGACATCTTTACTTTCTTTGCAAAATTAGGTTATTTTAGTGAGATATGAAAATCCTTTTTAATAGTTTAAATAAAAATTAATAATCAATAACTTAAATCAAAAAACCATTCTTTTGTCAGAACGGTTACGGTACAAAATAATTGAATGAGTATGAAACTACTTTATATATGTTAAATATGGACATTGAAGGTCTATTTGACGAGGTTTTCCGTTTTACATAGTTTGAATGTTTGATGATATTATTATTTATCAGAAACAGAATTAATCATTTTTGAAATATCATTGGCGGTAAAGTTTCCCTTCACATCTACGAATACTATTTCATTTTTCTTAGAACCTACTGTGATCAGCATATTTTTTATAATCTCTCCATCCTGTTTTACTCTAATGTTGATATCATCTCCATCATGTTTTATGCTGGCCCACTCTTCATAATGATTATGACTCAAAAACTGAGCGTAATCATTTAGCATTTTCTCATTCCCATTGGTTACAGTAAGAACCTTTATTTTAGAAGCTTTCTTAAACAGTTCTATGGTCTCTTCGCTTTCCCCTTCTTCTCTCAGAGCTTTCTTAATATAAGATTTAGCCAAAACCATGGGTACATTAATACTTGCGAACTGCGCTCCTCTGAAATCATATTTTGAATTCTGAAAAAAATCAATGTTCGGCTTTTCTGAAACAATACACGATTGAAGCACACCCATTATCAGAATAGAAAGAAAAATGTTTTTAAGAGTTTTCATAATTTAGTTTTTTATTTGATTTGTCTTAAGCTGCCTCCCGAAATTTTGTCCACTTTTGCATCCAGCTCAGGGTTTCCTCTCAGTTTTACATCAGCTCCTGAAGAAACACTTACTTTCAACTTGTCTGTAACAAGTAAGGAAAGACTTGCTCCTGAAGTAGATTCTGCTACTGCTGTGGTAATCTTTAGGTCATCGGCTTTACACGAAGCTCCACTGCTCGTTTCTATTACTGCGGAAACAGCTTCTCCGGATAAGCTTACACTTGCTCCGCTAGAGGTATCCAAAGCCAGTTTCTGAGTAATCAATTCAGCATTCAAAACAGCTCCGGAACTTACTGTAACAGCGACAGCTTGTCTTACATTGAAAGTTCCTTTAATAACAGAACCAGATTCTGCATCAATCTCCATATTATTTTCATTAACAGGATTCACTGCTGTAAAAATACTTCCAGATGAAGTTTTTATACTTTGAAGATTAGGAGCAGAAACATTAACGTTAAGATTTTTAAATCTCAGATTACGGACTCCTTTATTATCCACGTATATTTTTAACACTCCGTTTTCCACTTTGGTGATAACATATTGAAGTTTATCTGCATCTGCAATCACCTTTACACTTCTGGTATTTTCCTGCTTGAAAGTAACATTTACTCCCACACTGGCATCTATTTTTGAAAACTCACCAACATTTCTGTTATCACCATTCAAATAAGAAGATGTATTCCCGGATGTAAGGTCATTTCTTACCGAACTTGTCACTGAAGAGGTGGTTGTTTCAGCTGAATTAATGATTTTATTAACATCCGACAGTTTCATTTTTCCATTGAGAATAAAAATGATATTCTCTTCTTTGGAGTCTACATTGAACACCAGATTTTCAAGATAGTTGTCTTTTTCTTCTTCAGCCAGAAATTTCATGGAAGTACCGTCACTGCTCATGGACATCAGCTCATTGAAGTTGAGAGCGTTTAAAGCGTTGTTTATTCTCTCTGTTTTTTCTTCATTCATTTTTATGTTCGCAAGATTTTCATCTTTTAAACGATCCGGGAAAGTAATTTTAGGAATAATCAGAATTTTAAGTCCCTCTACATCGTTCAGTATAGGTTTTATCTTTCCGATATAGGCATCATTAACATCAATGGTATTCAATAGCTTGAACATCGGTTTTTTGATATTGATAGAGGTTACTCTTCCTTTTTTTTCAAAATCCTGAAAAAGCTTGTCTAATTTCTCAGTCTGTGCAGAATAAGTTGCAAAGCTGCTCAGCATTATGGCTATTATAAAAAATATTTTTTTCATGAGATTGATCTGATTTTTAGTATTCGCTGTCAAGATTTTCATTTTTTTGGGAAGATGCTACTGTTTTTTTAAACTCGTTTCCTAATTTCATAAAGGAATATCTGGTAACATCCAGGGCTTCTTTTTCACTGCTGATTCTCTTACCATTTACAATGACATATGAGTCATTGTATGCAGAAGCAGAATCATTTGTATTTTTATTCGGGAAGGAAGAATTATCTACATATCTGGGTTTTCTTTCCTTTTTAAGTCTTCCTCTTTTAGGCAGAATTTCGTCCATAACATCTTTTTCTGCCACCTGGTTATCCTGAAAAACAGAGTCTTTTTTCACACCGGAAATAGAGTCTGTGTGATTCACGGCAACCTGTTCCTGATGATCACTATTTTCTTCGATGAAACCGGATTTTTGTTTTAAAATTTGGTCTTTTACCAGTTTTTCCCTGTCCTGTACATCTGCTGTACCGGAATTATTAGAGTTGAGAAATAAACCAATCCCAAAGACCAGCATTACACTGGCGGCCATCCAGAACCATTTAGGAAAGGAGGGCTTTTTCTGTTCTTCCAATGGAATAACAGGTGCTGTATTCTGTTCAGGCTTCTCACCTTCTGCAGTCTGAAGAAAGTCTTCAAAACTCCAGTCCATTTTTTCTTCCTTAATTTCCCGGAAGACTTCGTTGTATTTATCTTGTAATTGATCTTTTTTCATAGCTCATCAGTTGTGAGATTTGTTCTTTTACTTTTTGTCTCGCACGCATCAGGTTTACCCTTACTGCATTTTCCTCCATTTCCAGCATTTCAGAAATTTCGGAAACATCATACTCTTCTACATCTTTCAAGTGGATGACCATCTTCTGTTTTTCGGGGAGCTGATTGATAAATCCTACAATATGTTCTTTGAGGTTATCAACTTCCATACTGTAAAGCTCCGAGCGATGAAGCTGCATATCCGCAAAGCCGATCTTTACATCATGATGCTTCAGACGGTTCAGGCATTCGTTCCGGACAGACTTCAGCGCATAGGATTTAAAATTCCCGAATTGCTCAAGCTCATCCCTCTTCTGCCAAAACTTCATCATGAGATCCTGTACTACATCTTCCGCTTCATCACTGCTCATGACAAACCGCTTCGCAAAACGATACATCTCGTCTTTGAGAATAAACACCGTATTCTTGAAAGTTTCTTGGGTCATGAGTTTTGTTTCTTATAGGTAAGACAATTGCCATTACTTATCTATTACATCAAAAATAAAAAAACTTCAAAAAAATTTGAAGTTTTTATTATAATCGAACTAATACGTATCAAAAATATGTTTCAGAATCGCTTTATCTTCTTCTGTTAAAGCGACTTTCCTTCTCGCCATAGCTCTTTCTGCTACTTCATATACTTTATCAAGCTTGAATCTTTCATCATCCTTCAGTCCGCCCCATGAAAAGCTTTCCACAAGGTTAGGTGGAAAACCTGGTTTGAAGATATTGGAAGCAACACCAATTACCGTTCCTGTATTCAATTGGGTATTGATAGCCGTTTTGGAGTGATCTCCCATAATCAGACCCGCAAACTGCAATCCTGTATCTTCGAATGATTTTGTTCTATAGTTCCAGAATTTTACATTCCCATAATTATTTTTCATGTTTGAAGAATTGGTATCTGCTCCAAAATTACACCACTCCCCAATCACAGAGTTTCCTACAAAACCTTCGTGCCCTTTACTGGAATATCCGAAGATAATGATATTATTCACTTCTCCTCCTACTTTACAGTGAGGACCGATTGTGGTAGCCCCATAAATTTTAGCTCCAAGATTCAATTTGGAATCATCACAAAGAGCAATTGGCCCGCGAAGATGACAGCCTTCCATAACCTCTGTATTTTTTCCAATATAAATTTTTCCGGTTTTAGTATTCAGGGTGGAAAATTCAATTTCGGCTCCTTCTTCAATAAACAGATCTTTTTTATCTCCTAAAAATCCGTTGGTGGAAGACAATTCCTGTGAGGTTCTTCCTTCGGTAAGCAGATCAAAGTCAAAATCAATCGCATGATGGTTGTAGGTAAACAGATCTTTTGGTCTTTTGAAAAAAATCAGGTCTTCTTTGATATCCGTCATTTTTTCAATCTGGTTCAGAGAAAAACCTTTCATATTGATTTTAGCCGCAATCAATTCGTCTTCATAAACAAGTGCTTCCCCTTGCTTAAGATCTTTAATCTTTTGAATTACAGTTTCTGTGGGAAGGAAGTTCGGAACCAGAAAAAGGCTTTCTTTTTCCTCAGGGCTTTTAAATTTATCCTGAAGATACATTTCGGTGAAGTAAGTTACCTCTGTGTTTTCGAGAATTTTCTGCCATCTTTCTGAAAATGTAAGAATTCCACATCGCATTGCAGCAACCGGACGGGTAAAAGTAAGCGGAAGAAAGTCTTCCCAATATTGTGCATCTGAAAATACTAATTGCATCGTTCAGTTTTTGGTTTAAAGTTTAAAATTCAAGGTTAACAAATTTACAATAAAAAAAGTCTTCCAAAAAATTGGAAGACTTCTATATTTTTAAGTATACAAAAATTACTTAGCGAATTTTTTGTATTTGTTCATGAACTTATCAACTCTACCTGCAGTGTCAACTAGTTTTACTTTACCAGTGTAGAAAGGGTGAGAAGTTGAAGAGATTTCCATTTTGATTAGAGGATACTCTTGTCCTTCATACTCGATAGTGTCTTTTGTTTCTGCAGTAGACTTGCAAAGAAACACCTCGTCGTTACTCATATCTTTGAAAACAACAAGTCTATAATTTTCTGGGTGGATTCCGTTTTTCATAATACTATTTTTAAAAAAATTAAGTTTGCTTTCGAAATAGTAATGGATATTTCTCTGCTAAATTTTAGGTTGCAAAAATACAACATTTTTTTAAAATTCCAAATACTGAATTCAATATTTTTTTCTTGATAAGAAATTTAAAGTATTTTCGTTAAATTTGGAACTTACTTAAACTTTAATTTCAATGAAATTCAAATTATTACTGGCTTTTTCCTTCTGGATGTTACTTGTAGCAGTATCATGTAATAAAGATGACATAACGTTTGACAGTCCTACGCAGGAACTTCGTTTCTCAAGAGATACGGTATTCTGTGATACGGTATATCATCAGGTACGTTCAGAAACTTATGTTGTGAAAGTATATAATAATGAAGATAAGGACATTATGATCCCAAGAGTGAACCTTGAAAAAGGAGCTGCTTCATTATATAGAATCAATGTAGATGGAAAACCGGGATATGATTTTAAGAATGTTCCTTTAAGAAAGAAAGACAGTCTTTATATTTTTGTCGAAATTGCACCGGAAGCTACAGGACCCGAGGCCATAGCAGAAGACAAAGTTCTTTTCACCAGCCCTGGCGGACAACAGCATGTAACTTTATTTTCTGTGGTTCAGGATGCTGAATTTTTCATCCAGACACCAGGCAATCCGAATGTGATTACCAATTCCACCACATGGAATAACGATAAAGCAAAGATCATCTATGGAAATCTGACTATCAATCCCAATGTAACTCTTGATATCAATGCCGGAACTAAAGTGTACTTCCATAAAAACAGTGGAATGAAAGTTTCTTCGGGAGCCTTTTTAAATATCAACGGTACTCAGGCAGATCAGGTTATTCTTCGCGGAGACAGGAATGATCCTTATTATGATACGATTCCTAAAAACTGGAATTCTATTAAAATGGAAGCCAATTCTACCCTTAAGATGAACCATGCAAGACTTTTCGGAGGTACGAGAGGATTGGATATGAAGCAAACCAATGCTACCATTACCAATTCCTTCATCCATACTTTCTTTGAATACGGAATTTATGCTGTAGGTTCTACAGTAAATGCCAACAATCTTGTAATGAACAACTGCGGTTTATCCTGTGTAGGGATTTTCCTGGGTGGAAAACATAGCTATACTCATGCTACTATTGCGAATTACTCCAAGACCATGAGTTCTTTCGACAGAGCAGGAATTTTTGCAGCCAATGAATGGAAAAATGATGCCGGGCAGACACAACAAGGTGCTTTGCAGCAGCTTGACATCAAAAATAGTATTATATATTCTGACAGGGATGCTGCTGTTCATTTTGAACAAACTCCGGGACAACAGTTTGAATTTTTACTTCAAAATTCATTAATCAAATATACCAGTGCCATCGGAGCAGGTTTCACTTTTGATAACAATCCGAATGTGATACAAACGGTAAAAAATGCAGAGCCTCAGTTTGTCAATTATTTTATGGCTAAAATGAATTTAAGGGTAAAACCTGGTTCTCCGGCTCTTGGAAAAGGAAATGCGGCTGTTGCAGCAACGGTACCTTTTGATATCGTGAATGTTTCCAGAACCACTAACCCAACTTTAGGAGCTTATCAATAATGGAAATTACGCAGTTACAACAGCAGGTAGATGAATGGATCAAAACCATTGGGGTAAGATACTTTAATGAGCTTACCAATATGGCAATGCTGACAGAAGAAGTAGGCGAAGTAGCAAGAATTATTGCCAGAAGATATGGTGAACAAAGCGAAAAGGAAAGTGATAAGACTAAAGATCTTGGTGAAGAACTGGCAGATGTGCTTTTTGTAACATTATGTTTAGCCAATCAAACCGGAGTCAACCTACAGGACGCTTTCGACAAAAAAATGAAAATTAAAACTGACCGTGATAAAGACCGGCATCAGAACAACGAAAAATTGAAATAATGATAAATGATGAGTTATAAATAATACATGCATTTATAACTCATTATTTTTAAAGATAATGTAGATCATAATGAAGCTAGAAAAATCAAAATTATCAGGTGATAAAACAGTACAGATCAGCGGTTCGAAAAGTATTTCGAATCGTTTATTGATTCTGGAAAGTCTGTTTAACAATATAAAAATCGGGAATTTATCCAATTCTCAGGATACTCAGCTGCTGAAAAAAGCTTTATCTGAGAATACCGAAGTGGTAGATATTCATCATGCGGGAACAGCAATGCGTTTTCTCACTTCTTATTATTCTATTCAGGAAGGAAAGACAACTGTTCTTACAGGTTCCGGAAGAATGAAGGAAAGACCTATCAAAAATCTGGTAAGTGCTTTGAGAGATCTTGGAGTGGAAATTGAATATATGGAGAATGAAGGTTTTCCCCCTTTAAAAATTACAGGAAGAAAAATCACCCAGACTTCGGTAAATGTTCCTGCGAATATCTCAAGCCAGTTTATCACTTCACTGCTACTTATAGCAGGAAAACTTGAGAATGGATTGGTGATTAATCTTGTGGGTGACGTTACTTCAAGATCTTATATTGAAATGACGCTTGATATCCTGACCAGATTTGGTATTCAAAGCAGTTTTGAAGGAAATACCATCAAAGTAGAACCTTTCACTCCTGACAATTCCGCAGTAGTACATTATGAAGTGGAAAGCGACTGGAGCTCGGCTTCCTACTTCTACTCTATCTGTGCATTAGGAAGAGAAAAGATTCATCTGAAAAGTTTTTACAAAGAATCCACACAGGGAGATTCGGCCATTGCCAACATCTACGAAAAGTTCTTCGGAATCAAAACTACATTCTCTGAAGATGAACATCAACTAACGCTTGAACCTCAGCGTGATTTTTCTTTCCCGGAAAAAATTATGCTGGATATGAACGACTGTCCGGACATTGCACAAACTCTTTGTGTAACAGCCGCCGCTTTAAAAATTCCTTTTGAGATTTCCGGACTGGGGACCTTAAGAGTAAAGGAAACCGACAGGCTTCTGGCTTTATATAATGAGCTTAAAAAGCTGGGTACCGAAACAGAGATCACAGATTTGACGATTAAATCAATCAGTTTTGGAGAGCCACAAAGCCATATTTCTATTAAGACCTATCAGGATCACAGAATGGCCATGAGTTTTGCACCATTTTGTCTGATCGGCAAGCTCAATATTGAAGATGAAGATGTAGTAGAAAAGTCTTATCCAATGTTCTGGAAAGATCTTGAAAGCATACTGACTCATTAATTAATATTATAAAATGTGGTCATTTGAAAATAAGTGTTGTTTTCGGATGACCACATTTTAATGTTATATCATAACCATGAAACATTTCTTTTTCTTTTTGTTTGTTTTATCTGTTTCAGGCTTATCTGCCCAGAATCTGAAAGCCTTTTCGGTTCCGAAAGGATACATCCAAATAGCAGAAACCAAAGGGGATCTTGACAAAGATGGTAAAGATGAAGTAGTATTGGTATTTAACACCAATATAAAAGCATCAGACACGCAAAACCCGGAAGGTACAAGTGACTATAAAAGGATTTTTTATATTCTGAAAAAGGAAAACAGCGGTCTAAAAGTATGGAAAGAGAATTCTAACATTTTTTTTTCAAGCGGAACCGGATTTTACCCTTCTGACAATACTCTTGAGGTCAACATAAAAAACAACAGCCTTCATATCGGGCAAAGCTTTTTTACCAATTCCAGACATACCCAGCAATATAAACATATCTTCAGATTTCAGAACGGAGATTTCTATCTGATCGGTTCACATGATCATTTTGAAGACACCTGTGATTTCAGCTTTACGAACGAGATCAATTTTTCAACAGGAAAAGTAATTATTGACAGGAAATATTCTTCCTGTGATGATGAAACTAAAGTACCTGAAAACTCCCACAAAGAGTTTACTTATAAATTCCCGGCTCTTATTAAAATAAATGATTTCTTTATCGGAGACCACAAGTTCAGGCTTCCCGGTTTAAAAGAGGATTTTGTTTTTTAGGATGGAAGATTGAAGCCGGATGCTGGAGGTTACTGTTTGACAGTGAGCTTCAACACTCATTTATTATGATTTTTTATAGCTACATTTCTTTAACGCAAAGTAAAATTAATTCTAATGTTATAGTAAAGTGAGCAAAGAGGCCGACATACATCGGTTATGAAGCTTTCTTTTATACATTAGCTTAGAAAAAATCAATTTCATTGATTTCATCTTTGCTTACTCGATATTTCCGAAACTAAAAATAAACTTTGCGTTAAGAAAAATCAGTTTTCCAATTTACTTCTTCCAACTTCAAACTCCCTGACTTTATACCAACTTAATTATCTCTTAAAGTTAAATTAACTCCTTGTGCATTGATATATTCTTATTTTTAAGCTACCTTAAAAAATAAAAAAACTATGTTCAAACAAAGCATGAAACGTATAACATCCATCACTCTTGGGGTTGTTACTGCATCCATCTTTTTTTCTTGTTCCAATGACAGTCTTATGGAAAGAGACTCTAATGAAAACAATGTCGCTTCTTTAACAAAAACAGCTGGCAGAGCTTCATTACTGCCTGTTTCTCTGAATAGCTGGATGGCCGGTCTTCAGGATAACATTTCCCTTTCAAAAATCTCAATTCCCGGAACTCATGATTCAGGAGCACGTGTAGATGCACCAGTTGTATCAGGTACGGCTAAAACTCAAGACCTCAGCATCGCAGAACAACTGAATGCAGGAGTCCGTTTTCTGGATATACGCTGCAGACATATTGACAATGCTTTCACCATTCATCACGGAGCGATTTACCAAAATCTGAATTTTGATGATGTCTTGAATGCATGCTATGCCTTCCTTAACAGTCATCCTTCTGAAACGATTATCATGTCGGTAAAAGAAGAATACGATGCTTCGAACACAACCAGAAGTTTTGAACAGACATTTGATTCTTATGTACAAAAGAATCCTTCTAAATGGGATCTTGGCGCAAATATTCCTACGCTGGGTGCTGTTAGAGGAAAGATCAAGTTATTAAGAAGATTCTCTTCGGGAACAACCAAAGGAATCAACGCGTCACCATGGGCGGATAATACCACTTTTGACATCAACAATTCAGGCGTACAGCTAAAGGTTCAGGATTATTACAAGGTAACCAATAATGATGATAAGTGGAACGCAATTTCAAGCCTGCTTAATGAAGCAAAAAATGATACAAATGGTAAACTTTTTGTGAATTTCACGAGCGGTTATAAGCCTGGAATTTTTGGAATCCCAAGTATTCCTACCGTATCCAACAATATCAATCCAAGGCTTAAAACATTCTTCCAATCCAATACTCACGGATCTTTCGGAATAATGCCGATTGATTTTGTGAATGCTGAACTTTCCCAATTGATCGTTAACACCAATTTCTAAATTATTATTTGTTAGATTTATTCAAAGGCCGTCTCTCTTGTTGAGGCAGCCTTTTTGCGTTTTTTTCTGCTTTTATCTCTCGCAGATTTTGCAGATAACGCAGATTAACTCAAACATCTGCTTAATCTGTAGAATCTGCGGGAGCCTTAAATTAATTCATAAAAAAGACTGCTCCAAAAATGAAACAGCCTCTCTTTGTAAAAGTAAAAGTATAAATTAAAAGCTATTTCTGAATTCCGTAAGCTCCCAGTATTTTGCTGAAGATCTCAGTGTTTTCAAACAATCCTGTGAATTCTTTTGAATTGGGTCCGTAAGCAAATACACTTGACGGAATAGAGGTGTGATCATTCGTGCTGAAGTTTCCCAATATCCAGCCTTCTTTCAGACTTCCGTCTAAAAGGGTTAAACCTCCTGTTTCATGATCTCCCACTACAATTACTAAAGTTTCTTTATTTTCATCAGCAAATTTCATCGCCTTCCCTACAACCTGATCAAAATCCAGTAATTCTGTAACCAGCTGTTCTATATTATTGCTATGCCCTCCACCATCTGTCTGGGAGGCTTCAATCATCATAAAGAATCCTTTTTCGTTAGTTTTTAAATCATTTAAGGTAAGATCAAAAGCATCAGAAAGCCAGTTTCCTCTTCCATTGGTTATTCTTTGTGAAGCCAGAGGATCAATAATCAGAGTACGGTTGTTTATTTTAGTTACTGATTTCAAATTCTGGTAAAGATCTATTTTTGCTTCTTTGAATTTCTGTAGATTTTCCTGAGACAATCCGCTTGTAGGACCGCCGATCAGTATTTTAGTTTTTGAAGCAGCAAAATCTTTCAGAATAGGTTCTGAACTGTTTCTGTTATCTGAATGGGCGTAGAAATCTGCAGGCGTAGCATCTGTAACATCTCCTGTGGAAATCAATCCGGAAACCATTCCTTTTTCTGCAATAATATCAGGAATTTGTGCGAGTGCTTTTCCCATATTGTCAACGCCTACAAACGTATTTTTGGTTTTCACACCGGTTGCAAATGCTGTAGAACCCGGTGCGGAATCTGTAATGTAAGCATTGGATGAATTCGTTTTGGAAAGCCCTGTGGATTTCATATTGAAAACATTCAGCTTCCCTTTGTTGGCTGTAAAGGCAGCATAATATTGTGGTAAAGAAGTTCCGTCGGGAATAAGAAGGATCACATTTTTCACCTTTTTCTCCACACCGTCTGATTGATAAGTTGGCGTATAAGTGGTGTATTCTTTTGTATTCTTATAAAAGTTTTTCGGAATGGTGTTCATGAATTTTTTAAGATCCGGAATATGATCGGTATTGATATAATCTACCCCTAAATCCATCAGATTTACCCATGCATTAGGAAAATCCGGCGCTCCATAAAAACGAACCGGCTTCTGCTGAGCATGTGCTTTGTCAACTGCAGTTTTGATTTTTTGCGTTTCTTCATCCCTTGGAATTCCTTTTCCATTCCATTTTACCAACCCCGGAAGATCTGCACTGAAGATTCCGATTCTTTTCAACTGATCCGGGGAATAATTATGATCAAGATCTCCATCAAAATAAAGATAGTTCGGATAATTATTAAACTCTGACGGTTGAGGCTTTCCGCCAGTAATGACAATTTTAATTCCAGGATTTCCCGTGATCTCAGGATATTTCTTTAATGTACTGACTAAAACAGCCAATGATGTTTTATAATCCTGCTTAATATCAATCAGCAGCTGAAGTTTCTTACCAGCATCAGGATAGATATTTCCTTTGTTGAGTTTAATCTGTTTTGAAATATTATCGAGATAAAGATTTTCCAGTGTTCTGTCTGCCGAAAGTTCTTTTTCGGTGTGTGCAACCCAAAGTTGGCCTTTTACCAGAAAAACATCTGCCTCAATAGAACCGAAGTTAGCATAATAAGCCTGCCAAAAGGGAATTTCCTGCATATAATCATTATGCGAATGAGCATTCCCAACATTATATTTTAAATAATTCTGTGCCTGGTTTTCTGAAAAAACAGCCAGTGCCAGTACAGCTAATATTTTTGATAGTTTCATTTGTTTATCGTTATTATTTTATAGGTGGCATAAAACGGCCTATCCCTACTCCTTTGAAAAAACTATATCATCACAGAATGTTCTGCAATGATATAGCGGCTTATATATAAAGATTAAATTTTACCAGCCTTCATTTTGTTTAATGATTCCATGACTGTTTACAATTTCAATCTGCGGAACTGCCCAAACATTATGCACAGCAGGATTAAAGTTTCTTGCTGCCCAGACTACCTGTCCATTGATACCGTGCAGAGGCTTCGCATAAGCTGCCTGTGCATCTCCCCAACGTACAAGGTCTCTGTGTCTGTCTGCCCATTCACCTGCCAGCTCGCAACGTCTTTCATGCTTCAGATCAGCCAATGTACATCCGTTTTTAGCTGATAAACCTGCACGCATTCTGATCATATTGATTTCCTGATCTGCAGATTTTCCCTGCATCAGTAAAGCTTCTGCTTTGATCAGGATCACCTCAGCGTAACGCATAATCGGAACGGCAAGGTCTGTACACGGATAATCTCCGTTGGCACTCACGTGACCACTTTTCAGCTCATATTTGAAGGCATCCATATATTTATTGAACTGGTATCCGGTAAGGGAATTGGAAGAAGCGTATATTCTCTCTTTTCCGTTAAAGGTAAATTTGTCTCCTATTTTAAGAATGGTAGTACTTCTTCTAAGGTCTCCTGTTTCGTATTCATCAAATAACTCTTTCGTTGGCTGGAAATATCCCCATCCGTTATATTCTCCCCATCCTTTGTTTTCAAGCATTACTCCCGGAAGAATACTTCCCCACGCGGTAAACTTAGGAGTTCCCGGGATAGACCAGATGTATTCTGAACTGTAGTTATTTTCAGCCTTGAAAACATCTGAAAAATTACTCAACAAAGCTCTGTTTCCTTTGGTCATTACCTCGTTAGCCCAGAATTCTGCATTCTTCCAGTCTTTCATAAACAGATATACTTTGGCCAGCAATGCCCATGCTGCAGCCTTATGAGGTCTTCCATAGTCTTTTGCAGGAAGTTCTGCCTGAGTAGGTAATAATTCTGCCGCTCTTTTCAGGTCATTCACAATGTAAGTGTAGTTTTCCATTACATTGGCTGCTCTTGGAATCGGGTTGGGATCCGGATCTTTCGAACGGTCAATAATTGGAACTCCGGCCTTTTCATTTCCGTAAGAATAAGCAAGCTCAAAATACATTCTGCTGCTCATGAAAAGGGCTTCTCCAAGATATTTATTTTTTGTTGCCTGAGAGGTTTGAATATTATCAACGTTACGGATCACACGGTTGGCCACTCCAATCACGTTGTATCTTTTGTTCCACTGGGTTTCAAGATCACCTGCCGCGATATAATTGCTGCTGAAGTTTTTGGCGTTATCCGCCTCACTTTTTGCTCTTCCGGTTACCATATCATCACTGGCATTGATAAACCAGAAAAGGCCTCTTCCATAAAATTCACCATCGAATAAAGGCTTATACATGGCATTTGCTCCGGTAACCAGATCGTTTTCTGTTTTCCAGAAACTGGCTTCCGTAGGGGTTCCTTCCGGCTGAACATCAAGTTCTCCTGTACATGAAAGAAGCATTACTGATATTCCTGATACTAACAATATTTTATTGAAAAATTTCATTTCTTTTACTTTTTGTTGGTTAAAAATTATAATCCGATCTCCACTCCAAAGATGAATGAGCGTGCCTGAGGATATCTTCCGGTATCAACTCCGTAAGAGTTCATTCCTACTTCAGGATCAAATCCTGTATATTTCGTTATAGTAAACAAGTTGTTGGAGGTCATATAAATTCTCACTTTGTTTACATCCAGTTTTCTGTACAATTCTTTTGGTAATGAATACCCGATGGTAAGGTTCTTCAGTCTTAAATAAGATCCATCCTCCACATAGAAATCTGATACTTTGGAATAATTACCGCTTGGGTCGCCGTGTACCAGTCTTGGAATATCAGTATTCGTATTCTGAGGTGTCCATGCATTCAGGATATCTCTGTCCATATTATAATTCTGCCCTGTTCCACCCGGGTTCAAAGAAATAAACTTCATTCCGTTGAAAATTTTATTTCCGTATACTCCCTGGAAGAATAAATTCAGATCAAAATTTTTCCATGTCATGTTATATGAAAAGCCATAGGAGAACTTAGGGTATGGACTTCCAAGATTGACAAAGTCATTATTATTAAGCACTCCCGTATTTCCTTCTTTTTTCAGGAATTTGATATCTCCCGGCTTGGCATTGGGCTGGATGAGATTTCCGTTGGCATCTTTATAGTTGTTGATTTCTTCCTGAGTCTGGAAAATTCCACCGGTCTTGTAACCGTAGAAAGAATACAGAGGATCACCTACTTTCACACGGGTTGGTTTCAATACTCCTCTTACCCCATTATCATTGATAAAGATCTCATCTACATTGGCAAGCTGTTTCACCGTATTTTTTAGTTGGCTCATTGTAGCACCTACTGAGAAAGTAAAATCACCGGAAACTACTTTATTATAATTGATCCCCAATTCATATCCTTTATCCTGAAATAATCCCGCATTCACATACTGATTATTATAGGTTGCCGTACTTGGCAAGCTTACATTGAAGATCTGATCTTTGGAGTTCTTCACAAAATAATCGAACTGTAAGGAAAGACTGTTGTGAAGGAAGGAAGCGTCTACCCCGAAGTTGGTCTGCTCAGATTTTCCCCATTTCAGATCCGGGTTGGGACGTGTAGTAGCATAATACGCAATATTCTGAGAAGGATCCTGACCGAAAATCACATTATTATCTCTCGTCATCAACGGATTTACAGCCTGTGGTGAAATCCCTCCAAGGTTACCCAGAATACCATAACTTCCTCTCAGTTTCAGACTTGAAAGCCAAGAAATATCCTGCATGAAATTTTCTTTCGAAACTACCCATGCACCGGAAACCGCATAGTAATTCGCAAATCTGTTTTGTTTTGCTACCAGTGAAGAACCATCACGTCTTCCCAATACACTTACAATATACTTTCCTGCATAATCATAGTTTACTCTCGCCAGATAAGAAACCAAAGACTGTTTGAATCTGTAACTGGAAACATCTTTATTGGTATCTGCAGCATTCTGAAGGTGTTGGAAAACCTCTGCTTCACTTCTGAAGTCATACGATTTTGCCACAAACCCATCATCAATGGTTTTCTGGAACGTAAAACCTCCAAGGAAATCAAAATTATGCTGTCCCGCTGAAATTTTATAAGTCAACAATTGCTCTGCAAGTGCTGTGGATGAATTATTGGATTGGTATTCTAAATTATTGGTATCAAAAATTTTCCCGACTTCCAAAACTCTGTACGTAAAGTTCTTTACATCTCCCAGTTTAAAAGTCTGTGAGAAATTGGAACGGAATTTTAAATCTTTTGCCAAAGTAATTTCAGCATAAGGGTTGATTAAAATCTCATGGGTAGGATTTCTGATGCTGATCCTTTTAAGATACGCCACCGGGTTGATCATATCTCCATATCCACCTGCCACATCAATCGGCAACCCTGAGAATGCACCGTTAGGAGTATATACCGGAACATTGGGCGGATAATACATGGCAGCTACCAAAGCTCCTGTATAGCCACTTTTTGTATCGGCTGTATTGCCGTCAGAGTAATTATAGTACATATTTTCTCCAATCGTGAGCCAGTCTTTTACTTTATGTTCAGAATTGACTCTGAAATTGTATCGTTTTGCCTGCGTATTCAATAAGATCCCCTCAAGACTTCTGTGGTTCATACCCACAAAATATCTGGATTTTTCACTTCCTCCGCTTAGATTAACATTGTATTCCTGAATGGTTCCCGTTCTGAAAATTTCTTTCATCCAATCTGTTCTGGTAATTCTTCCGTCCGGATATTGATTAGGATTAAAAGCCATCGGTAAGCTTCCCAGTTTTCCGGCATTTTCATAGGCCTTATACATCACATCCTGGAATTCTGCTGCATTCAGAGATTCTTTCAGTCTCCAAGCCTCATTTAAACCATACTTAACATCAAAATCTACAGTAAGATTTCCTTTTTTTCCTTTTTTAGTGGTAATAAGAATAACGCCTCCGGAAGATCTTGCTCCGTAAATAGCCGCAGAAGCATCTTTAAGTACAGAGATATCCTGAATATCGTTGGGATTAATAGAAGGAGTTCCATTGAAAACCACCCCATCTACTACATAAAGGGGAGTTTCTCCGTTGATTCCTCCCAGACCACGAATATTGACCTTAGGTGCTCCGTTAGGATCTCCACCTTCGTTCACTACAGTTACTCCGGGTGCTTTACCCTGAAGAACTTCTCCTACACCAGACAAAGATCTGGAAGTTAGCTTATCCAACGAAGCCTCCGAAACAGCACCGGAAACTTTACTTTTTTTCTGTGTTCCGTAGCCGACAACAACAATCTCGTCGATGGATTTTTCTTTTAAGCTGTCTTTTTTCTGAGCGAGGAACACCGGTGAAGCTGATATTGCACCAATAAGTAATACCCTTCCCGTTAAATACGTTACGGATACAGGGATTTTAAATACATTCATGATCTCCTTTTTGATTAGGTGCAAAATTAGATCAGTCTGCTTCCATGCCTCATTAAGGTTTTCTTATGTTTTTATTAAGAAATTTTAGATTTTTTCAGGTACCATCTACCACAAAATAAAATTAAACACCTGTTTTTCAGAAATATATGTAATTAAAAGTAATCATTCCTCCGATGATGAATAATGAATTAATATTAAGTTTGTCTTAAATTTATTCCATGATAGGAATAAAAAAAAACACATTCAGCGGTTTGAACGAAAAATATTTTAAGAATCTAATTCTTAAAACACAAACTATACTTCTTTTTCTGTATAAAAGTTAACTGTTTTTTTCACAAGATTCAACTTAACAATTCCACTTCGTATTCCCATAAAAATATTTTCCTCATCGAATACCACTACAGAGTTTGGATACAGTCCCCACCAAAACTGTTTCCTGAAAAGGAGTGTGGCTTTTTGATCCACTACTTTATAAAAGCCATGAAAAGAAGCAATATAAATACTGTCATTGAATATAGTTAAAGCTTCTAAGGCATCCCCAAAGGATTCGATTTTATTATAAGTGAAAGCTGAATCTTTTTTTAATTCATACAAACTTCCCCATATACCTGAGCCTTCTGTGAAATAGATCTTATTCTGAAATCTGAAAATATCAACAATGTTTCCAAATTTTATTTCAATTTTTTCTCTATCTTCTTTAGGCTGAAAGTATAGTGCTCCCCCAAATTCTCCTTTATTTTCTCCAATCAATGTTCCATCTTCAATTTCCAATTCAGAATTCTCTTTATAATAGCTGGTCTTTTCTATGATCAATCTACCGTTATCTTTTTTTACAGCATAACAGTCTTTAGAATGATTAAGAACGAACCATTCCGGAGATTCTACTTTTGGAATAGAATGTTCAGTGAAATTCTCCGGAATTTTAATTTCTTGTCCTGTACAATAAAAGCTAAAATTGAGTATGAATAATATTAGCAGTTCTTTTTTCATCATTAATTTAAAACGTAATTAATTACTAAATTTTACCGGAGTTAAAATATAATAACTTTTCCAACACTGATGGATTATTTCTAAATATTTTAAATCAGTTAGAGAATACATCCAACTTTAAAGCTTTATCCATATCAAAGTTCATTTTTCTTTTTTTACATTTGCTGAAAATAGATTTACTTTTGAACACAGACCATTAAAAAAGTCTCACTGGTATCAGAAGAAATAAAAACATTAAAAATCATACGAATTCAATGACCATCATTATAACAGGAACCTCATCAGGAATCGGGTTTGCATTGGCAGAATATTTTGGTAAAAAAGGACATCAAGTATACGGATTAAGCAGAAAACATACAGAAAGCCAATATTTCAAATCTATCCCAACTGATGTGACAGACAATACTGCAGTTCAAAATGCTGTAGCTGAGGTTTTAAAAACAGAAAGCAAAATTGATGTTCTGATCAACAATGCCGGAATGGGAATGGTAGGTGCAGTGGAAGATTCTACAAAAGAAGATATTCTGAAGCTTTTCAGCTTGAATCTTGCCGGACCTGTGCAGATGATGAGTGCCGTACTCCCGAATATGCGTGAGCACAAATTTGGAAAAATTATCAATGTTTCCAGTATCGGAAGTGAAATGGGACTGCCTTTCCGTGGATTTTATTCGGCTTCCAAATCCGCATTGGATAAAGTAACTGAAGCGATGAGATATGAAGTTTACCCATGGAATATTGACGTATGTTCTCTGCACCTGGGAGATATTAAAACCAATATTGCAGACAACAGAGTGATTGCACAGGTTTCCCAGCCTTATAAAAATGTTTTTGACAAAGTATATGCACTGATGAACTCTCATGTGAATGACGGAACTGATCCGTTGGAAGTTGCCGAATACATTGAAAAACTTTTAGCAAAAAATAAATGGAAAGCTCATTATTATTTTGGTAAATTCGGGCAGAAAATCGGAGTTCCTTTGAAATGGATTCTTCCACAGGGAACTTATGAAAATTTGATGAAGAAGTATAATAAACTGGATAAAAATTAGTTGATTGATAAGGCGCATTGTCATTCTGAACACTGACGGAAAGTCTGCAAACGTAGTTCAGAAATGCAGTGAAGAATCTTTTTACTGAAGATTTCTCCATTCCCTTCACATTCATAATGATAAATTGAAACTGTTTCTGAAAATATTTTTTGTACTGTTCTGCGTTTTTACACAAGCGCAGAAGAAGCAGTATTGGCTGATTGATACGGAAACCAAAGTGAGAAAAAAGGTAAAAGATTCTACTTCTGCAGTGAAGTTTCTGGATTCATTAGCCCAAAGTAATTATTTCTTCACCCAACTGAAAGATGTTAAAGTAAAAGGCGACAGCACTGAAATTTTCTACGATAAAGGCAGGAATTTCAATGAAACATATGTCAACCTTACAGATTCTCTTGTTCAGAAATTAAAGATCCAGAAGGATTTTTTCACTAAAAATCTAGACTCCACCAAGAAGAGTATCAACAAAACTTATATTGATGAAGGCTATTCTTTCAGCAGAATCAAATCTAAATACAAAGGGCAGAAAAATGGCTATCCCATTGTAGAACTCGACATCAATAAAAATGATAAAAGAACAATCAACGGATTTGTAGTAAAGGGATACGAAAAAGTTCCCAAAAGGTTCATCAAAAATATGGAAAAGGAGTTCAAAGGTAAAAACTATGATGACAAAAACCTTTTAGCCATCAACAAAACCTTTCAGAGCCATCCTTTTCTGACCCTCGAACGGCAGCCACAAACTTTATTCACAAAAGACTCCACCAGTATTTACCTCTTTCTGGAAAAGAAAAAGACCAATACCTTTGATGGGGTGATTGGTTTTGGAAATGATAAAACCTCCAAGTTTACCTTAAACGGAACGATGAATGTCAATTTCAGGAATATGTTCAATGGTTTTGAAACCGTCAATTTATACTGGCAGAGAAACCCGGATAAAGGGCAGACTTTTGATCTTCGTGTGGATATTCCATACCTGTTCAAATCGAACGTCGGAATGGATACCAAAGTAAATATCTACAGACAAGACTCAACGTTTGCCAACGTAAAATTCCTACCTGCTTTTTATTACCATATCAACAACCGAAATAAAATAGGTCTTAGAGGAACTTTGGAAACTTCAACAATTATAGATGAACTCTACACCCAGGGAAAAGACTATAACAAAAAAGGAATAGGGGTATGGTTTGAAATGGTAGAACCTACTGACATTGACCTTTTCCTTTATAAAACAAGGATCAATGCGGGATATGATTTCTTAACAACCACTTACTCAAAAGATAATATCAAAGCCAAGCAAAATCAGTTCTATTTCTTCGGAGAACATAATTATCATATTTCGGGAAATCACTTTCTGAACATCAAGGCGGAAGGTGCCATGATGGATTCTAAAATAGCATTCTCAACCAATGAATTATACCGTTTCGGAGGCTGGAATTCCATGCGGGGATTTAATGAAAACTCGCTTCTTGCTGACTTTTATTATTATGGAAGCTTAGAATACCGGTATCTTATCGGGAACCAGGCCTTCTTTGACGTCTTTGGACAATATGGCCAGCTCAATAATAAATCTTTGAATGTAAAACCCAAACTCTATAGTGTGGGGCTTGGTTTTAATTTTTTCATTCCTATCGGATTGATGAGCTTTCAGCTGTCTAACGGAAATGAGTTTGGAAACCCTTTTAAGTTTAATGATATTAAAATCCACTGGGGAATTCTGAGTAGGTTTTAAAAATAGAAAGGAAGAGGGAAGCTGGAGGCTGGAAGTTATCAGAGTCCTATTTTCACAATCTGTTTCTTTCATAAGACGGAAGCTTTTCTTAGAAAATTTATTACGGAGGATTTCAAGAAGTTGACAATACCACAATAACTTCCAGCTTCCCTCTCCCAGTTTCCTTGATATTAATATCTATAGAATAAAGCAAAAGTCTCTATACAAAGGATATTTTCCATTTTACTTATTTATTAATTTTTAATGTTAAAAAATATTAAATCGTATTTTTATTTTAATACATCATTAAACTACAGGTAACAGTACTCTGCTAAATTTGTCTTCAAAAAAATGAAGAAAACTCTAGCTACTTTTGCCGTTTTTTTACTTCCTCTTTATTTTTCCGCTCAGGAAATCAATATTTCAGGAAACGTAAAATCAGAAAACGGTTCTAGTGTTTCCGGTGTGAATATTACCGATAAAAACACAGGAAAGACCGCTACTACAGATGAAAATGGTAATTTCACCATTTCCGCAAACCCTAAAGACATTCTTGAATTTTTTGCTCCTGATTTTTCTGTTTATACCGTTGAGGTTTCTTCCAAAAAACAGTATTCCGTTGTTTTAAAAAAACCAAGCGAAAAGCAGATTGAAGGCGTTGTTATTACCGCATTAGGTATTGCCAAGAAGAAAGAAAAGATTGGTTATGCCACTCAGGAAGTGGGAACGAAACAGTTTGAAACCATTACTACGCCAAGTATCGGGAATTTATTCTCAGGACAGGTTGCTGGTCTGAATGTTTCCAATCCTACAGGAATGCAGCAGGCTCCGCAGTTTACTTTGAGAGGAAATTCCAATCTGGTTTTTGTCATTGATGGTGTGATTGTGGAAAAAGAGGTTTTCCAGAATTTGGATCCTAACAATATTGAAAACATCAACGTGTTGAAAGGGGCTACCGCTTCTGCTCTATATGGTTCAAGAGGACGTTACGGAGCTGTTTTGATCACAACAAAAAATGCTAAGAAGAAAGGTTTCTCTGTAGAATTTTCTCAGAATACCATGATCACTGGAGGGTTTACTAATCTTCCGAAAACCCAGACTGAATACGGTAACGGTTCTCACGGAAAATATGAATTCTGGGACGGAGCTGATGGCGGAGTCAACGATGGGGATATGATCTGGGGGCCGAAATTCGTTCCGGGTTTACAGATTGCCCAATGGAACAGCCCGATCAGAGATAAGGTAACTGGACAGGTAGTACCTTGGTATGGAGCTGTGACAGGAACTCAGTATGATGATAAATCAAGGTATGAAAGAGTTCCGATTGACTGGAAATACCATGATAACTTAAATACATTCTTAAAGCCTGCTGTCATCAACAATAATAACTTTGCGATCAGCTACAGAAATAACAAAGATGTATACAGATTCTCCGGAAACTTCATGAATTATGATGATAGGGTTCCCAATTCTTATCTTCAGAAATACGGGATCAATTTCTCTTCTGAAAATCATCTTGGTGAGAAATTAATCTTTGATACAAAGTTCAACTTCAACCAGGCCTTTACGCCTAACATTCCGAACTACGATTACAACCCAAGCGGGCACATGTATACCATCCTGATCTGGATGGGAGGTGATGTAGACGGAAATGCACTGAAAAATCATATGTGGATTCCCGGAAAAGAAGGAAGAGCACAGGCCAACTGGAATTATGCATGGTACAACAACCCATGGTTCGGAGCTGAGTATTACAAGAATCAGAACAGAACCAATATTATCAATGCTCAGACAGGCTTAGAGTATAAAGCTACGCAGGATCTATCGGTAAAAGGGAAAATATCTCTTGTAGAAAACCATAGCAAAACGGAAATTCTGAGTCCTTATTCTTATTTTAATTATGATGCTCCAAGAAGTGGCGGATATATTTTAAAAGATAATAAAACATGGAATCTCAACTACGATGTTTTGGCGACTTATAAGAAAAAAATATCTGAAAATTTTGATTTCACCATCAATGCCGGAGGTTCAGCTTTTTACTATAAAAACAACAAAAATGAAAGGTCTACGGACGGATTGAAAATTCCTGAAGTGTATACATTCGAAAACTCTATAGGAGCGCTTAAAAATTATACCTATTTGAAGGAAAAGTTAATTTACAGTGCTTATTCTACCATTGATATCGGATTGTACAATGCTTTCTTCATCAATATTTCCGGACGTAACGACTGGTCTTCTACGCTTCCTAAAGCCAACAGATCTTACTTCTACCCTTCTGCATCCATCAGTGCCGTTATTTCAAACCTGGTAAAATTACCGGAGTCTATCAATATGTTGAAGCTTTCCGCTTCATGGGCCAAAGTTGCCTATGACTTCCAGCCTTATTCCATCAGAAATTATTATCTGAACAATAAAGGAACCACATTTAACGGAAATCCTACGTATTATTATCCAACAACGCTGAATGTTGAAAATATGCTGAAACCTGAGCAGACAAAATCTTATGAATTAGGGCTAAGTGCAGGTTTCCTGAATAACAGAATTACCTTAGATGCCACGTATTTCAGAACATTAGATTATAATAATATCCTTCAGTTCCCGGCTGCTGAATCATCAGGTTTCACCTCACAATATGTAAACGGAAATGAATATACTACGAAAGGATTTGAAGTTACCCTTGGTTTAGTTCCGGTAAAAACTGCTGATTTCAGTTGGAAAACATTGATCAACTGGAGTACTTATGAGCAAAAGCTGACTTCCATTTATGATAATATGCCGAACTACAACAACATTAAGTTGGGAGAAAGAATGGACAGTTATTATGACTACACATGGCAAAAATCTCCGGACGGAAAAGTCATTCTTGATGCCAATACAGGAATGCCTACAAGAGCCAATAATCCAAGTAACTTAGGGCATTTCAATCCGGACTGGACTTTTGGTTTCAACAACACCTTTAAATATAAAAAATTCACTTTAAATATCGGAATCGATGGAAGCATCGGTGGTGTGATGAGGTCGCAGGTAGTAGAAAAAATGTGGTGGGGAGGAAAACATCCTAATTCTGTAGCGTACAGGGATCTTGAGTATGCGAATCCGGGGACGTATTATTTTGTACCGGATGGGGTTAACTACAATCCCGCAACCGGGCTTTATACACCACACACAAAAGCAATCAGCTATCAGGACTGGGCACAAAATTATCCCTACCGTGCAAGAGTAACGCAGGATGAGAGTGAAGAATTTGCCAACGTTTTCGACAGAACCTTCGTTAAGTTGAGATCTGTTGTTCTGGAATATGATTTCTCGTCATTACTGAATCCGAAAGGAATGGTAAAAGGCTTCACTGCCAATATTTCTGCCTATAATTTAGCCATGTGGAAAAAATCAAAGAATCTTTACTCCGATCCTGATTTCCAGATCAGAACAGGTAGAGAAGGTGATGTAAGCAATGATATTCAGGATCCTTCCAGCAGATGGTTTGGAATCGGTTTTAATCTTAAGTTTTAACTAAAAAGTACGTCTAGACAATGAAAAATACTATAAACAAAGTGAAAAGGCAAAAAGGGAAAACAGCATTATGGATGATGAAATCTATATTTGCAGCCGGGCTTCTGACGTTAGCATCATGTGAATCCAACCTTGATACAATTAATGAAAATCCGAATGACCAGGCCAGTATTGATCCCAAAAATCTTCTGACCTATGTTTCACAATACACCTTCAAAGTGGATGGAGATAATATGTACGCTTCAAGAATGATGATTGGTACTGATGGCGAAAATGCATACCAGTATATTAAATGGAATGATTTATCCTTTGAAGTTTACACAAAAGGACTTCTGAATACAGGAAAAATGATGCAGGAAGCAGAGAAAAGAGGAAACAAAAATTATCTGGCTATCGGAAAATTTCTGAGAGCCTATCATTTCTTCAACATCAGTTTGAAAGTTGGAAGTGCTCCGTATTCTGAAGCGGTAAAGGGTGAATCCGGGATTACACAACCGAAATATGATACTCAGGAAGCGATCATGGCCGGGATTTTATCAGAACTCAAAGAAGCCAATGATCTTATTAATACCAGCGATAAAATTGAAGGAGATATCGTCTACAACGGAGATGCTTTAAAGTGGAAAAAACTGATCAATTCATTCCGCCTGAAAATACTGATCACCTTATCTAAGAAAACGACGGTAGGAAGTTATAATATTGCTGCAGAATTTGCTTCAATTGCAGGAAGCCAGTCTCTCATGACCTCCATTGCAGATAACGGTGAACTTAAGTTTGCTGATGCTGCTGATAGCAGATACACCATGTTTAATAATAGCGGATATGGTTCGGGTTTGTACATGGCAGATTATTTCATTAATATGTTTAAAGACAGACATGATCCGCGTTTGTTCACATTTGCGGCACAAACTACCGGAGCAAAAGAAGCAGGAAAAGCAATCACAGATTATACAGCTTACAACGGAGGAAATCCTACGTCACCTTATTCTGATAATGCTGCTTTGATCACAGCAAAAAATATCTCTAAAGTAAACGACCGTTTTTATAAAGATCCTACCAATGAGCCTGCTTCTGTATTGAGTTATTCAGAACTTGAGTTTATTCTGGCCGAAGCTGCGGCAAGAGGCTGGATTTCCGGATCTGCAAAAACACATTATGACAACGCAATCAAAGCGAGTTTCAGTTTTTATCAGACCTATGTAAAAAATCCGGGACAGTATTTCTCAGGCTTTGATGTGAATCAATATCTGGCAACTCCTTTAGTGGTTTATAATAATGCTGATCCACTACAAACACAACTGGAGAAGATCATGACCCAAAAATACATGACCATGTTCCATCAGGCACAGTGGACTTCATATTATGACTATTTAAGAACAGGTTATCCTAACTATCCTTTAAAAGCAGGTGTTGCAGCACCTTTCAGATTCAGATATCCGCAGTCTGAGTATAATTACAACAGCAACAATTTAAAGGCCGCATTAGCCGCTCAGTATGGAGGGAATGATAATATCAATTCCAAACCCTGGTGGCTGCAATAAAAACATGATTATTTTTATATAAAACAAAGAAATCGCAGGAAATCCTATTAACTTGCGGTTTCTTTCTTATTACGATTGAACATGAACAGAAGAGAATTTTTAGAGAAATCAAGTCTTTTATTAGCTGGATTAGGAACTTCAAATGTTCTGCATCCTGCTATTTTAAAAGCTTTAGCCATTGATCCTGCTGCGCAGTCTACGTTTTATGATGCAGAGCATGTTGTCATCCTGATGCAGGAGAACCGTTCATTTGACCACGCTTTCGGTGCTCTTAAAGGAGTAAGAGGCTTTTTGGATAAAAGAGCTTTTGTAAAGCATGATGGACATTCTGTTTTCTTTCAAAAAAATGACGAAGGAAAATATGCTTCTCCTGCCCGACTGGATTTAAGAAATACAAAATCTACCTGGATGAGCTCACTTCCACATTCATGGGCTGATCAGCAAAAAGCATTGAACAAAGGAAAATTTGACCAATGGCTTCAGGCGAAAGCCTCAGGAAATAAAGATTACAAGAATATTCCGCTTACCTTAGGATATTACAACCGTGAAGACCTTCCGTTTTATTATCAGCTGGCAGATGCATTTACCATATTCGATCAGTATTTCTGCTCTTCTCTTACCGGAACGACTCCCAACAGGCTATTCCTTTGGTCCGGAACTTTGAGAGAACAGCAAAACGGAAAAGTAAAGGCCAATGTTGTTAATGAAAACATTGATTATGACAAAGCAAGACAGGCAAAATGGAAAAGCTTCCCGGAGATTTTAGAACAGCAGAATGTTTCATGGAGAATTTATCAGAACGAGATCAGTCTTCCAAAAGGAATGTCCGGAGAGCAGGAAGCCTGGCTGAGTAATTTTACAGATAACCCGATTGAGTGGTTTTCAAAATTCAACGTTAAGTTTTCAAAAGGATACTATCAGAATATTCCTAATATCATCACCTATCTGAAAGGGGAAATTGAAAAAAATCCTGGTCAGAAACAAAGGCTGGAGGCTATGCTGGCGGAAATACAGGAAGATCAGGTGAAATACCATCCTGATAATTATTCCAGGCTTTCAAAGGAAGAAAAAAACCTTCACGAAAAAGCATTTACGACTAATTCCAACGATCCGGATTACTGGAAACTTGAAATCGGAAAGGATGAAAACGGAGAAAGACTGGTTGTTCCTGAAGGAGATGTACTTTTTCAGTTCCGAAAAGATGTGGAAGAGAAAAAGCTTCCATTGGTTTCCTGGCTTGTGGCTCCTGAACATTTCTCAGATCATCCAGGATCACCTTGGTACGGAGCCTGGTATATTTCTGAGGTTTTAAATATTCTTACCAAAGATCCTGAAACATGGAAAAAAACCATATTCATCATCAATTACGATGAAAATGATGGATATTTTGATCATGTGCTGCCTTTCGCACCACCGGTGAATCCAAGCCAGCCTGTTGACATGAATGGAAAAGAAGGAGTGGAATATGTAGATCAATCTCAGGAATACATGAGTAATCCTTCTTTAAAAAATTATGAAAAAATTGAAGGTACTGTAGGATTAGGCTATAGAGTTCCTATGATCATCGCTTCGCCATGGACAAAAGGAGGCTTTGTCAATTCCGAAGTATCGGATCACACTTCTGTACTGCAGTTTCTGGAGAAATTTATCATGAAAAAATTCAAAAAGAATGTACATGTTGACAATATCAGTGACTGGAGAAGAGCTGTATGCGGTGATCTTACCTCTGCTTTCAACTCTTCCAGTATAAAAGTTCCGCAGATGGATTATCTGGATCAGAAGGATTACGCTAAAACCATCAATGCAGCTAAAAATAAACCTGTTCCTGATCTTAAATGGTATTCTGAAGATCAACTTAATGATAGTTTGCTTGACATTCAGGAAAGAGGACTGAAGCCATCCAGCCCGCTGCCTTATCATTTCCATGTCAATTTGGAAGGCGATCATATAAAAATGACTAATCTGAAAGAAAATGGAGTTCCTTTGCTTGTTTATGACAGGACTCAATTTAACAGTAATAATTATCATTTTTCATATGCCTTATATTCCAGACAAAATTTGTCCCTTGCTGTGCATTCCGGAGCCTATGATTATGAAATTTTCGGTCCCAATGGCTTTTTCAGGAAATTTCAGGGAAGTATTTCTCCGGAAATAGATATAATTTTAGAAAATATAACAGCAAAAAACCAAGTTGAGCTGACTATAAGAAGTAACAAAAAGAAAAATTTCTCCATCAATCTGGAAGATTTGTACACAAAAAATAAAAAAACAATTCCTGTACAAAAATCAGAAGAAAAAATAATGATCGATCTTGATAAATTTAAAGGGTGGTATGATTTGAAAATCTCGTCAAACGAACATTTGTGGCACTTTGCCGGACGTATAGAGACCGGAAAAGTTTCTGTTTCTGATCCGCATTGGGCGTAAAAAATTCTTTTAATATTGATAAAAACCTGTACAAATTTGTATAGGTTTTTTTTTGACTTATTCCGTTAAAGAATATTTTAACCAAAATGCATTACATAATGTAAATACTTATTAATATAAAAATTATTATATATTTTATTCAATGTATTCCGAATTTCGTTATATTCACTCTACTAATTATCATCATCATGAAAAAACTAAATTTGACTATTGCAGCGTCTTTATTTGCGTTTGCTCTATCCGGGAATCTGAGCGCGCAGGACATCAATACAGACAACCATACGGTTACCATTTCTATTCCCGAAGTTGCATTAGTAGATATTGAACCAGCAGCAACAAAAAACATTACCCTTGGATTCACGGCTCCTACTGAAGCAGGAAGTCCTATTATTCCGGATGCGGCCAACACTACTTTATGGCTTAACTATTCTTCTATTAAATCTGTTGCAGACCCTACACGTAATGTAAGTGTAAAAATGAATGCCATTATTCCAGGAGTAGATCTTAACGTAACTGCTGCTGCAGCTACCGGAGCAGGAGCAGGAACACTGGGAACATCTGCAGGCCTTCTGACACTAAGTGCCGCCGATCAGACTATTATTTCTGGCATCGGAAGTGCTTATACCGGGAATGGAGCCAATAACGGTCATAATCTTACCTATGCACTCGCTGCAGGAAGTGGTCCTGGAGGGGTAGCCGCGTATGCAGATTTACAGGCTACAGCTACTGTTGCTGCTACCGTTACGTATACAATATCAGACAATTAGAATTTAATTAAAATTCTAATTTACGTTTCAAAAACAAGAAGAAATTAGTATCCAGTTTCTTCCGGGCTTTGTATTATTAATGATTTAACTCCAAACTTTACATCATGATAAAGCGTATCCTTCTTTTGATCACCCTTATTTTGCAGTTCAGCCTTTTACATGCCGGTATTGTGATTCTCAACGGGCTTACGCATTCTTACAAAATAGAAAACGGAAAGGTGTATAAAGGAAAAGTTGCTATTGAAAACACAGGCAGCAACCCTCAAAGTGTAAAAATATTTTTACAGGATTATACCTACCATGCAGACGGAACCATCAATTATACAGCATTACGTACCAATAAACGCAGTAATGGAGAATGGCTAAAGCTCAATACCAATCTTGTTACTCTTAAAGGTAAGGAAAAGACTGAGATATTTTATGAAATAACAGTTCCCAATCAGGCAATGAATCCGGGAAGCTATTGGAGTGTGATCATTGTAGAACCGGTAGAAGAGATAAAACCCAGCGACAATAAACCGGGAGTGAGCATCACTTCTGTTATACGATATGCTATTCAGGTCATTACAGATTTTGAAGCAGAAAAGGGCCAACCGGACCTTAAGTTTGAAAATGTAAAGGTAGAAAAACAGGAGGGAAAGCAGACAGCAAAGATAGCAATAGCCAATCATGGCAATCTTTACTGTAAACCGACAGCTTCTATTGAAATCTATAACCGGAAAACGGGTGAAAAGATGGGAACTTATTCAAGTTTAACGATGGGACTTTTGCCAGATACCTCCAAGACATTTTACATTGATATCAGTAGATTACCCCCTGACAAATACAAAGCAACTATCATAGCAACGGATGAAGAAGAGAATGCTTTTGCACTCAATGTGGAATTAGAAGTAAAAAATGATTAGAACTTGGACTTTATTTATTATCATATCAATATTCCCGGTATTTATTTTTTCCCAAGAGCAATCCGACAGATTGGTCAGTAAAAAAGATAGTTTAATGCCGGGAATGTCTACTTCTATTCCCTTCACTTTAGAAAATAATTCGACGGAAACCAAAATATATGATATTTCAGTTGTCACTTCAAGTTCCTCAATAAATCCTATTTTAGCAAAGGGAGAATTTCAGATTCCGCCTTATGAAACATCGGTATATCTGGTTCCTTTACGGATCGGTACTGAAACAGGACAGGGTATTTATTCTGTCACCCTGAACATTACAGACCGTAATAATGGAACAGCTTTTACACAAAGTTCAAAAATTGTAGTTTCCGGAAGCAGAAAGCTTTTGGTTACAGCTTTAAATACACCTGAATTTGTAAGAGCTGGAGAAACGATCCGTGCATCTTTTCTTTTAAAAAACAATGGTAATATAACGGAAAGTATTGTTATTGAAAGTAAAAATGCTGTTATTGATAATGAATCATCTCTTGTTCTTGCACCCAATGAATCAAAAATCATTACGATTCACAAAGTAACAAGTTCTGAACTTGCTCAGAATGAATTTCAGAACCTAAATCTTTCGGTACATCCGAGGAATAATCCCAAAGAAACTCAGGATGTCTATGCAACCACTCAGGTGATATCAGTAAAACCCTCTGAAAACGATATTTATCACAGACTGCCTGTTGCTTTCTCTTTATCTTTCATTGGAATGCAGAATATGGGCGTTTATAATGATGGTTTTCAAGGTGAAATTTACGGCAAAGGAACACTTGATAAAGACAATAAGAATCAGATTGAATTTAGGGCTGTCACTCACAATCCGGTAGAGCTTAATACATTCACCCAATATGAGGAATATTTTGTGAATTATAAACGAGATAAGTTTTTTCTTCATCTTGGCGATAAAACCTACTCTTCTTCTTATCTTACAGAATTTGCAAGATATGGCCGCGGGGCAGAAATCCGATATGATTTTAATAAAGTAAGCTTCGGCGGCTTCTATAATCATCCCAGATTCTTCCGAGATATTAAAGATGAATTTAATATTTATTCAGCCTTTAAAATCCGAAAAGAGTCTGAAGTATCTGTAGGATATCTCTACAAAACTCCGAGGAAAGAAGAAATCCGATTTGGAGATGTAAAACTTGACTCAGATGCTCATCTGCCTTATGCTAAAGGGAAATTTAAAGTTTCAAAAAACATTAATCTTTCCGGGGAATTGGCATACAGTACAACACAAAAAACAGATGGAACAGCCTATTTATTACAGGCAGAAGCCATTTTTAAAAAATTGAACGGAAGTCTGATGTACATGAGAGCCAGTCCTGATTTTGCCGGATATTTTACCAATACAAATACCTTTAACGGTAATATTTATTACAATATCACCAAAAAGATCAGCATATTTGCCAATTACATGCAGGATGCCAAAAACTTCCAAAGAGATACCCTGTTACTGGCAGCCCCCTACAGAAAGTATTTTCAATATGGAGTACAGTACAAATATCTGCCTAGTGGTTTCATTATTCTTAATAATGGGTATCAAACCTATAAAGATCGATTAGAACCTAAACAGTTTGATTATTATGAACGTTATTTCAAAGTGAGTATTAATCAACAGATAGGAGTATTTCAGGTAAATGTAGATGGACAATTCGGGAAAACAGATAATTATCTGACGGGATTTAGTGGAAATTCAAGTTTCTATTCTGCTAACCTTTCATTTCAAAAATTCAAAACATCTTTTAACATCTTCGGAAGTTATGCTATAAGCTCAAGATATCAGCTTCAGAATCAGAAAAGCCTTTACTACGGAGCAAGAATCTATAGCCAGTTTTCTGATAAAACCAGATTAAGCATCTTTTATCAGAACAATTATATGCCTGAGGAATATTTCAAAGACAGAAATCTGTTTGAACTTCTTTTTCATCAGCAATTATTTCCTGGAAACGAACTTGACCTTTCCGGAAGATATTCATTGCAAAGAGGAGAAATTGGAGATAAAGATTTCATATTCTCTATGCGCTATACATGGCGACCTAACATTCCGGTACAGAAAATTGCCGATTATATTTCACTGTCTGGAAATGTGAGCAACTTAGGTATAAAAAAAACAGAGGGAATAAGATTAATGCTTGGAAGTTACTTATCCATTACCGATAAGGATGGAAATTATATGTTTAAAAATGTTATCCCGGGTAATTATTATCTTGAAATAGACCGTTCCACCACAGAAATCAATGATATTCCAACCCAAACTTTTCCAGCCTCCCTTTCATTGATGAATAAAGAGCATACTTTTAATTTCGGATTAACAACTGCAGCAAATGTTCAGGGCCATGTTAATTTCCTGGAAACCGGAGAAAAAGACCAGCCAGATTCCTGGCAACAATCATCTTTAAAAGGAAAGAAGAAAAGGGAAAGTATCATTGTAGAAGCTAGCAACCATGATCAGACTTTTCGTAAGGTATGCTACATCGGAGAAGATTTTGATTTCACTTATCTACGTCCGGGAGACTGGATTGTAAAAGTTTATCGTAATGGGTTGGATAAACGCTATAAAATCTCAACAGATAAATTTCTGTTTACTTTACAACCATCAGAAACAAAAAAATTAAGCATCAATGTTGTTAAACAACAGATAGAGATCAAATATCAAAAGGAATCCTTGAAAGTAGGATATAATGAAATAAAAAAGAAGAGATGATTCTGATCCGTTCCATATTATTAATTGTATTTTGTACTGTATACAGTTCAACCTATTCCCAGACTGCAAGTACTACCGTTACTTTGACTTTACCCAAAGTAACTTTAATGGATATTGAACCTACAGGAAGCATAACTTTAAATTTTACCCGTCCTACCGAGGCTGGAAATGCTCTGGTAGCTCCAGCACCCAATACGTCAAAGTGGATCAACTATACATCTGCTATCGCTTCCGGAGGACTTACCAGAAGAATTACAGCATCAGTAAATACAGTTATTCCAGGTGTCAATATAAGAATTCAGGCAGCTGCAGCTTCCGGAGCCGGAGGTGGAACATTGGGAACATCTGCAGGGCAGGTTATCCTTACAACCACTCCAACTACGATTATTAGTGGTATTGGAGGAGCATATACAGGAAATGGAGCAAATAACGGCCATGCCCTCACCATTTCACTTGCCACTAGTACTTATGGCAATTTACAGGCACAGGCCAATACAGCTATTGTCATCACCTACACCATTACAGAATAAAATTAAAAAATGAAAATTAAAAGTCCTTTTCTCAAAGAACAGTTCTTAAAAAGGTATCTATACATTATTGCTTTAATAATGGGAAGTTACCTTAAAGGGCAAACCATAAATATTACAGGATCTAACTGGAATGCAAGTGTACCTACCATCACTGAAGCGGGAACCAACTATACCGGAACTTACGATAATCCTGGCCTACTCACGTTGTCGGGTCATTTACCAGGATCTTTCCTGAATCTTCTTGGTAGCTCTGGTGCCAAAATCAGTATGCAATATGTTCCTACCAACTGGAACAGCTCTCTTAAACTTTATGCAAAAAGAAGTGGTGGATCAGCAACTATCAATGGGCTTTGTTTGCTTTGTTCCGTTACATTCTCTGGTGGAACGGCGAATTATATAGAAATACTTCAGTCCAGTGCAGTAACACTTTCTACAATTACATTTGGTGGAGTATTAGGAATTAACAACAGTGTAGACTACTCAGCTATAAATGTACAATTACAAATGGGTGGTGTATCTGTAACAATTCCTGCGGCAACGTATAGCGCACAAATAGTTTTTACAATCGGAGCAAACTAAGTCTCTTTTGTAAATTCAAAATTAAAATGCCATAAATGGAACCACTCCTTTACAGAGGTGGTTTTTTATTTCTTTTGGGTTAAAATAAAATAGATTTGAGCCACTCGAACATATTTATCAGGATTATTTACTTCTTATTCGTGATAATCGATTTATGAGCTTAAAAAAGGGAGGAATATCATTCTGCCAATAGAATAGATAAACTTCTTTTTTCAATGGTGTTATTGCTATTCCAATGGCGTCTTTCTTTTTCATTTGCGCCTTTTCTTTCTACTGTTTCATTCCGCAGGAATCCAGCCAACTTTATTAGAGTCTTAAGAGATCAAAGGTTAAAAAAGCAAAAGTAATACTGAGTTATTTGATAATACTTTGTTGAGACTCCTGTGGAGTGACAACTGGAGTGTATGTCTGTCATCATTGATAAA